>JARRJQ010000466.1:0-3681 GCA_037388985.1 Desulfobacterales bacterium | reverse complement strand
GCTGCTCCTTTGTCGTGGTCTATTCATACCAGCTGCGAGACGGAGGTTATCCATAAATCCTTCCTATCACAAAGTGGTCTCAAATCATCCACTTGGATGCATGTTGATGTCAGCCTCATTGCAAAAAATAATTTGCTGTTATATACGAGAAATAGCACTTTTTGTAAAGTCCCCCGAAACCCTGGCAGCAATTCTCGGTGAGTTACCAAAGCGTTGAGATTGCTTCGCTTCGCCCCGCCTGCCTCGCCTGAGCCCGCCCGGCATTGCCTGAGGCACAGCCGATGGCGGACGGGAGGCTCACGACCTGCCCGCCATGCGAGCAAGGCGAGGCGGGCGTGGTGGCGGGCAGGTCGCAATGACCCGCAAATGTTTCGTGCAGTCATTGCGAGGAGCGTGAGCGACGAAGCAATCTTTTGCTTAATTTCAGCGAGAATTGCTGAAAGCCTGGCGGCTGAAACTTGTGCTTTGAGAACTATATCGATGAACCCGAACGAAACGTTTACTCTGGCTCACCTTACAGACCCTCATTTGGCCATCTATCACGATATTCGGTTCATCAATTTACTTAATAAGCGCTTTTTCGGCTATCTAAAATGGCGACTGAAGCGCAGTTCCCAACACCATGGCGAGGTGCTCAGCGGCCTGATTGAAGATGTGCGGGCGAACCACCCGGATCACATTGCCGTCACCGGGGATCTCACCCATCTGGGACTGCTCACTGAATTTCTAAAAGCAAAGGAATTGCTGAGTACTTTAGGGATGCCGTCTGAGGTAACGGTGATCCCGGGAAATCACGATGCTTATGTGGCGAATGCCCTTGAATTCGGCCTGTACCACTGGGTCGAGTATATCGTCTCCGATAATCAGGAGATCAGCGCTGGTCAAAAGGTTTCATCTGTTACTTTATTTCCAAGTCTGCGGGTTCGAGGCAGGGTAGCGCTGATCGGGGTAAGCACCGCCAGACCCTGTTCAACTTTTTTAGCTGTTGGTCGCATTGGAAAAGAGCAGCGGCAGCGACTTGAAAAAATACTGATTGAAACAGGCCACCAAGGTTTGTTTCGTGTGATTCTTATTCATCACCCACCGGTAGACGGTGCCGTCAAGTGGCGCAAACGACTTACAGATGCTGATGCTTTTCGTGCAATTGTGCAGCAGCATGGCGCTGAATTGATATTGCACGGTCATACCCATCGCCTCGCTCAAGCGCAGCTGAAGACGCCGGGCAGATATGCTCCAGTAATCGGAATTTCATCAGCTTCAGCCGCCGATCGGCGTTCCGAGCGGCGAGCGCGCTACCATCTTTATCGCCTTTCGCACACGGATCATGGATGGCAAGTGCATGTTTCTGTGCGAAGCTTCGTCAACCATAAGGGTTTCATCACACAAGATACGTTTCGCCTGCTGTAAAGCTTGATTCAGTGCCGAAAAGGATAAATTAATCACGAAAGCACCCCGGTTAAACTTTCGAGGGTTTAACTGGGCAGGCAAAAGGGTCCAAACACCAAAAGCTCCATCACGAAATCACGAAAATTGGAAAACACGAAATATAAAACATAATTATAGATTTTCGTGCTTTTAGATTTTCGTGTTTTCGTGGTGTAAAAAGTTTCGTCATATTTTCAGTTACGGCCTAATCATTTCAAATATTTTGTTTTGCCACCAGAGATTGAACAAATTTCAAGTCATTGACTGTATCCACATCCACGGCTGCTTCAGGAAAAGGAAGCATTACCACGCCGGCACGGAGTCCTATCTGCTTCGAAAGAAAGCCCAGGGCTTCATTTAACGACATTTTGCCCGCAAGATAACGCAGCACGGCCCCCCACCCGAGTATCCGCATCATTTTGAGTGGGTGTTTGCGGTCATGTTCGATTTGACGCCAAAATTGCGCTGCCCTGTAAGACTGCGGGTTCAGAAAGCCAAATAGATTGCACCCGCAGTATGATCCATCTTTGAATTTAAGGGCAGTCCGTCTGGTTTCAGGAAACGTCACAATGACTTGCTTATGAGATGCCAGACCCACCACAACATCACATCCTGTCCGGCGGGCTTCAGCGCAAAAATAATCAATGATCTGCGTTCTGAGCAGCGCGTGATCGGCGGTGGTGACAAGCACCGGTGCATCATCCGACAGCGATTGCAAAACGTGGTGGGTGCTTGAACTTGGTGTGGATCGTCCGGGTACCCATTTCAATCGGCCTTCTGCGATACGGGCCTTAAGATCTGGTTGTTGTTCGATTGCCTGTTGTGAAAGGCCGGACAGGATGCGCGTTCCAATCTCGTGGGAGTCTTCCAGCGCATCAAGCACACGCAGCACCATCGGTCTGTCGCCCACGGGGATAAATGCCTTACACGGAACTCCGGCAGTTTCAGCGAGCGGATCACCGCTGGGGCGAATGCCTGCCAGGATTATCGCAGTAAAAAGTTGGCTCGATTCTGCCATATGCTTGGTTGGGTTTCCTCAGGTGGAACCTTTGCTGTAAATACGATATCCTTGTAAACGACACCCCCGATTGATTCGATCATATTGCGCATGCATTTTTTGTCTTCAGGGCGACTTTGCCAAATGAAAGACCATTTTACAAGCATTATTTCAAACGAAGATTTCTAGTCATTCCTTGTCTGCATAAATTACTACATCGTTAATAGGGGCCGGCGAAATTTTTTTAATTGTTTCCAAATGGACACAAAATGACGCAATTGTGTGTCTATTTGGACACACTTCTGATGTTTAGATTACGCACTTTTTATGCGAAAATGGGCTTTTTATCATAATTTGGTGTTATTTTGGATAATTAAATCGCCTATCGGATAAATGCCGAATTTCTCGGATTTGATGATTGATGTGCCTAAAAAATGACTACTTTCTTTTCAGCAAAGATACGATAAGTTAGTAAAATTATAATAAATTATTTGACATTCGTTTTTTTATTAGATAAAAACTCATACATATTTTATCTTCTTTCTTTAGAGGCTGCAGAAGATAGAAGGGGGCTTTTGGATTTGGAATGTATCCCGTAGATGAACTTTGCTTGTTTAACTTATCTGGAAGAATCGGAATTTCATAAGAGGAGAGGGATGAAGTGACTATGGAAGCAACGCCGACGAGGAACAACCTACCACTGCGACCCGGAGACTTTTCTACTCTGCCTGAGGCGCTTAATTATGCGGCTCAGGGTCAAACCGGTTTCAATTTTTACGATGGGCGCGGCAAATTATCTGCCGTGCTTCCGTTTTCAAGGCTAAGGGATGAAGCACGGTCGCTGGCCCGCCGCCTGAATAGTCTGGGCCTGGAGCGTGGCGCGCGCGTGGCTCTGGTGGCCGATACCCATCCAGACTTTATCCGTTTTTTCTTTGCCTGCCAGTACGCCGGGTTGGTGCCGGTACCGCTGCCGGCATCGATTCACATGGGGGGTCGAAAATCTTATGTGGATCAGCTGCGACGCCTGCTTTTGAGTTGCCGGGCCACGATTGCAATGGCAACTGATGATTTTTACCCTTTTCTTAAAGAAGCCGCCGAAGGACTTAATCTTCGATTTTGCGGCACAGCAAAGACATTTGCCGAGCTGCCTGAGGCATCGATTCCGCTAAGTCCTCTGGGCCCTAAAGAACTGGCCTACCTGCAGTATACGTCCGGGAGTACCCGGTTTCCCCGCGGAGTGATGATCACCCAGAAAGCGG
>JARRJQ010000465.1:0-4580 GCA_037388985.1 Desulfobacterales bacterium | reverse complement strand
GGTTTCAATGGCGGCTTCGTAGTTGCCGGCAGCCGCATACGCTGCAGCCCGCGTATCCAGCGAGGCAATCTTTGGCTCGAGTTCGACGGCTTTTTGCGCCAGCGTGTTCGCCTGGGCACTGTTGCGCAGGTGCGTGTCATCAGTTGTGGCCAATATCCAGGCTGTATTGTTGTAAGCATCAACGAAAAACGGGTCAATTTCCAGGGCCTTTCTATAATCATCAAGCGCCGCTTTCAATTCCCCTCTTTGCGTGTGCGCATAGCCGCGATTATTAAATGCTTCGGCGTAATGCGGTCGGAGTTCAAGCGCTTTGTTATAATCGTCGATGGCTCTGGCGAAGTCACCTTTTAGCGCCCAGGCCACTCCTCTGCTATTGTAAGCCTGAAAGTCGGCAGGGATTATTTCGATGGCTTTAGAAAATGCGTTGATGGCTTCATCGTAGCGCTGCTGATCCATCAGCTGAAGGCCTTTTTTAAACATATCTTCATCGTCGGCCGCTGCATTGGAGCTGACCAAAAATAAAATAGCCCAAATGATCGCCAGAATCGTTTTGATTGCTCGCATCCTTATTCTCCAAAATCAAACTTTATTAGAAGTGGTTTCAAAACCTCAGATCAGGTCCAAGGATCCCGCTAGTCAGCGGGATTTCGCATCTGATACTTTTTAATCAAAGGTGCTCAACCCCGCCGTTATAAGCGGGACTTCGCTTCTAATCTTTTTAAATTAAAGTGCTCAGCAATCGTCGCGCGGATTGAAAACGGAGCGTACACGTCAGTACGTGAGTATTTCAATCCGCGGGACAACGCAGCCATTGGACCTTTTGAGCCCCTTAATTAATCTTTCAATTCAATGCGAAATCCCGTTTATTTAGCGGGGAGATGGGGTTTTCAAACCACTTCTATATTAGGTTATCGAAAAATGGGCCAAAATGCAATTTATATTGAATTGGCTTATGAAGGCATGGCGATGAATCCTGATGGATCGTTCATCTATAAGTTTTTATCGCGTGAAAGGCTTAATTTACGAGCACTTATGACAGATGGGGCGTATTTTATTTGACAGTGAGTAGCAAATAAGCATAAAATTAAAGGGTTAGAGGTTCATCGTTCCGGGTTCAATAGTTAAAGGTGATGGGTTAGATGTTCGGTCGGATTAGGTGTCAGGTGTCAGGATTGGCAGGGCTGAAACCTGAACACTGAACACTGCATGAAATTTGAATTTAAAAAACATAACGGATTCATGGACTCGATAGTGGTCACCGGCATTACGCTGGCCGCCATTTATTGGGTCTGCGAATCTTTTATGTATTTCTTTTTGAGACCCGAGGCCAATTTTATCCAACATTTGCTAGGCCCGAACAAATTTGAAATATTTACCCGGTTGCTGGTGTTATGTATTTTTGCAATTTTCACCTCCCATTATCATTACACCTTTAACCAAAGCCGTCTGGCTGATGAAGCGCTGCGGGAAAGTGAGCTGAAGTATCGCAATATTGTTGAAAATGTTGAGGAAGGCTGCTTTGAGATTGATCTTGAGAAAAACATTACTTTTTTTAATGATCCATTATGTAAAATCCTTGGCTATAGCCCGGAGGAAATGTTGGGTAAAAATATCCGGGAGTTTACCTCTCCGGCAACGATCCGGAAGATGGATCAAATCTATGCTGAGATCTTAAAGACGGGGGAACCCATTCGGGGAACCGGCTATGATGCGGTTGGCAAAAGCGGCGAAGCCATTGCTTTGGAGCTGGCGGCCTCCCTTATCCGAAATCCGGAAGGAGTTCCGGTCGGATTCAGGGGCGTTTTGCGGGACGTTTCCGAAAGAAAGGATGCTGAAGCGCAAAAAAGGACGCTTGAAATTCAGGTGCAGCAGGCCCAAAAAATGGAATCCATCGGCACATTGGCCGGAGGCATTTCGCATGACTTCAACAACATCCTTATGGGGATTCAGGGAAATGCCTCCCTTATGCTTTTGAAAACCGACAGCAATCATGCATTCTATGAAAAACTTAAAAATATTGAAACCTATGTGGAAAACGGCACGGAACTGACCAGACAGCTGTTGGGCTTTGCGCGCAGGGGCAAATATCACACGATTGCCACGGACATCAACAGCATTATCGACAAGTCCGCTTCAATGTTCGGCCGCACCAAAAAGGAAATACTAATTCATAAAAACCTGATGCCGGACCTTTACACGGTGGAGGTCGATCGGGGGCAGATCGAGCAGGCTTTGTTAAATCTTTACGTAAACGCCTGGCAGGCAATGCCGGAGGGCGGGGACCTGCACCTCAAAACTGAAAATGTGACTCTGGATGCCGATTTCGAAAATATTCAACCTTACAAGGTCGAGACCGGAAAATACGTTAAGATTACCGTGGCTGACTCCGGCAGCGGTTTCGACGATGAAACCAAAAAACGCATTTTTGAACCCTTTTTTACAACCAAAGAAATGGGCCGCGGTACGGGTCTGGGGCTGGCCTCTGTTTATGGCATTATCAAAAGCCACGGGGGCTATATCAACGTTCACAGCCAGTTGGATTGCGGCACCACCTTTACCATTTATTTGCCGGCATCCAGCAAAGAAGTTCGGCAGGAAAAAACCGAACCCGTGAAAAAGACGGTCGCCAAGGGAACGGGGACCATTTTACTGATCGATGACGAGGAGATGATTATTAAGGTTGGTCAGGAATTGCTGCAGGAGCTGGGCTACAAAGTCATTGTCGCCAGAAGCGGTGACGAAGCCATCAAATTATATAAGAAAAACGCCGATAAAATCGATATGGTCGTCATGGATATGATTATGCCCGCGATGAGCGGTGGTGAAACTTTTGATCACTTAAAGGCGATCAATTCCGATATCAAGGTGCTGCTTTCAAGCGGTTACAGCATCAACGGTCAAGCCTCCAAGATTTTAGAGCGCGGCTGCGACGGCTTTATTCAAAAACCATTTAACTTAAACCAGTTGGCGGAAAAGATCCAAGAGATCATTGTCAAGAAATAGGTTTCAATAAGTGGTTTTCAGGTTTCAGGTGTCAGGCATATAGCTCATAGGCTGGGATGCCAGGATGCTTGGAGGCCAGAAGGCAGGGAAACGGAAAAAATTATTGGACGCAGATTAACACAGGTGTTCACAGATTAAAAAAATACTTGATCACGAAAGCACGAAAAAATGGAAACACGAAAAATTGTCTAAATTTAGTTTGGCTATTGTTTGTTTTGTGCTTTTTAGTTTTCGTGTTTTCGTGATTAAACTAATTCTTAAAAAAATCTGTGTTTATCTGAGTAAATCTGTGTCCTAAATGTTTTCTTTCGGTCCCCAAACCTTATGATCTATTGACTGAAACCTGAACACTGAAACCTGAACCGCCTTTGGCGGAACCCCCACAGTTAGAGCTCGAAGACAACCGGTTCGCGCAAAATCAGGTCGATCGATCGAGCAGCGGTTTCGGCAGCTTCGGGAAAGACTTGCCTGAGTCCGCGAATATGGCGCAAATTGTCGGCGGTTCTGAGGATCAGCATGACCAGGTCGCCCCCCTCCATTTCGGCCAGCCCACACACCTTTTCCCATGGTTCCCCCATCGCCCAGGCGTAAATGGCGACGACCGGTCTGAGCAGCAAAGGGCGGACTTCAAACCCTTGCTCCAGCATTTGCCGGGCAAAAGGTCTCAATCCGTTAATGATCCGGTAATAGGCATCCATCAGCGGTTTGGGCACCCGCTTTTTGGGCATTTTGGTATCGGATTCGCGTTCGTTGACAAACGCAGCGATGATGGCGGCCAGAAGATGCGGCTCGTTTTCGGGCAGGATAGCGAGACGGAAACCTTCGGCGATTAACAGGGGCTGGTCAACGCGTAAACGGCTGGCCCATTTCCCCTCTTCGGTGAGTCCACCCGAACCGGTGACATAACCGGTTTCTTTAAGAAAATTGAGGTGCCTCAAATGGCCTGCAGCATCTTTTTTTCTCTTCGCTGCTGTTTGCATCAAATAGGTAGCAAACGACCGCTTGAGCAGCGCCTTGATTTGATCGGGACTGTGAGACAGCAGCAGGTTGAGCACCATGGAGAAATTGATTCTGATCTGGCTGACGACATCCGAGGCCCTTGAATGAAGCAGCCTTGTCATCAGGCGAACATCCATGAATTTATTGGGCAGCAGCAGCGCGAAACCAATATTATCCATGCCTCTGCGCCCAGCCCGACCGGTCATCTGGTGAAATTCGGTGGCATCCATGGGCACAAACTGGCTGCCGTTAAACCGATCCGAATTCAAAAAGACAACCGTACGCGCCGGGAAATTCACACCGGCGGCCACGGTGGTTGTGGCAAACACCGCATCGAGCAGACCTGAGGTCATCAACCGCTCCAGCATCAATTTCCAGGCCGGCAGCTGGCCGGCGTGGTGGGATCCTATCGCCAGGTTTTCAAGGAACCAGCGTTGGTGATGGTTAAAGATATGCGGGCTTTGACGGGCATAAGGCTTAATCCGATCTTTAAGCCTGGCTTTGCGTGGAGAATCATGCAACAACCCTGCACGACATTGCTCCAGGGCCCGGTCACAATCCGCGCGCGATTTTAAAAA
>JARRJQ010000464.1:0-2783 GCA_037388985.1 Desulfobacterales bacterium | reverse complement strand
GTACTCGTCATCACAGCTGGACAAGGCCACCACCTGCTGCTTGATCGACTGCCAGCTAACGAGACACTTGCCGAAGAAGAAGAGGACCCCACTCGTGCTCTTGCTGAGTCTCCCCCAGCGCAGGCAGCATTAGAGACTGCAATGGGCCAAATATTTTGACCAGGAAATCGTCAAACCCGACCCTGACGCGACCCCCATGCTCGAACCGCGCCCAGCTGTGGCCCATGTGATAATAATAGCCAACTGCCAACTGATAACCGGAGGCCAATTCATAGCGCGGCGCCTCCGTATCCCGGACGAGATCGGCTTCATCCAGCATTTGATCAAAGGGGCAATGATAGCATTCATAGTTTTGGGTACAGATCTTGGGGGCATCAATCCGACCGGTGAGCGCGTGCCGGCACGGCCGCGACGCACCCCGATACCTTTTTTTGAGATATTCAACCCATTGGGGGGCGTGCTTCAGGGTTTCGAAATCATCACCTAAGCCCATCGCGCGCCTGATTCCTTTGTCAAAAGGACAACTGTTGCAATCATAAGCATTATCACAAACCCGAAAGTTGACAACCCCGGCTTTCATCCAGATACATTCTTCTTCAACCACTTTAAATCCGATAACGCGTTTTTTGGCCTTATCTTTATTGGCTGTTATTTTCATTTTGCACCCTCCCTGTTTTTAATCAATTTTAGTATTTACGATTAAACCCTGTTTACAAAGAGGATCTGCAAAGACGGTACCAATAACCGCAATTAAATTTTTAAATTTATAATAGATTGTAATTATTGAGATTTTATAATTGGCGGGCACCGGATGGTGTGAAATCACATCAGGCCGTGAGGCCCGACCTGATTAATTCGGCAACACATTAAAACCAAAATAGGAACGATATTGAAAATTAATCATTTAATTTCAAATGGTTACAAATTAGTTGCCAATAGCAACACCCCCTGTAATCATTGTTAACGATAAACGTTGCATTGCTCACCTACCTTTCAGTCTAACAGACCATATTTTTTCATCTTTCGCCAAAGCGTGGTTCGGTCCATACCGAGTGCGCGTGCGGTTTTCTGGCGACGCCAGCTAAATTGTTGAAGTGCGGCAACAAGCTCGGCGCGTTCTTCATTGTCCGGCTGAGAAGCAGGCGCGCTAGAGGCCAATGAGATCCCTTTGCGAACGGCCGGTCGTGCGTGAAGATAATCGGGCAGATGCATGAGCTGGATCGTATCTTCCTGGCAGATAATCAATGCATGTTCAAGAATATTTTCGAGTTCCCTAACATTGCCGGGATAGTTATAGTTTAGCAAAACTTCCATCACTTTTTCGGAGACTTCCGGCAGCCGGCTGCCACTGGCTGCACTGAGACGCCTTAAAATATGCCCGATGAGGATTGGAAGATCCACCCTGCGGTCTCTGAGCTCTGGAAGTTCAATTCGAAACACATTCAACCGATAATAAAGGTCCTCTCTGAAAAGCTGTTTGGCAACGAGCTTTTCTAAATTGCGATTCGATGCGGAAATTATGCGCACATTGACTTTCACCGTGTGGCGACTGCCTAAACGATAAAATTCCTTTTCTTCCAGGACTCTGAGAAGCTTGGCTTGCAGTGGCAGAGGAAGATCGCCGATCTCATCTAAAAAAATGGTTCCACCATCCGCCTCTTGAAAGCGCCCGGTTTTATCTCTTTCCGCCCCGGTAAATGCACCTTTCACATATCCGAACATTTCCGATTCGAGAAGATTGTCCGGGATTGCTGCACAATTTACCTTGACAAATGGTTTATCGGATCTTCGACTGGCCGAATGGATCACTTTTGCCAAGAGATCTTTGCCGGTTCCCGTAGATCCCTCTATCAAAATTGTGGCATCCGTGGCGGCCACCACATTAACCATCTCAAAAATTTTTTGAATGACCGGACTTTTGCCAATCATATCATGGTAGGTGTAACGATCCCGCATAGCCTGATCGAGCTGGTGAATCAGTGTCAGGTCATGAAAGGTTGTCAGACCCCCCACTACTGTTCCTTTTTCATTGCGCAGGGCCATGTAATCGGCTCGAATCGGTATCGTCACACCGTCTCGGGTATTCATCTTACCGCGTCGGCTGCCGCGGGACACACCATCGACAATGGTCTCTCTCAGCAAACACACTTCCTGAGCATCATCGGCTTCAAATACAATCGTACACGGTTCGCCAAGAATATCGCGCCGATTGAATCCGGAAATTTTTTCGGCTGCGGTGTTAAAGAAAGTAATATGACCGCTGCGGTCCACTGTAAAAACACCAATATCAAGATTATCAAGTATAATTTTGAGGCTGCGCTCTTCGTAATGAATGCGGTCGATAAGATCGGCAATCGGAGAGTGATCCTGTAATATGGTTAAACAACCCACCACCGAGTGGTTTAAGCCATAGACGTTGGTGGCCAAGCGGGTTACCAGATGGAGATGTTCGTCTTCGCCCTGGATTTGAATGACCGGTTCTTCCATAGCCGGATCTATAGGACCTCGGAAGGGACACTTCGCCAAACACGGTACGCCGACAAATACTTCGCGACAATCCTTTCCGATTGCTTCAGTATCTCGCAGGCCAATTAATGCCTGCGCATTGAGATTCATCGAAGATACCCGTCGCTGATTGTCGACAGTAAACGCTCCGACATTTAATTCATCCAGAATCTGAAGCCATTGATCACAACGGATCAGAGCTTCCTCTCGATATGTGGATTCACTCATGGTCGACCCTACTTACCGGATCAAAAAACGGGTATTTTGAGCTGGAAGAC
>JARRJQ010000463.1:0-2788 GCA_037388985.1 Desulfobacterales bacterium | reverse complement strand
ACAGACCCCAGGTTGGCGCCCTCAAGATTCAGATCATAAAAATCAAGGGCAACATCGTTAAGTCCGGTATCTTTTCTAAAATCGGAAACGATTTTGGATTCCAGAAAATCGGGGAAAATATTTGAGATCAGAAATAAAAGACCGACACTGCTTAAGATAAGCAGCAAGCAGAAAGCCATCGGATAGGCTATTCGACGTTTAAGAGACATGCTGCTTTTTTATTTGCAGAAAAGAACTCCGGGTCATCCCCGCCCCGATTGAATCGTAAAGAATCGTCTTGGCATGCTTTAAATTTTCAAGATTTTGGTTCACATCATATCCTTGAATTTTGTCCGGCTTCAGGACACCCCGCTGGAGGTCGTAAGGCATTCGTTGCATACAAACCACCGAACAATTACCGCGCAGGTGGATATTGTTAACCATTTTATTGGCGATCACAGCAGAAACCGCTTTGTTTAAATCCTTGTGACTGTTTTTAAGCAGCTGTTCAAGGGTTAGCGTTATTATTGCGAAATTGGCCTGATGTTCATAGAGCAGGTCAATATCATCTATGGTCAAGTTATTGGCAGATAGCAATTCATCGAGATGTCGCTTGGCACTGCGGGTGGCGTGTAAAAATACGCCTTTACCATCAATTTTGCCGAAGAGTTCCTCTCTGGCTTTAAACGGCTGGACTTCTATATAATGGGCGAAACAGCCATGGGTTCGAGTCAGGCTGTCAACAATCCCCCACTCGGGTTTAAGATAAGAACGGCCCTGGCCCTCGTGCAATGAAAGCACAACGCTATGGTCAGGGGCAAGGTAGGCCGAGGCAATGGTCTTGTATTTGCCGGAGTTCACGTAGGCATTTGCGATCATGCCGACCTTATCCGGTCTTTGGTCAGGCGTCATAATGTCAAAAGCAAAGGAATTGACATGTTGATCATAAAACGCCAAGGCATTCTGAAAGCGCTTAAATGTGCCCTTGGCCACTTCTTTTGGATAGCTTTGTTCAACAAGGTAATGTTGAATCCTCGCAGCTGATGCCGGAACCCGGTGTTCGATTTTCCCTTGCTGGTTGTCGATAATGATACCATCGATTTCATCAGGGCTTTTTAATTTTACCAGCTCATTGGCGATGCCGCGGGCAAAGTTATCGCCGGCATTGAATTTTACTCTGGCGGTCAGACAATCGGTGCCGGCGTTTGATGCAAAACTCTTGGTTTCAAGTGCAGTGGCCAACGCATCATCACCAAAGATGATATTGGCCGTGTCGTCGGGCTCAAAGACTTTTGCGCGACGCACATTTTCGGCACCGACAATAATCGAAAGATCACCGGGTTTAAGAATACCGGCCAAAGACAAGATAAAAACCATCTCAACTGAGGCATTAAAGCCCGGGCAGCCGGCGTATAAATCGAGCACCAGTGCATCCGGACAATCGCTTTGGATTAGTTGAAAGGGATGCCGGATAAGAGGTCCCGGGTCGAGTTTGTCTTCACCGATATTGGTGGACCCGATGACCAGCTTGATGCGGGCAGGATCAATTTCCGAATTTTGCAGAAGATCCTTAAAGGCCTGCACACCGATCCGTTCGTTTTCAGCAGCTGCAATCCTAGTCCGAACCCCGATTCGTTCTTCGATGGTGTTGTGATTGACCGGGATGCCGCCTTTAAAGGTCATTCCTTTGTTCTCATAAATGGAGTTGTCCACCAGGCGGCCGCCATTCCAGGCACCCTGAGCAATGATTTCTAAAACCGTATCTGCGGCCAAATTTATCTCCCAGCTTGTTTAATCGAAAGTGAAATCAAATTGTTTTAGCATGCTTTTGCGTCATGCACAACAATTGCCTAAAATGCCTAAAGAGTCTGCCCAATAACTCGCTTTCCTCTTTGGACGGGAGGGGATCAAGGGGCAGGGTTTATCCGGTTTTGCAGGTTTATTGGACAGCCTCTAATGTGACGGTTTCGCTCGCAGAGCGCCGGCGCTCGTGCAGCATGTGGGCCGCTGAGTGTCCCATCTTGCTAAACGCTATAAAAATATGTGAAGTAGATCGCACCACCGCATGAAGCCACTAATGGGCTTGTGAAACCACCTCTAGATGTTGAAGCGGAACTGTATGACATCTCCATCCTGCACCTCATAGGTTTTGCCTTCCAATCTGACGGTTCCCCGTTTTTTGGCTTCGGCATAATTGCCGGCATCCATCAAATCTTGGAAAGACACAACTTCAGCACGAATAAAGCCCTTTTTCATGTCGCTATGGATGACTTCTGCGGCGTCCAGAGCCGCAGTTCCCTTTTTAATGGTCCATGCGCGAACTTCATCGCTGCCGGTGGTAAAAAAAGATATCAGGTTTAAAAGCGCATAGGATTGGCGGATAATGCGGTCCATGGCCGAAGCCGCGATGTTAAATTCAGATAGAAATTCAGCAGCTTCCTCAGCAGGCATTTGCGCAAGTTCCTGTTCAAGTTTGCCCCTGATTACCTGACAGGCTTCTCCGTCGATGAGATCTTTAAGATCCGGCATCCGCTCGTCATCATCTTCGTTGTTAAACAGCACCAGGACGGGCTTTGCGCTCAAAAACGCAAATCCTTTGAGTTTGGGGGCCGATGAGAGGTCCAATTTTTTTCTCAATGCAATTTCACTTTCAAGGGCCTGGCGGCATTGGGTCAAGAGAGCCTTTTCTTCTTGATCCATATTTTTTCCCCGCCTCTCATCCAGCTCAATGCGCTCTAATCTTTTTTCGACCACCACCAAATCCGTCAGGATTAACTCCTGATCCAGTTTGATAAAATCTTCCAAAGGA
>JARRJQ010000462.1:0-2798 GCA_037388985.1 Desulfobacterales bacterium | reverse complement strand
TTACCTTCAGGATACCTATAACGAAGGCGAAATCTGTATCGTCAAGGCGCGCACGGATTACTGGCAGAATGGGGCCGACGGCAAACCCCTGCCCTATATGGACGAAATTCGTTTCATCGATATGGGCGGCGAGCTGGCTCCGCAAATTGCCGCACTCAAATCCGGTGAAATCGACCTGATTGACGCCTCCGACAATCCCGGCCCCCAAATCATGATGGCCGTCAAAGAAGATGATCACATTAACATACTGCCCGTTGCAACAGCAACCACCCGGGTACTTCGGATGCGTGTCGATATGGATCCCTGGACCGACAATCGCGTTCGTATGGCACTGAAGCTTTGCCAGAACAGAGAAAAGATCCTGGCTCTGGCCTATCAAGGCGAGGGATTGCAGGGCCAAGACTTTCACGTATATCCCAAACATCCCGAATATTGCGAAAAACCGATTCCAAAATATGACCCTGATAAAGCCAAAGCCCTTTTGACCGAGGCCGGCTTTTCCAACGGCATCGATGTTAATCTGGCTGTTGGTTCGGAGTGGACCGACATCGTTCGCTATGCCGAGGTTCTCAAAGAGGACGCCGCAGCGGCCGGCATGCGGGTCAACATTCAGACCATGCCCACCAGCCAGTACTGGGAGAAATGGACGGAAGTCGACCTGGGCGTCACACCATGGACACATAGACCGCTGGGTACTATGGTGCCGAACCTGGCCTATGTTGCAGACGAAGAGGGCAAGCCGGTGCCCTGGAATGAAACTCGCTGGGTAGACAAAGAATTCAGCGAGCTTCTGGCTCAAGCCAGCGGAACCCTCGACGTTGACAAACGGCGGCAGATCTTCTGCAAGCTGGAACAAATCCAGATGGACCGTGGATCCATCGGTATCGCCTATTGGATGAACACCTGGATGTGTCCCAATAAGCGACTGATGAACGTTGATTCGCATCCAAACCTCATCTTCCTGTTTAACGAAGCCTGGCTGGCAACCTAAACCGGGAACTATCCTCCGGGGCGGACCGCAGAGGAATGCGGTCCGCTCTAAATCTAACAATCGCAAGCGAGTGCGATGGCAAAATTTATTGTCAGACGAATCCTGCTGCTTTTTTTGACCATGATCCTGGTCTCAATGGCGGTTTTTTTGATCACCGAGGCCTCCCCAGGCAATGTGGCCCGTAACGTTCTGGGAGCGTTCGTCACTCCCGAGCAGGAAGCATCTTTTATCAATCAAATGGGGCTGGATGAGCCGGTTTGGCTCCGCTATATTTATTGGTTGGCAGGCTCCGACTGGTATGCCGAGAAAAAAGTGGGCCTGCCGCTGAAGCGCATCGTCACCAAACGGGATTTTGTCGAGTGGTGGGCCGTGCGCAAGGACGGCAGGCTGGTGCGCTGGAAGTTTTCCGGCGATGACCTTATTGCCGAAATCCGCCAGCCCGACGGCACCGTCATCAGGAAAAAGGACAACGATCGCTGGGTAACCGATAAAAAGGGCGTGTCCACCTTCTGGGGGGTGGATAATGAAAACCACGTCGTTGAGTGGGAAAAGGGCGGTGGCCGTCAGGTTTGGACCTTTATCATGGGATCCGGCTGGAAAGCTAGCTCCGGGGGGCCGGTGCAATATATTCCCCTGAAAAAGGGCTTTATTCGAGGCGATCCCGGCGAATCTCTGCGCACCGGCCGTCCGGTGGCCAAAAGCATTTTCGTGCGTCTCAGAAACTCACTAGTCCTGGCCGGGATTGCCTTTGTGATCGTGATGCCGCTGGCGCTGTTTCTGGGGCTGCTGGCCGGACTCAAGGAGGGCAGCCTGCGCGACCGGGCGCTTTCGGTCGGCGGCATGACGTTTTCAGTGATCCCGGAGTTCGCCACCGGCATTTTTTTGATTCTGATCGTTGCCGTCTGGTGGGGATTGGTCCCCGGCGCCACCGTTTTTGGCGAGAAAGCGCCCTGGGAACGCCCGGATATGCTGGTTTTGCCGGTGCTCACTCTGACCCTCATCGAACTGGGCTATGTGCTGAGGATCACCCGGGCCAGTATGGTTGAAGTCATGCGGTCTCCGTATATCCGCACTGCCTATCTAAAAGGGTTGCCTTACCGGCGTATCGTTGCGAAACATGCCATCCGCAATGCCTTAATGGCACCGATTACCGTCATCATGCTGCATGTCAACTGGCTGATGGGCGGCATTGTCATCGTAGAGGTGGTATTCGGCTATCCGGGACTCGGTAAATATTTGCTGAATTCGGCTTTAAACAAAGACATCAATGCTCTCGAAGCCGGCGCGATGATTCTGGTGATTGTAGCCGTCGGCACCCAGTTGATTGCCGATATTGTTTATACATTTTTAAATCCGCGTATTCGATATACCTGACAGGAAAATTCATGGAAGGTGCCCAGGAAGCGACAGTTCCCGCAGAAAGCAGTATTCCGGGAGAAACAAAAACAAGCCGTCTTCAGCGTGTATGGCAGGGCATCTCTGTACTTTTTGCCTCAAAGGTCGCGGTAATTGGGCTGTTTATAGTCCTTTTCTGGGTCTTCGTGGCGGTGTTCGCCCCGCTGCTCACCCCCTATACCTCACTGGAGCAGGATTGGAAGGCTCCGAATCAGGGGCCGTCAAAAGCACACATTTTAGGCACCGACGAGCTGGGGCGTGATCTGTGGTCACGCCTGATTTACGGTGCACGGGTGGTGCTGGTGATTTTGCCGCTATCGGCAAACTTCTGGCTGCCGGGAGGAACGGCTTTATGGGGTGTTTTTGCCGCCCTGCTGGTCGGAACAACGCTTGGACTCATCGGTGGGTATTA
>JARRJQ010000461.1:0-2798 GCA_037388985.1 Desulfobacterales bacterium | reverse complement strand
TGATTTGCAGCTCATTTTGGAGCCGGGTCGGGTTTTGGTCGGAAATGCGGGTATACTGGTGACACGCGTGCTTTATAAGAAATCAGGAAGCGGGAAAAAATTCATCATTGTGGATGCCGGAATGAACGATTTGCTTCGTCCAACCTTATATAGGGCTTTTCACGCGATCGAGCCTGTGGTGCGTTCTGAAACGCCATTTACCGTGGCAGATGTGGTCGGTCCGATATGTGAAAGCGGTGATTTTTTAGCCCTTGACCGCAGCCTAGCCGATGTTAATGCTGGCGATCTGCTGGCCGTCATGAGTACAGGGGCTTACGGGTTTGTCATGTCTTCCAATTACTGTTCGCGTGCGAGAGTCGCGGAAGTCATGGTCAAAAATAACCGATATGAGATAGTGAAACAACGAGAAACTTACTCGGATTTAATAAAAGGCGAACGTATCCCCTCGTTTATTGAATAAGAAAAAAATGAAACCGATTCCATTTTATAAAATGAGCGGAGCCGGCAATGACTTTATCATTATCGATAACCGGCAGAAAATTGTTACAGATGCTGATTTGACCGGATTTATTTCCAAGGTTTGCCGTCGCAAGATGTCCGCTGGAGCTGACGGTCTCATACTTATTGAACCCTCTGATACATGTGATTTCCGCTGGCGATTTTTCAACTCCGACGGGAGCCCAGCGGAAATGTGCGGCAATGGTGCCCGATGTGCTGCACGTTTTGCCTATGTCAACGGAATTACGGGAACAACTTTATCCTTTGAAACTGAGGCTGGAGTGGTTAGTGCCCAAATCGATAACGACCGCGTTAAAGTAAAGATGCCCGATCCCTCAAATCTCAAGCTGTCCTATCCGCTAGAATTATCCGGTTGTTCATTGGACATCAGCAGTATTAATACCGGAGTTCCTCATGTAATCGTGATGGTGGAGCAAATTGATGATGTCGATGTGGTTGTCCTGGGGCGTGAAATTCGATTTCATCAAACCTTTGCACCGGCCGGAACCAATGTTAATTTTGTCTATCGACACAAAGAAAATGAGATCCAGATCCGCACTTACGAGAGGGGTGTCGAAGATGAAACGCTGGCTTGTGGAACCGGTGCGATTGCCAGCGCCATTGTTTCAGCCTGCCAGTTTCAAATGAGTTCACCTATAGATGTCAAAACCCGCAGCGGGGAATACCTGAGGATCCATTTTAACAAAAAAGACAGCCGATTTTATCAAATTTATATGGAAGGCGATGCCCGAATCATTTACACCGGTGAACTCCGGCCCGATGCTTTCAAATGACGGACCTGCACATTGCTTACATATCGGTTGGCTCAAACATCGGGGACAAGCTGGCGAATTGCCAGGAGGGGATTCGAGCACTCGCCGAGACCGTCCATTCAAAGATCCTCGCGCAGTCCAATTTTTATACCACCGAGCCGGTGGATTATGAGGATCAGGATTGGTTTATTAATGCCATGGTTAAACTGGAGACCGCTCAAGATCCTTTTCAGCTATTGGATCAAATTGAATCAATTCAACACGCCGCCGGACGCAAAATAAATCCCATTCGGTTTGGCCCCCGCGTTCTGGATTTGGATATTATTCTGTATAATGATATCATTATCAATTCAAAACGGCTGGTGATACCTCATCCTCGAATGCATAAAAGGCGCTTTGTGCTAAAGCCGATCTGTGATATAAATCCAACCGTCATCCATCCGGTGTTGAAAAAGGAGATGCGCTTGCTGCTGGAGCGTTTGGGCCATGACACTCAAAAGGTTTTTGAATATAGATGATTAAGCTTTTAATAATTGTTGGTGTCGGTTATTTGCTATATCGGTCGATTAAATCCTGGATGTTTCGAGATAGCAGCTCCCTGAAAAACGGTTCCGGCAAAGCAGCGGGCGAAATAGATGATGTGATGATTAAAGATCCATATTGTCAAGCCTATTTCCCGCGGCGAAATGCCGTGCATTTAAAATTTCGCGGAAACGATTTATATTTTTGCAGTAAGAAGTGCCGCGATGAATATATGGCTGGTCAATCTGAAGAAAATTAATGCGAAATAAATAAGCGAATGGAAAAAATTCAAAAATTAATCAGTGGTCCCAACAAACTGACTCTGTTTCGCATTGCGGTGATTCCAATCATAGTCGTTTTGCTGTTGTTTCCCAACGAAATATGCACCTTTATCGCCGCCATTTTGTTCAGTGCTGCTGCAATTACCGATTATTTTGATGGGTATTATGCCAGAAAAAGAGGCTTGGTATCTACCCTTGGAAAAGTGATGGACCCGGTCGCCGACAAGCTTCTGGTTTCATCGGCTTTCATCATGCTGGCATCATTGGGGTGGGTTCCGGCGTGGATGGTGTGTATCATTGTCGGTCGAGAACTCGCTGTCACCGGTCTGCGCAACATTATTGCCCAGAAGGGTGAAGATATTTCTGCATCCAATCTTGGCAAATATAAAACCGGTTTTCAAATTGCTGCCATTATTCCGCTGATGATCCACTATCCGTTTTTCAGGCTTGACGTCCAGATCATCGGCACCTTATTTTTATGGGGGGCACTGGCGTTCACTATCTGGTCAGGGGCGGATTATTTCATCAGATCCAGACGTCTTTTACAGGGCTGAGATTTTTTATTGACAAAAAGCAGGTTACTGGCTAAAAATTGACGCTTGCTCGAGCGGGAATAACTCAGTGGTAGAGTGCGACCTTGCCAAGGTCGAAGTCGCGGGTTCAAATCCCGTTTCCCGCTCCATTTTTTTGGCGGCATAGCCAAGTGGTAAGGCAGCGGTCTGCA
>JARRJQ010000460.1:0-2811 GCA_037388985.1 Desulfobacterales bacterium | reverse complement strand
AATTCATGGACATGACACCTGTGACAAAAGACGTCCCTGCTCTGACACGTGAGGAAGTCGAAAAGATGATAAACGCCTGCCCACTTACCAAATTCAAAGCCGCCATAATGGTGCCACCGCCGGACAAGAATGGACCCAGGCTTGCCGGCCGGTGGACCCATGGCGAAGTTGTTTATTTCGAAGATTAGTTTATGATAGGCGCCGGTTTGAAGGACGAAGCCCGCGCCCCGAGATAGCTCCCGCGCTTACTTTATAAGAAGAAAAGCCCGCCGCTTGCTGAACCCGCAGAGATAATCGGAAGAGGATAACGAAGTATTATTGGAGGGAAGAGCGGAGTTCGTCGATTACGCGGTATAGATCTCTGACGCTGCGTTCGAGAGCTGCTAATCGCTGCGTGATCGATTGCGGGGCGTCATCAGGTTTGCCATCGGAGAGCCCCTGCATGATATCAGCCAGGATATCGCCGAGGCCGGTGGGGCGATGGTTACTGGTTGCGGTGGTGAGGGTATTTTGAGATGGAGCAGCGTGGTTGCTGTTTTTGAGCCACCTGACGCTGTCGACAAAGCCGATGTGCAGCTGATGCATGACCAGTTCGATCGGATTAAAATTTTCTCGGCAGACAAAGCACCTGGCAAGATTGTGAGCGACATTGATGGAGGTGTCAAAATTTCCGCATAAGGGGCAAGCAAAGGAAAGCTTGCCGTTTGTGCTGCGGGTAGGCAGTTGGAGCAGGGTCTTGACAACCCGGGTTATGGGAACCCGGTTGCGTAAAAAAGTCAGCTCTTCGGGCGAAAAACGGCGTGTCATTTCGGCTTTTTCGTTGCGCCTTTCGTGCGCGAGCTCTGGTTCAAGCGTTTGGATTCATGCATCCGGTAACTGGGTCCATCGATGTTGATAATGACCGCGTGATGCACCATTCGATCAACGATGGCGGTTGTGACGACGGGATCGCCCAGGTATTCGCCCAGGACCTTGAAGTCGATGTTGGTTGTCAAAATGGTGGTATTTTTGCAGTACCGGGCTTCGATGACCTTGAAGAACAGCGAGGCATTTCGACTCGATTCCTGTTCGAGTCGGTCAAAGCCGATTTCGTCGATTAAAAGGATGTCGGGGCGCCCATATGCCTTGAGTTTATCCTCGAGGCTGTCATCGGCCAGGCCGGATAAAAGATCACGCAGCATAAACGAGGCGGTTGTGTATCGGCAGCGATACAGACGCTGGCAAGCCAACAGCAGCAGGGCCTTGGCAATATGGCTTTTGCCGGCGCCCGAACTGCCGGCCAGAATCAGCCACTGCTTACGTTCGACAAAGCCCAGGGTGGCCAATTCCATCACCTGGCGTTGATCGATGCCGGTCTGGAACTTGAAGTCAAAATCGGCCAACAGTTTGCGCTCGGGCAGTTTGGACTCGCGGATGCGCCGTTCTATACGCCTTTCGACCAGCGAGACAGCCTCGATATCCAAAAGACGCTCGAGTACGGCAGCGGGTGCAAGGTTTTGCTTTGCCGCAACGGCCAGCGTTTCATCCAGCGCCTTTTCCATCCGGTTAAGTTTCAAGGTCTTGAGGTGTTTGCGGATGTTGTCTATGCTCTGGTGCATCGCAAGACTCCTTTAAAAGCCGGCTGTATGCTTCCAGCGGACGCTGCTTGATTTCAGGCAAAAGCTCAAAGCATTGCAAGCCCATCCGGGCACTGATCATCTCCAGCGCACGAGGCTGGTAGCGGGCCTTTAAGATGCGCTCCACGGTTTTGCCGTCAAAGGCGTAATATTTCGTGGCATGCACCAGCGCCTGGTGGATATCTTCGCAGTAGTAGTGCTCTTTGAGACGCAAGATATAGCGCGCCTGGAACCCGCAATTGTGCGGATGACGCCGTTTGAGACCGTACAAAAACGCCTCTGCGCCGTCGCCAAGCGATAAAAAAGCCTCTTTGACCGGTTCAAGCCCATAGCGCACTTTTTCTGATTTGCGGTGGTCGGGATCCTCGATCTTTACCCCTGCCCCCAAAGGCTTTCGTTCATGCCGGGCAATGACTCGAAGCTCAGGGCTGTACACGATGATCTCCTGCTCCGTGGCTTTGAGTGTGAGAATATCGGCGATATAATCATAAGGCACTGAATACAAATTGGTATCATGTTCTAAAAAGCCGTCCAGTCGACATACCCGTAGCGCCACCTCGGCGCTGTCATAAGGGTTGGCGGGCAGTGTCTTGAGGGCGGATTGCTCCTGCTCCAGGAACAGCTCCAGCGGCGAGCGGCCGGTGGTGTCATGGATGTGCACATCCGAGCGGTTGGCCAGCCACCATGCCGCCTTTTGCCGCAGGGAATGAAAGTCTTCAAAATCTCGGGCATTGAGCAGATTCTTTTCGATGTACTGAAATGGCGCCTCGATTTTTCCCTTCGTTTTCGCCCGGCCGGGCAAACACCCTATCGGCTGGCAGTGATAATGGGTTATAAAGGCCACAAAGGCCGGGTTGAATACCGGCTGTCCGGCTTCCCAGCGCAAAATCACGGTCTTTTCACCGTCGTACAGACAGGTCCGGGGAATGCCGTTAAAATGGGCAAACGCATCCTGATGACGCCGGATCAGGGTATAAAATTTACGATCGGTGGTAAAATCGATGTATTGCCGGCGTGAGAAGCCCAAAATATATGAAAAACACAGCACCTTTTGCCGGCCGGTGCGGGTGAAATCCAGTGTGTAAGTGCTCCAGTCCATTTGCCCCTGATATCCCGGCGGCGTCTCAAAGCGCACCTCGGGCTCTTTTTTCGGCCTTGGACGAATTTTGCGCAGATAATCCATGACAATCGTCCG
>JARRJQ010000459.1:0-5581 GCA_037388985.1 Desulfobacterales bacterium | reverse complement strand
AATGGCGCGAAAAACTCATCTCTTATACCTCAGCAGTCTAAAAGAAGGTTTGATGCCTGGAAGACTTTATATTGTCAAACAACACCGGTTGTCAACTGGACAACCAGACCTGGAAAATTTTGCTTTCATCGCTAACTTACTAAAAGGAATCACACCTGACGACAATCTGCTCGGATGATCCGGCAGCTGTATTGGATCTGAAACCCGACAGCAAAATGCGGGATGCGCCAAACCCGCTGTGCGCGTTTGGTATTCACATGAAAAGTATATGTAAATGCAAATTGTGCGTCAAGCGAAATCATACCCCAACATATAGTATGTATTCCGCCCATGTTTAGATTTGCAGGAAGGGAAATTTTTTTCAGAAAGGAATCAAAAAGGGTGGCACACAGTATATCCGCTAGGTTTTACCAGGCACCACCCTTTCTGGGTGAATCGGATTTTATCTAACCATCGGGTCGACACTGCGGGAAACTCAAGGACTTTATTCTCACGACTTTTTAGTTAACCTTGTCGAGGATAAACACCCTTTCGTCGTTCAAAGAGAAAAGATTTGATAAAGCGGCTTTTGAAACCGCAAAACATACCCGATTTATATGCGATCATTCAGCAGGAATATAGGGTATCGCCTCTCCCCACCAACCGCGCTCCTGAGACAGTTTCGCATCTTCGGCAGTTGGATTTTTGTATCCCCACCAGCTAAACGCTATGTGATCAAGGTCTTTGTAAACAGCGTCGTGTTTGTAAAATTCGTCACTACATGCGGCCAGCAAAAAATCTTCCTCCGTCCCGCTGCAGAGGACAAAAAAGGTCGATCGGGCATGTCTTTTGCTTTTAATACCGTCAAGCAATCTTTTTCTTGTTCTGACGGTCAGGAGCAAATGTTTTAACCCGCACAAGTCGGAACCAAAAAAATAAATTAATGACGAAAACACGAAAGAACGAAAAACACGAAAAGCACACAAGATAAATTTCGTGCTCACGCGGCGCACACGCCGCGCAAGCGCTGGCGCTGCGGGAGCGCCTGCGCTGCGCGTTTTAGATTTCGTGTTTTCGTGATGAAATCAGCAATCAGGCGGATCATAAGATATCAAAAAAACACAATTAAGACTCTGATGAACTTTGCTTAACATCTGAGTCCTGTGCCTTCCTCCATCATCTGCACAATAAGACCTTCTAAAGTTCAGGTCTTTTCTTACCGATAATCAATGGTACACGCCTTTTGAGGGATCTTCCTCCGTCCCGCATCTTCCTCCGTCCCGCTGCAGAGGACAAAAAAGGTCGATCGGGCATGTCTTTTGCTTTTAATACCGTCAAGCAATCTTTTTCTTGTTCTGACGGTCAGGAGCAAATGTTTTAACCCGCCGGGATTTAAAGAAAAAATAGCACTCTTTTCTTTAGTGGCCTGGCTCAAGGTTTTTAGCATCAGGCAAAAATGATCAATCGGCTGAGCAAATTTTTCTTTTTCACCTTTGGATCGCTTTTAACCGGACTGGTGCTGGGATGCGCAACGCCATCAGGACCCGTGACTGCTCCCGGCTCCGAGGTATTGGAGAACCGGACAGATGAACAAATGCTCTGGCAAAAATCAGAACAGGAGCAACGCGTTCTGGTAAGCAACGGCCTCATTTACCAGGATCAGGCCCTTGAAGACTACTTAAACCGGATAGCGGTCAAACTTCAGCCCGAGCCGGCTGGTCTAAAGATCAGGGTTAGTGTTATCAAGGATACCCACTTAAATGCTTTCGCCTACCCCAACGGAATGATTTATATTAATAGTGGATTGCTGGCCAGAATGGATAACGAAGCTCAACTGGCCGCTGTACTCGCCCACGAAATAGCCCATTGTACCCAGCGGCATGCACTGCGGGCTATGAGAATGGCCAAAGATCAACCGGCTTTTCTAAGAGCCGTTCAGCACGCACTGTCCAAAACGAAGGGTTTGCAGGATGTGGCTAGATTTATGGGTATTAGCGGCGCAATCGCAACCTTCAGCGGACATATCCGAGAACTGGAGGCTGAAGCCGATCAGGTGGGCATTGAATTGATGGTCGAAGCAGGCTATGATCCCAGAGAAGCGCTATATATATTCGACCAAATGGTTAGCGAAATGGAACAGGAAGGATTTGAGGAGCCCATTTTGGGAAGCCACCCCACTGTCGGCCAGCGTGTTGCCTATTTGCAAAACCTGATTGACACGCAACATCCGCAAAAAGGTTCGGTGACCCAAAACAGCGAAAAATTTCTTGCAAACCTGGACCGGCTGTTTTTAAATAATGCGGAATTGGACATCCAACAGGGGCGGTTTCAGCTGGCCAGACTTTTGGTTGAAAAGCATCTGCGGATCCAACCCGATGACTCCCGTGCTTATTTTTTGCTGGGAGAAATCTACAGACAGCGGCGGCAAGATGACGACATGCCTAAAGCACTTGCTTATTACGATCGCGCTGTGCGCCTGGACCCAAGCTTTGCCGCTGCGTATAAGGGGATCGGGTTAATTCATTATAAAGAGGGCCGGCGTGCGCTGGCCGGAAAATTTTTTAAATCCTGTATACAGCTTGCACCGAACAGTCCGGATAAAGCGTATATCCAGGAATATTTAAAGCAGTGTAGGCTCAGTGAGGAAGGATAATGAAAAAAGCATTTTGGCTCATCTTTTTGTTAGGGGCAGCCGGCTTTATGGCCTGCGCACATACGGGCGGTTTTTCCCAACCGGCTTCTTACAGTTTCACGGTTGACATTCCCGAAGGCTGGCGAAAAATAGACAATAATCGATATCTGTTTTTAACCAAAGAAAGCCCTTTTCTGCAGTACGTCTTGGTTCAAAACCGTCCCATCGACAAAAGGTTTCGGCACACCAAGAAGATAATGCAAAAGAACATGTTGCCTGAAGAGGCGGCTCAGATCATTATTGATGAAATCGCATCCGATGAGAATATCTTGAATTTCAACGTACTGGCCAATAGCCCTGCGGAAATACAAGGATATGATGGGTTTAGGATTTTATTTGCCTACGATGACAAAGAAGGTTCGAGATACAAAACGCTCTATTACGGTTTCATCAAAGAAGATACGTTTTTTAACCTGCGGTATACAGCGGCAGAGCAGGATTATTTTGAGCAAGATGTCGGAACCTTTAAGGAAATGCTGAACAGCTTTCATGTCGTTGAAGCCGGAAAAACCCAGCCGGCGAGCCCCACTGGCGAATCGATTTGATCTGCCGGCGGGAAAAAGGCGCATGGGTGCCTGCTGAGAATCAGTCGCCAAGATATTCAATGTCTGCATGGCGCAGGAGCTGACTGCCTATTTTTACCGCCGTATCTTTGGCTTTTGTAACGCTTACCCGATTATCCCGTGTGATTTCATAATCTTGCAAATATCCTTGCTCTTGCAGCTCGCCCAATCCAATTCGCACCTTTGATCTGAGCCGGCTCATTTCCGGCTCGATTTTCAGATTTACGGCCCGGGCCAACCGAGTCAGCTCTAATTCCGAAGCCCTGTCATATTGACCCTGGTAAAAGCGATAAAATGCCTTGCTGATATCAGACTTTAGACGGCTTCTGAAAGATAGGTCAATGTTGGTCACAAAACTTTCGGCATACATTTCCATAAAGTAAGGATTGATAACCACGCGGATTTTGTCGCCTGCCTGATTTTTATCAGCAAAGCTCAATATGGAACCGGTCAATTCTGTCAGTGTCCTTCTTTTTTGACCTTTGCCGCTGTGAAGCTGCAGGTCTATGCGGGTGCCGGCCAATCTTTGAATGCTTTTCCAGATTTCCACCGCATTCTTGGATTCCGAATCGAGGCCGGCAATTTGGGCCAATTCCGTCTGGGAAGTTTCAAAGGCATCACTTTCATATCGGGCCATTAGCGCCAAAAGACTTTGAAGTGAAACGGTGATACGCGGGTCAACATGGTGGGCATAAAGCTGAAAAACCGCTGAACCGGCGGCTGTCGGCTAATGTGCTTATTTACCAATTGAGAGGCCTGCCGAATAATTTGCTTTGCGGTTAAATTCGGCCTTGATGCGCCGGCTGCATCGGTTGTGAGTTTTGCACTGTCCTGCAACGGTGAGACAGATTTAGCGTTGTCTGACATCTGGGCCTCCTTATGGCGGTAGGCGTAAAAAAAGCCTTCAGCAGGACTCGTTAAGTCCTGTTGAAGGCTTTTAAAAAACGCGGTTAAAAAATCTTCAGCCATTTACCGGAATCTTTGTGATGCGGTTTGAGCTTTCAGGCGACAGCGTTAATCGCTTTTACTATAAAGAAAAATGATTAGTTTGTCAAAAGCAAGGTTGTTAGCTCCCTATTTCGGTATTAAGTTCTACTTGTCTGTAGCGATATCAAATGGGTTGCGGGTATCGGCTATGAGAGCATAGGACTGAGGACTGAGTGCTGAGGACTGAGGTATGCCAAAATAGCAAGCCCTGAATATGGTCATGCCAGCTCATTGCGGAAAACGAAAACGCATGGCTCCAGGAGGACGATTCATGTGGGAAACCGATCCGGCGTCGCTTTGCCTGGCCATGCCGGCCAGGAAACTCATGTTGAAATGATCGGTTGGCAGGCAGGCTTTTTTGCTCAGTCCTCGGCACTCATTACTTATCGATTGACCCTGAACACTTAAAAAACCGGACATCTAACAGTGATATGATTATCTATGACAAGAAATTAAAGGAGGGCCTGGTTGAATTTGGCATTGAAATTCCGGTGCATCACAGCCGAGCCGCCACCACCTTTGAAAAGTTAAAAAGCCACAAGTTGTTGGGCCCTAAAATGAATCAGTGGCACATTCCAAAAGTCAACGAGACCATCACGCGCGAAGATTTGCTGCGGGTGCATTCCGCTGATTATGTGGACCGGTTATATTCGGATAAGCTCGAAGACGAGATTATCCGAACCTTTGAACTGATTGATGATAAAGGCCGATACTATCGCTACAACCCGAATAACGCCACCCTGCCCCTGGCACAACTTTTTGAGCGTCTGCTTTTTAAAGTGGCCGGAACCGTCCAATGCTGCCGGGTGGCCCTTGAAAAAGAATTTTGTTTCGCATTTGGCGGCGGCATGCACCATGCTAAAAAGGATTATGGCGCCGGCTTTTGTATGGTAAATGACATCGTGATCGCCCTGCGCAAGTTGCAGGCCGAGAATCTGATTCGCACCGCCTGGGTCATTGATCTTGATGCCCACAAAGGGGATGGAACAGCGGTGTTAACCCAGGCAGATAGTTCGATTACGACTCTTAGCATTCATATGGCCCGGGGCTGGCCGCTGGATGGCGAAGCCTATGATCGCCAGGGCCGATTGAATCCGTCATTTGTTCCCAGCGACATCGATATACCGGTTGCCGCAGGCGAAGAGCATTTATATGTCGCCAAACTGCAGGAGGGACTTGAAAAGCTTGTAAGTGTCGGACAGCCTGATCTGTCAATTGTTTTGGCCGGGTCGGATCCGTATGAAAAAGATGAGCTGCCTTCAACCAGTGAGCTGAAACTATCTCTGGGGCAGTTAAAAGAACGCGATCTTCTTGTATACGATTATCTAAAATCCCTTAGGATTCCAAGGGCTTATGTGAC
>JARRJQ010000458.1:0-6741 GCA_037388985.1 Desulfobacterales bacterium | reverse complement strand
AACGGGCGTTCGAGATCAATTGCAAGTTTTTTTGCTTCTTTTTAAAGATCGTTATCGATGATTGTGATCATATTTTTTGAGAAATGCACATTTTCATGACCAGCCCCATTTCCCTGCGGTTATCTGTAACTGCCACCGGCTTCTATTGAGTATCAATAGCCCAGAAGATAACCATAGATAGCTCTGTATTGTCAACATAGGGACCGTGCACCGGATCGTCCTGGTCGGCGTATTGCTGGAGTCTTCTAACGCCTCTGCCCCTGGCCGAGAGAGGCACCAGGCTATTCGTATGGCTGCCGCTTTGCCACTCCATACCTGGCAAATTCCGGGCGCCGTTGTTCACAATGGGCTCCCAGGTGGGATCGGAGCCCGGGCCTGTAAGATAGCCGGTCTCATGGTCGCTGGTGATAACCAAAAGCGTTTCGCGCCAGCTGCTTTTCTTCCGGACCCACTGAATTACAGTCTTGACAGCATTTTCAAAATCGAGCTGTTCTTCAATCATTCGTCCGGACTGGTTGGCATGGCTGGCCCAGTCCACGGCGCCGCCTTCCACCATGAGAAATAGTCCATCAGGATCGTCATCCAGTATATTCAGGGCCGCTTTTGTCATTTCTTCTAATGTTGGCACAGTTTCTATGAAAGGTGCTACGTATGGGTCTGTGTGTGGGTCACCGCCTCGTTCCTGCTGAAGGGTCTGAAATACCTGCGCCGTCCCGATCACACGCTTAGGGGTGGGACCATTTGCCAGCGACTCAAACTCGGCCCGTTCTTGAATGAGGAGCCACGGATCATCAACACCGTCGCCATCGGCATCGCCCCCAGCGGTACCTGCAACCAGATCATTCCACGTGTCTTCGCCTCCCACGTACTTGAAGGTATTGGGTGTAGCCTTAAGTTGTCCATTCGCATCATACAACGGATGTCCGCATCCCATGATAACATCAACTGCGCTGTCATAGATCATTTCCCGAGCGATTTCTGCATAATTGTTGCGAGAAACGTTATGGGCGACAAACCCGGCCGGGGTGGCATGACTCCATTCGACGCTGGTAACGACACCGGTCGCTTTACCCTTGTCTTCGGCAAGCTCGAGGGCATGGAGCAGTGGCTGCTGGTAGATGTCGACGCCTATGGATCCCTCGTATGTTTTCTCACCGGTTGACATTGCTGTCGCTGCTGCGGCAGAGTCAGTGGAACAAGATTTCACATAGTCGAAGTCACTCCAGGCTGAGACGGGATCATACCCATACTTATAGCAGATGTGACTTGCATCATAGTCCATATAGGTACTCATGGCATAGTTAATTGGGAATCTATTGAATATCTGACGGGCGTCTGTGCCGTATTTGTAGTAACTGGCTGCTTTCGAGTGATTAAAGCCGCAGCCGTCGCTGATCATGATGATGATGTTCTTTGGATGAGACTTTTTGGGCCTTACAGCAAATACTTTCGATGGGGCCTTTGGATGAGATACCACCGCTAAAGCTCCAAACATCGCCAGACATAGGACTGCCAGCAATATATGGCTTCTAGTTATTCTCATATATGCCTTCCTTATTATTACAGTCCATTATCATAGAGAGAAATGCATATTTTCATGACCGTACTCATTTCCAAGGTCTTTTTTGGCTTCTTTTTGCGGCTCGTTATCGATTCTGGTGGTCATATTTTTTCGAGAGTCATGCCATTTAATAAAATATTCATTTATTCAGATCAATTCTTAAAAGACTCATTTTACCCCCAAAATGGGCCTTTTAAGCCTAAAAATAGGCCCTTTTCTTAACTATTCTTTATAATTATCAATTACTTACCGTGGCCCGACCCTTTTATTTATTTTATTTTATAAAAAACGGGCATCTCTCTCCAAGTGTCCTCGCCAAATAAGAGACTCTTTAAATAGATGTGCAAGCTTGCGAAGTGGAAGGTTTCGATCGATCGGCCTGGATGCCGCCCTGTGGGGTGGAATGCCCAACTGTTGAAGCTCGTCGTTGACTATAGTTCTTTGAGTAGGCGTTTCCGATTCGGCTTACAAGCATAAGTGCTACAATGTTCAGCAACACATCGAATCCATCAGACACAATATAGCTCATGGCGGAAGAAGTGTATTCTCTTACACTGTCAGCTTCCATGAAAGCTCTACCCGCAAAATCACTCAAGAAGGTTGAAATAAGCCAGAAAACCCACCACAGACCTAAAATTGAGCCCGTAGCGGATTGGTTTTTGTGGCTTCGATCCCAAATTTCCTTCATCGCCTGGTAAGGCTTGTACCACCACGCGATCGGTATGAAGTACCACCCTACAGACCAGCCGGGTGTGAAATGCATCGGTTGACCCGAGAGTTTACCCAGGTTCATATTCGTCCGATAGATCCAGCGCAGAAACGTGATACCCACAATGATAAAGCTAACGAATTGAATAAAGCTTACCAGGGCCGCCACCACTTGTGATAAGAGAATTGTCTCGTTTATATCAAAGCCAAGTGGCAATCCCTGGTATGAATGGTATTCATATATTCCGGCAAAAACGGCTAAAATGATAACAGCAATGTTTATCATCAAAAGTACGCGCAGCGCTGTTGTGAGCCCGCCAAGCGGCTTCAGGCCCATCTCTTTTTCCCTTGCATCGACTGGGACAGTAACAGGAATAGGGAGTTCCGACACAGGTTTGGGCATGGGTTTGCATTGCACTCGAAATTTGTTTCCGCACACGTTACAATCATAACAGCCTTTCAGTCTTTTAATCAGCTATTCACGTCACAGACATTCGGCAAAATTGCCTGACGTAATTACACATAAAGATTTGATGCTGCACATGCTGTGGAAGATTGTGAGCGCCGCAATCAACCATGAGCGTATTCAGGGCAGAATGAATTTATGCATGTACCGGTTATTTCGGCAATTAATCACGTTATGTTTAGCTTTTTCTTAACAGTATCAATAAAATAAATGAGCCTGATTGCATTCGATTCGGATAATTTGTGGAATTCAAGATGAAACGACGGCAACAGCATAAATAAGGGCTTTTGAGGCGGGAATGAAGACAGATTGATAAGTTTAGATAATCAAAAGATATACAACATGATCTCAAATTTTCGACGAATAACTTAACAGGGAAGCTGGCGTGGGGTTATTTTCCTTCAAATGTAAAAATAGAATGGATGTCGCCTTTTTTCTATACGTGCGGCTATCAGAATTATACTTAGTGCTCAACTTGAAAGAGACGCCATTCACCTGGTATGCCCTTTAGGGTATGTTTCCCACGATCATTGAACTGCAGGCCTGATCCTGCAACCAGGTCTTTGACTGTGCTTGAAACGAGGACCTCACCCGGGTTAGATTTTTCCATTACGCGTGATCCGATATGCACCGCAAGCCCGCTGACTTTGTCTCCCATTAATTCACACTCACCGGTGTGTAAACCCGCCCGGAGTTTAATGCCGAGGCTCGAGACAGAGTCTTGGATGGCACAAGCACACCAGATACCTCGCGCTGGTCGATCAAACGTGGCAAAAAACCCGTCGCCTGCAGTATCGATCTCTTTGCCTCGATAATGACTCAGTTCTCCACGAACACGGCTGTGGTGATTTTCGAGTAGATCTCGCCACCTCTGGTCGCCTAAGTCGGCGGCTCGCTTGCTGGAGTCTGCAATGTCTGTAAAAAGGACAGTGGCCAAGATACATTCAGTCTCGACAGGTCCCCATTCTCCAGTCAGAAATTGTGCTATCTCGTCGATAATCCGGTACGGACTCTCGCCAACCATCGGCAGATGGTCAACCCCCGGCAATTCCACATACTTTGCATTAGGAATCCGTTCGGCAAGCAGTCGACCACCTTCAACATTTACATTCGCATCGTCTTTTCTGTGAATAACCAATGTTGGCACATTCACCGATGGCAAAATGTCGCTGATATCAATGCCCCAAGTCTTTCAAACTTTCCCCACCATTCTTTAAATGCTGGATCGTTTGCCATGGTGGGTGCAAACTTCGGTAAACTTTCGCCGCTGCCCCAGGCGGTGTCGACATATTGGAAAAGACCCTCCAACTCTTCTTGCGTTGGAAACCAGGACTTGAATTGGGCAAATGCACCATAGAGAATCAAAGCCTGAGTTCTTTCAGGGTGTGAGGCAGCAAAGAGTGTCGCAAGCGACCCTCCTTCAGATACACCGAATATTGCTGCTCGCTCGATTCCCTCTGCATCCATGACTGCGCTGACGTCGTCCATACGCTCATCCATGGTCGGAGCTTTGCTGGATCGGTCTGAAAGACCTGTGCCCTGCTTATCGAAAAGGATAACCCTTGAAAAACTTCCAAATTTTCGCAACCATCGTGCGAGGTTCGGTTCCTCCCAGTAGTTTTCTATGTGGGAGATAAACCCTGGTACCATCACCAGATCAACATTGCCTTCACCGAAAACCTGATAGGCGATATTTATATCGCCGTTCTTGGCATAGCGAGTTCTTATTGGTTCCATTTTCCCCCCTTTCCTTTCCAATGTAATTGCATTCAGATACGAAAAGGTTAAAAGCGCCGGATTTTTTTCAGAAGGAAGAGAATATTGGTGTCGAATAGCGGTTCAACCACTGCTCTGGACTAGCACTAAACATTTAATAACCAACGATGCTGGTGAGATTGAGCTTCACAGGAGCATAATGTTAAAGTTTAAATATTACGGGCACTATATAAAGTCAAGAAATTACGCGTGATGATTTAGTGAGAATATTTGCATTTTTTTAGCTATTCTTTATAATTATTAATTACTTACCGTGGCCCGACGCCAATTCACCCTCATAAACACCGTCTTTTTTAAACCGTCGTCAATGATAGGAAGGGTAGTGAGACGAAACTAAAAATGATAGGTCGCCCCTGCCTCAAGGATCTCAGTCTCTGCATCGAGTTCTTTCATCATGCGATCGAGGGCGTGGTCACAGGTGTCGTGTCCTGAAAGATAAACTTTTTTAGGACTGGCACTATTGATGGTAGAAATTGCTCGGCTCAAATCTTTATCGGTAATCTTTTGCCAGGGAGGTTTGCCTGTGCCGATCAACGTCTGTAGCTGGATACCGGCACGGCTGCCTCGGCCTCCGGTCACGGGAAAGTGAAGTCCGCCACCAATGGCATAGAGCGGCTCATTGGATAGGCGTCCCACCATCTCCAGAATCACCTCAATCGTTGGGTGGCCACAGCCCGTGAAGACAACCAGACCCTTGTCTTTGACCCGGGCCAGCAGCGCCTGTTCCTCGGTGAAACCGAACATAAACAGGCTCCGGGCTAAAGGCCCGGTAGAAGCGATGCCGGCAGCCAGTAACCAGGGCTTTTTGACCCATTCAGCCTTGAATCCTTTGGCCTCAGCTCTGTCAGGCACAAAGCAGGGCTTTATTTCAGGTGACATTATCTCTTCAGGCACTGTCACTTGGCGCGATCGCTGGGCAGGTATTCCCCCCATGTGGTCAGGATGAAGATGCGAGATGGTCAAGGCATCTACCTTATCCATGTGAAAGCCGAGCTTGGCTGCGTTGTGGGTGACAGCCGGGCGCGTCGGGCCAAAGCCGATGTCATACAGCATTGATCCTAATTCGGTTTTAAACAAATAAGACACACCGGCATCGCGCATGAATCCTTCTCTGGCTTTCCATTCCACCAGCACCTTCAGCTCCAAGAAATCAAGTTCGGGCATCTCAATGGGCTCAGCCTGACTGATGCGTTGCTTGTTTAGTTCAGTTGCCCGGGTGCAGTTTTCCTGGAAGCGGCGGCTTTTAGCAACTAACCAGGGGACGATAAACGGGGAACCCACCGCAAGAACCGGCCACCATAAGGGCGATATACGAATAGACATTTTAAGCCTCCTTAGTGCAGCTTGGAACCGGGCCGCGCCACAATTTGATGTTTGAAGAAAATGGTTTTCTGAAAAACTAAACCCACGCTCTCATTCTGAGAAATGGGGTCACTGTATTTCAATCTTTTGTTTAACCCTGTACCTTAGCCCCTTAACCATGAACCTTTCTTTTATCATAGCTACCTTTTAATTTACACGGTGTAAAACAGCGGACGCGGTTTAAATTGACAATGTATTCTTGTGGCAGCACTCTGTTCAGTTTGATCGTTAATTAGTTGATTCGCTAATTTGTTAAAAAATGATCATCATCTGCTTTAACCCTGCACCTTTTGCCTTGCTTGCCAGCCTGCCCCGTAGCTCCGGAAGATGGTACCGGGGTTAAATAATTCGAAGAATTGGAGCGCAGCGAATTTAACAGGAGAGCCGTGTGCTGCCTTTATTTTTTACCGTGCGCCCTGAACCTTGTGCCTTGAGCCGTTTATAGTTATTTATATATTTATTGACGTTCCTATTTTCCCCCCGGGTTTATTCGCCCATCCATTTTTCGCGAAAAATCCACTTAGAGGTGGGTTTTAAAATTTTTTTATTCGGAACATATGAAGGATCGGGTACACCTATATTTAAACCGGTTACCAGCTTCATTTTCAATGGGATTCGTAGCACTTGATTGACTTGCTCTTCGCCTTCCTCCCAAAGAGCAAAAATCATTGTTCCCAGGCCTTCGGCGGTGGCGGATAAGCAAATGTTTTCCACAAGCAGCCAGCAGCTGCCGGTATCATAACGATGCGGATCGTTAGGTTCCGGCGCGAAAGTATAAAAAACTAAAGTTGTACAATTATAAAATGCTTCTTTCTGAAGCTTGAGTAAATCTCCGCTTTTACCTTTTTCGGACATAAATTTTCGATTA
>JARRJQ010000457.1:0-2832 GCA_037388985.1 Desulfobacterales bacterium | reverse complement strand
GGGCGCTTTAATGATCCTGCTGCTGCTTCCCTATTGTGCAGCGCTTGTCGTTGGTGGTGCGAGCGGCCCTTTTATTTATTATCGTTTTTAACGCGCAATGAAAAAAATTTTGCTGTTTATATTTATCTTGATTTTAATAGCACCGACGCTGGTTTGGGTGAGCGATCTGCAATTCGGCATCAGGATGCAGCGCATCGGCCTCAAACCTCCCCGGCTGGATGGACCGGCTCTGCTGGACAACAAATACTATCAGGCCTTCGACCAGTATTTTAATGACAGTTTTTCTCTACGAAGTCCGCTGCTTTTCGCCAAAAGATGGCTGGACTACCGCCTGTTTCAGGCGACCGACGCCGATAACATCCATGTCGGCAATCACGGCTGGCTTTTCAGCCGACAATCTATCGAAGACTATCGAAAAGATGCATGCCGGCGCGGTCCGGCGATCAAACAGCTGCTTCTGGAGCTTCACGCCACTGAACGGATCATCGCCGCATCCGGTCGCCGATTTTATTTTACGGTCGCCCCGAACAAATCAACGATTTATCCTGAGTTTGTTGGCCTTGTCTCTAAAAATGAATCATGTAACCGCAGCGGATACGACCTGCTCCTTGATGCCCTTGCAGCCCACCCGCTAAAGGGTTTTGTGAGGCTCGACGAACTGCTGCGAAGCGCCAAAAAAAGCGACGCATTGCTGTATGACAGAACGTGTGCGAATTGGAATAATCTGGGTGCAATGGTTGCTGCCGAAGCCCTCCAGACGAAGATAATTGGCAACCCCGAGCAAAAACAATTAGTTAATTACCAATCCAGCGTATCAACCGGAGACGCCGATCTCAACCAGCGGTTAATGGGTTTCTTAACCGAGACTGAGGATGTTCCTGTGGAGCATCATTGGAATTCCAAAGGCACTGAGCTGTCTCCGACAATTATCTATGGTGATGCGTTTCTAGACAATCTGATCCCTTACCTGGAACAAATACTTGGCCGGTTTGAAGTCATCCGCTCAGACAACGTTTTATCCGGACAACACGGAGAGGATTTGCGCGCAGGCAAATTGATTATGCTTGAAAGAGCCGAATCCGAATTGGGAACACTGCAGATTGATGTCGACAAAATTTTTTCAATACTTGAGACCCAGGCCCGGATTCCCGTCAAATCTCAAATCGACCTTCAGGCGTTTGTGGCGGGCACGCACATTTCACTGCAACACAAGGCCGACGGCCTGGAGATAAAGTCTTTAGGGGTTCAATCCGGTTTTTCTTTAAATTCCATACCCGGTTCAAGCGATGATATCTTCCGAGTGCTGAAGCTGACGATTCAAGCACCCCACTCAGATATCCTGACCGTTCAATATGACACGGATCCTCCGCTGAGTTTTCTGAAAGTTCTCAAACCCGGAGCCGTTCAACTGTATTTCCCGCTTCCTTTCCAAAAATCGGTGTCTCTGAACATTCAGCCGGGACATAAGCCAGGGGTGTTGGTTTTAGATTCAGCCCAAATATATGAGCTCCCCGAAAGCTCCGGCGCCGCCGAACCCCGGCATCCAAAAATGCTGCTTGCTGAAAATAATTCAAAGACCGCCATCGATTCGTCGACCGTCGAATCGGCAAAAACCGTGACCAAAACCGGCAGGCCCAACGCTGCCTCAGACAACACCAACCCTAAAACCCGGCAGAACGATGAAGCCTCCACAGTGGCCGCTACACCGGCCTCGGAACCGCCTTCGATCACAGTAAATGACTTTGCGGAGGGACGCATTTTTCAGCGTCACGGACATAGGGCCGATATCATCGTTTCCGGAACCTATACCGGCCAAATGCAAGCCATTGAAGCCCGGATCGTCGAAAGCGGCACGCTCGAGGAACGCACACCCTGGACCATCATAGACCCCTCACCGCAAAATGGAATTTTTGTCGGTGTCCTTGCGGATATACCTCAGGGCGGATGGTATAAACTCCAGGCGCGCAGCCGAGATAATCATAGCGTTGAAGCCCGCGGTGAACATAAATGGGGTGTGGGCATGTTAATCGCCTGTCTGGGGCAGTCAAACATGAAAGAATGGTTCTATACGGGCACCGACTTAACTGCCCATTCGCTGTTACGGAAATTCAGTGAAAGCGGTTGGTCGAAATTGAGCACAACTGGCAACGGCGCAATTGCCTTTGGCAACCGGCTCATAAACCGATTGGGAATTCCGGTCGGGCTTCTGGACTTTTCTATTAATGGTTCGGGATTGCGAAAAGAAGCCGACTGGGGGACCGGTTACTGGGAAGATATTACGCCGGGGTCGATCTACGACCGTTTTGTTGCCGGTCTATCAGAGGCAGGCGGCTCGGTGGAGTATGTCGTCTGGATCCAGGGCGAAGCGGATGCAGCCCGCGGCACGGTAACCCAAGACGAATATGCCGCCTCCCTTGAACATTTTATTACCCATCAGGTCAGAGCCGATATCGTCAATGGGTCTGATCGGCAACACCTTCCTTTTTTGGTCGTCGGGATGATCAAACGCCCCGGAGGTAGAGACAAACCCCACCAGGCCATCCGCAATGCGCAAAATCAGGTTGTTGCAAAACTTGCCGACTGCTATTTAGCAGCCACAACCCTTGATCTTAAAAACCACGGCCGACAGCACCTCACACCGAGCGCATACATCACTTTGGGCAAAAGAGTGGCGCAAACCGTTTTGCATATTTTGGGAAAAGAAACGTATCACCGCGGGCCACAGGTCATCCACGTAAATCAGATCAACAGCCACACTTTGCAAGTCAAAATTAAACACAGTGGCGGCAATGATTTCAAATTTTCTGCAGGAATAACCGGCTGGCAGATACT
>JARRJQ010000456.1:0-2836 GCA_037388985.1 Desulfobacterales bacterium | reverse complement strand
ACCTGAATTGAAAAGGAGGTGAATAATATGCCACGAGGAGATGGAACCGGTCCGCAGGGCCAGGGCCCAAAGACCGGAAGAGGCCGAGGTCGATGCAATCCAAAAGGTGGATCGGCAAGACCGCCTGGAAAGGGCGGCATGGGCTCCGGCAGGGGTGCCGGCCGGACTCGGAGCAAAGGCGGAGGTGCCGGACAAGGCCGAGGTCGGCAGTCTTAACAACTCAATCAATTAACCATTGGACTAACGCTACCTAAAGGAGGTGATCTTATGCCTGGATTCGATCGAACGGGTCCCATGGGTGCCGGTCCCATGACCGGCGGCAGAAGGGGCCTTTGCAATCCTGCAACAGCCGCAAGCGCTAATGCTTTCATTGGCGATTATGGTTATGGTTACGGATATGGAGGCGGAATGGGGCTCCGCCGCGGCTTCAGGGGTGGATTCGGCCGCGGTATGGGCATTCGGCGCGGGTATGGCAGGGGCTATGGATGGTATCCGCCTTTTGCGGGCCCGGTGTCTCCATCCTACGCCGCTGATGACATGAATATGCTGAGAGCCGAAGCGGATTACTTAAAGAAATCATTGGATGCGATCAATGCCCGCATCGATGAGCTGGAAGAAAAGCCTGCCCAAGGATCCTAAAACAGACTTCAATCCACGCAGGCTGCATATTGTCCAAGCAAACAAGGGGCGGGCAACCGCCGCGCCCCTTGCCCTCATTCCCGCATGAAAGACGGGCATTTGAGTCGAGTCTGAGCCCGGAGCTGTTTTGCTCAGCCAAACGGAGACGGTGTGAACCTGCTGTTTCTGATCAGCATCGGTTTTCTATATCTATTAGAACTGGAAAGCCATTTTTTCCTATTTTGCTCGTTAAAAAAAGCGCTTGACAGCTCCGGCGGAAATCCTTAAATTTGTTTTGAGCATATGCTTATAACAGTTGGCGTTTATTTTACCGATCGCTGAGGCGTTTAACAATACATCTAAATCATTTCGAAGAGGGAAATTTTTATATGATCATCAGTGTTGCCAGCGGAAAAGGCGGAACGGGCAAAACAACGGTTGCGACAAATTTGGCGCGGTCGATCGGTTCCGATGTTCAGTTGCTGGACTGTGATGTTGAAGAACCCAACGCGCACCTTTTTATCAACCCATCCATTGAGGAAACGCAAACAATTTTTACGCCGGTGCCTGAAGTCAATGAAGAGAAGTGCACCTATTGCGGAAAATGTGCAGAAATCTGCCAGTTTAAGGCGATTGCGGTGCTAAATAAAAATGTACTGGTTTTTGCAGATCTCTGTCACAGCTGCGGCGGGTGCTGGGAAGTCTGTCCGGAAGGCGCCATTACCCAAAGCAGCCGTGAACTCGGTGTCATTCAAAAAGGCCACAGCAACGGCATCGAGTTCGTCCACGGCAAATTGCGGGTGGGCGAAGCCATGTCGCCGCCGTTGATCAAAAAAGTGCGTGCCCATCAAGATCCTGAAAAACTGACCATCATTGATGCGCCTCCCGGGACTTCTTGCCCGGTTATTGCATCCATGAAAAATAGCGACTTCGTGTTGCTGGTCACCGAACCCACTCCGTTTGGTCTTTATGATTTAAAGCTGGCCGTTGAGGCGGTTCAGATCCTAAATATCCCGTGCGGGCTGGTGGTTAATCGCTGCGATCTGGGAGATGACAAGGTCGTCGATTATGCCCATCAAAAAGGTCTGCCGATTCTTATGGAAGTGCCCTTTGATCGCCGGATTGCGGAAGCATATTCAAGAGGAGAGATACTGGTCGACGTCATGCCGGAATGGAAGGACCGATTTTTAGGGCTTTATCATGAAATTATATCCATCAGAGCGCGATGGGGCACCGCGAAGGTATGCTGAGCATGAAAGAATTAATCGTCATCAGTGGTAAAGGCGGAACCGGTAAAACCAGTTTAATCGCGGCGTTTGCATCACTGGCGCAAAACAAAGTCCTATGTGATGCAGATGTAGACGCGGCCGATCTTCATCTAATAATGGACCCGCATGTATCCAGACAAACCGATTTTAAATCAGGTCACACGGCCGATATCGACAATAGCAAATGTACCGAATGCGGGTTGTGTCTGGAGCTCTGCCAGTTTGGCGCGATCAGCGATGATTTTAAGGTCAACCCAGTAGACTGCGAGGGGTGTGGCGTGTGTGTCTATTTTTGCCCGGAAAAGGCGATCGATTTTGCGGAAAATACAAGCGGTCAGTGGTTTATATCAGAGACCCGCTTTGGGCCGATGGTCCACGCCCGTCTGGGAATTGCGGAAGAAAACTCCGGCAAACTGGTGACCCTCGTGCGGCAAGAATCCAGAAGACTGGCAGAGCAAAAAAATCTTGATCTCATACTTACAGACGGTCCTCCAGGTGTTGGGTGCCCGGTAATTGCCTCAATCGGTGGTGCCAATGCGGTGCTCGTGGTAACCGAACCGAGCCTTTCCGGCATTCACGACATGCAGCGCGTGGTTCAGCTGGCAAACCACTTCAAGGTGCCGGCTTTGGTGTGTGTTAATAAATTTGACCTGAATGTCGACCTGACCCGGAATATTGAAAATTTTGCCAAAGATGAAGGTCTGCCGTACCTGGGCAGGATCCCCTTTGATCCGATTTTCACGAAAGCCATGGTCCAAGGCCAAACCATTTTTGAATATAACAGTGACTCCAGCGGCGGACATGCCGTCAAACAGATCTGGAAAAACTTATTGGAAAAACTTGACTTAAATTAAAGAAAAACCAAAGGAGGTATCATCAAATGAAATTTGCCGTGCCTTTAGCAAACGGAAAATTAACCGAACATTTTGGACACTGCCGGGAATTCGCGC
>JARRJQ010000455.1:0-2839 GCA_037388985.1 Desulfobacterales bacterium | reverse complement strand
TTTTCGGATTCACTCTGGTATTGCTTTGGACCTGCTGGACTTTTTATTGGAGCTCGCAAACCATGGAAGCCGGTGCCGAGATCTTCGGCATCCGGTTGCCCGGGGAACGCTCCCTGACCGATTGGGGACCGGCGTATTATCCGATTAAGTTCATGATGCCGCTCGGTGCGTTTTTATTGCTGCTGCAGGGCATTGTCTGGTTCATTCGTGACCTTTACACCGTTGTTACCGGAAGGCAGATGACATGAGTATCGAGTGGATCACCATTTTGATGTTCGGGTCTTTGTTTTTAATCCTGGGCCTTGGCCTTCCGGTGGCTTTTGCCGCCGGATCTGTGGGGGTGCTTTTCACCCTGCTTCTGCAAGGTCCTGCCGCTCTTAACCTGGTTTCAACCCGGATCTTCGGTCTCATGGTCCAGTATCTGTTGGCTGCCATTCCGCTTTTCATCTTTATGGCCTGCATTCTGGAGCGGTCGGGAATCATCGAAGAAGTCTATGAGATGGTTTATCAATGGATGTCATGGCTCAAAGGCGGTGTGGCAGCTGCCACGGTACTCGCCTGCACCATGATGGCCGCCATGGTAGGGGTCATCGGCGCCAGCGAAGTCACCATGGGGGTGATTGCGCTGCCCCAGATGCTCAAAAGACAGTACGACAAATTTATCGCCTGTGGATCCATCCTGGCGGGCGGAACCCTGGGTATCCTGATTCCCCCCAGCGTCATGTTGATTGTCTACGGTCTGGTGGATAACAGCTCCATCGGCCAGCTTTATGCGGGTGCCATTATGCCCGGCATCTTACTTTCCGCCTTTTTCATGGCCTATGTGCTTGTTCGCTGTTATGTCAATCCGAAACTGGGCCCTCCGGTGCCTAAAGAAGAACAGGTTTCCTGGGGTGAGAAGTTCAAACTTCTACTCAAGATCATTGCGCCGGCCATCCTGGTTTTCCTGGTTCTTGGGACCATTTTTACCGGCATTGCTGCACCGACTGAGGCTGCGGGTGTGGGAGCGGCAGGGGCAATTGTGCTGACGGCTTTTCAGCGCAAGCTGACCTGGAAGGGAACTGTTCAGGCTGCAGAAAACACCCTTAAATCCACTGCCATGGTCCTGTGGACTATTTTTGGAGCCAATGTTTTTGTGGGCCTTTACATCATGGTGGGCGGCGGGAAATTTGTCACCCAGGTGCTGCTAGGGTCCGGCCTGGGGAAATGGGGCGTCATTCTGGTAATGCAGGGCATTCTGATTTTCCTGGGCGCTTTTATCGATTGGGTCGGTATCATCATGCTGTGCGTTCCCATATTCGGACCGATTATTCGACACCTGGGTTTTGACCCTATCTGGTTTGGGGTGCTCTTTGCGGTCAACCTTCAAATCTCATTTCTTTCTCCGCCATTCGGGTATGCATTGTTTTACATCAAAGGCGTGGCGCCTCCGGAAATCCAGACCGTCGATATCTGGAAGTCCGCGTTTCCATTTATCGGGCTGCAGGCTTTAGGTGTGATTATCGTTATGCTATTTCCCGAAATCATCCTCTGGCTTCCGAGGCTTTTGTTCCGTGGTTAGCATTTTTTTCAGACAACAGCTTCCCGACGTCGCCTATTTTCCGGGGGATGTTGGCTTTTGGGCAGGGGAAACGAGAGAATCGTGAAGCACCCCCCAAATGCGACTGAAACCTCCGTATACCGGGCACCCATGATATTTGTGGCCGCTTTCTATCTTGTGCTGGGGTCCTGGACGATTGTCTGCGTTTCCCTGATGGGTCTTAAAGCCAATCAATGGGGTTGGGCGAATCTGTCAACCGTATTAATGATTGCGTTTATTCTAGTATATACCTGGTACTTTTCGACTGCCATATCATATAAGATCGTGGTCGCAGGTAACGGATGCATTCGGCTGACAAGCTTCAGGAGGACAATCGAGACGGATGCCGCGAAAATCGGGCTCATAGAGGGACCTCATTTGCCGGTTGGATTCCTGCGATTGCGATTGGACCGCGAAAAGGCATACATGTTTTGCATAATCGGCGATGAGGTCTTTAAAAGAACGTTATCCATTATTCGCACCGCAAACCCGGACGCAAAGTTTAAAAGGCTAAAACCGTAATTAATCGTCTGGACGGTCAAAAGGGTCAAAGCGGTTTCGATTGGCAGCCATGATTCAGACGACAAACGTCCTTTGCCGGGCAGCCGGATTGAAGATTACCCCGCAGCAAGCTGCGGGGAATGCGCTTGCTATTGCGGGTCAAATCAGGATGAAAACAAGGAGTTGCTTGGGTCCATGCACGCCGAAAGCAAGCGTCAGTTCAATATCCGCTGTTTTGGATGGACCAGAAACAAGCACGATATTTGTCGGCATTTTTGCCGCCCAATATTCGGTTTGAATCGCCTCGCTTAATGTGTTGAAGATTTTGTCGGCTTCTAAAACAGCAATATGAATCGGCGGAACCAGAGACATCAAGCGTGGCTCTTTTCGATCCGGCCAGAGAATTAGCGCACCGGTTTCGGCAATGCCGCCGGCGGTTGAGGTGATGGACGCATCAATATGGAATAAATCTTCCTTGAATTCTTCAATATCGCCTTCATAGGGCACCAGCTCCGGCAATCCATCCGATTCTTCCATCCACGCATTTTGCAGCCGGTTGCCGACGGCTGTCCCGGGAGCATAGAGCAACGTCTTCAGGCTCCGTTTTTTTAAGGTCTTTTTCAAGCGCTCTGTCCAGTCCCGGGTCTCAACGACATATACCTCGGTTCGAACCGCTTCCATAAGGCCCTTGAGCCTTTTAATTTTTTGATGAAGGCCGAGCATTTCGATTGGCAGGCCGGCCGGTTCAGGGGCATCAAC
>JARRJQ010000454.1:0-3468 GCA_037388985.1 Desulfobacterales bacterium | reverse complement strand
GGCAGATTTTCCGGCATTCGGATGGCAGACGAAGGAGCGCATCCATTGGTGAACAGGTTTAAAATTGAAAAGAATAAAACACAAATGCGGTAAAGGGGCAAAAGACCTTTATGCAACGGCCCTGCCCATGAGAGAGATTTCCCATATCTTCAAACGGATTCAAGCGCAGCGCTTGGTCTTCATTGCCGATTCATGCTATAGTGGTGCAAGTGGAGGCCGCACCATCGATATCAGCGGGATCAGAGCGAGCATCTCCGACAGTTTCATGGATCGCATTGCCGCCGGCAAGGGGCGTATCATTATGACCGCCAGCGGGGCAAATGAGGTCAGCGTTGAAAATGACCAGCTTGGACACGGCGTGTTCACCTCTTATTTGGTCGAGGGGCTCAAAGGGAAAGCCGACGCTGACGGAGACGGGTTCATTACGGTAGATGAGGCCTACCTTTACGTATCGGCTAAAGTTCCTGGGGCGACCGGCCAGGAACAGCATCCTGTAAAAAAAGGAACTGTGGAAGGGAGTTTGATTTTGGGCATCACTCAGTAAAGGATTTGAAAGATGACTGAAAAAAAGATAAATAAAATTGAAGAGGCCTTGCGCAAAGAGGTCCAGAAGATTGATCAAAGCGTCCACACCTTGCCCAAAAGGGCCAGAGCCGGCAGTTAAGAAAGGCGTTGGCCAAGGCGGTCAGCCATTTGAGCATAAGGTACGGCAGATAGGTCATTCCCCCCAATGGTTGGCCTCATAAGATACTGAAATCTTGTCCAAAACCTTCCATTTTGGCATGGTGCTTAGATTAAATTGGCCGTAGCAGATCTGTTCCGATCCGGTCCCGGTGCTTTTTCAATCCGGTTTTTCTGCTTTCGCTTCAAAAAATACAAATATTTCCCAAGTACAAACCGATGCCCACTTTAACGCTGAAATTCAAAAACAAATCACTTGGAGAATTTAAACTTCAACAGGGCGCTTCTCTAACGATCGGCCGGCGGAAAACCAATGACGTAATCATTGAAGATCCGGCTGTTTCAGGGCATCACGCCAAAATCGACTCTCTGGGAGACCGCTTCGTGCTGATTGATCTTCAAAGCAAAAACGGTTCTTTCGTCAACGAGCAGCTGATTCACTCCCACTGGTTAACACATGAAGACGTTATCGCCATTGGCGGGCATACGCTGGTCTTTAATTACCCTGAAAAGGAACAGATGCGCCAGCCGGATGCGGATGAATTTGACGAGACCCAGGCGATGAATACGACTCAGCGTCGCAGGATGATGATCAAGAGCAACCCCACCAAAAGCATTAATGTGGTAAGATTCTGGGATAAGAGCCAGAATCGTGGCATGGTCAGAGAAAATGTTCCGCCGGTACCCGATCCCCGGCGGCAGAGCAAAAAAAGACAACCCATCGGCGTTCTGAACTATTTAGCCGGCGGAAGCGGTCAGATTAAACTCAGCCGAAAAATCACTACCATCGGAAAAGACCCTACATCCGACATCGTGGTCAAAGGTCTGTTGATGAATCCAACGGCAGTAACGATCAGCCAAAGACCCGATGGATTCTACTTTAAACACATCGGTGGGCTGCCCAGGCCCAGAATCAACGATAATCCGGTTAAGAAAGCAACCCTGCTCAAGGATCTTGATATCATTGAAATCGGGTCGACGCGACTGCAATTTTCAATTGACCACCCGGCAGGCTAAGGAGACCAAAAGTGGCCAAAAAAATTTGGATATTTCTGCTCATTCTGGCGCTGTCTTATTGCGCACGAAATTGCAGCGATCTTCCAGCCTTTTCCCAGCCATTCATCCCGGCTTTAAAATGAATCACATGGGTATATCCCATCTGAACCAGTTTGCGGGCGGCGACATCACCCATAGGCCCTGCTTTGCAATAAACAACAAGCCGGGCAGCTTTGTCTTTTGGAAGTTTGCTTTTATTACGCTCGATTTCATTGTACGGGATTAAAAGGTCGGTTCCGGGGATTTCACCTTCGTAGGGAATATGTGTATTGATCAAAATGAAGTCTTTGTGGTCCATCATTTCAATAAACTGCCCAACGGAAACATTCGTGTAATCCCTTTGCCCTGACTGCTGCGCTTCGTTATCCGAACAGCCCAAAATCGCGAAAGCAACACCAATTATTACAACAATATAGCGATAAAGCATTGCTACAGTTTCTCCTTTCAACAACCCTCGACAGGCCGAAGTCGAAACTTCCGGCTCTGAAAAGCTTAAGGAGCGCGTGCCAAGGTGAGCTTCGATGAAAAATCGGTCCACTTTTCGTTAAACGGCAAGTTATGAACTTAAATCTCAATTTGCCCAAGTCACGTCGGTATAAAAACATTGTCTTTACAATCCGGATATACATTGATACAGTGCGCCGCTGCGCGATCTTGCGAAAATCGAATCGGCGTTATGCCCAGCAAATAATATCTTCTGTTTGATGAAGTGTGCGATAATGCATATTGCAGTGAATACCTATTTCGCTTTGTTAAAATTCCGTAGAAATCAAAAATGCGTCTCTCCATTTCGATACTAGTGATGGCCGCAACATTTTGCGGTTTAACCGCTGTGTTATACCTGTTGCGTTTCTATACAAAGCGAAAAAAGTCTCGAGCCTCCTTAACCCCGAATCTGCCGCCAAGTCCGGGACAATCATTGCTTGTCAATTTAGATGCGATCAACGAAGACCTCAGGGGGTATTATGGATTTGCCGTTGTGTCTCCAGCAACCATCCTTGCCGTTCATCTATTGCAATCTTATTTTGGCGGAGCAGAGCAAAACGGTGTGCGCCTCATAGTTTCCGTTGGCGGGGGACTGTCTTTTTGCCTTTTTTCGATTTACAAAATTATAAAGCTGCTCAAGGAAAGAAAAACCATACGCCTGGGTTATGAAGGTGAGCTTGCGGTGGGCCGGGAACTGGAGCAGCTCGCCCATGATCGCTTTCATGTTTACCACGGTTTTCCCGCCGAAACGTTCAACATCGACCACATCGTTGTAACACCAAATGGGGTGTTTGCCGTTGAAACAAAGACGTATTCCAAACCCGCCCCCAAAGATCGCGTGAGAGATGCGACCGTAGAATATGACGGCCGAATGTTATATTTTCCAAAGGGTGAGGACTATAAAACGATTGACCAGGCCCAGCAACAGGCGGCCTGGCTTTCAGACTGGCTGGGCAAAGCCATCGGGGAACCGATTGCGGCCAGGGCCATCGTTGCGTTGCCGGGATGGATTGTGAAGCGGACGTCTGCAGAGGGCATTCCGGTGGTTAGTCCGAACCAATTTTCATCTTTGTTCAAACATATCAAACCCAGACCGCTTTCAGACTCCATGATCATGCGTATCAATCACCAGCTGAATCAAAAATGCCGCAACCTGGAGCCCAAAAATCTCCCTGACAACCCAATATTTACTTCATGACGCATTTGGTCTAAACTATAAAGAGAAAAAGCGAACTGAGATTACTA
>JARRJQ010000453.1:0-2861 GCA_037388985.1 Desulfobacterales bacterium | reverse complement strand
ATGTCTTTAGTTTCAGGTGTCAGAAAAAGATGACAGAATACGAATTCTGATAATTTTTAACGTCATAAGGTTCCTTACCCTGACACCCGACACCTGAAACCTGTATTGTTGAAAAAGAAGAATGATAACCTCAACCCTTATTTTACAAATTACTTGTAGGACACGACACTAGAAGCTATCTCCAAAAAAAGACACCATCAATTTTATTCGATCTAAGACCCTGAGGATTTCCTTTTAAAGCCCGCCAATTCTTCGAGCACAGCACAGACCGAGGCGGTGTCCTGCTTGGCGCGACCCCCGGCCAGGGCTGCGGTGTAAATCTGGGCTGCGGCAGACAGCAGCGGGGTGGGGCAATTTAACTTACCGGCAAACTCGCTGATGATCCTGATGTCTTTTTGATGCATTTCCACCTTCATGGTGGCTTTATCATATTGTGCAGCCGCCATCAGCGGGCCGCGGACTTCAAACATACGCGAGGTGCCGGCGCCGTCACCGATGGCTTCGAGAATGACTTGCGGATCCAGACCGGCCTTCATTCCCAGTACCATCGCTTCGGCCGCCGAAACATTGTGAATGGTGACCAGCAGATTGGCCACAAACTTCATCTTGCTGCCCATGCCGAATTCCCCCACGTAATAGTTGTCCCGTGAGAATCCATTAAAAATCGAATTGCAATCCTCACAGGCCTGACGATCACCGCTGGTGTAAACCACGATATCTTTTTTGACCGCCTGGGCACCTGTGCCGCTCAGCGGACAGTCTAACATCTTCACCCCGACAGATTTCAGCGAATCATGGGCGGATTGTTTGGCCTCCAGGGTCAGCGTGCTGGCCTCGATGACAATCAGATTTTTCTTTGCCGATGAAACCAGCCCGTCTTTTGCATTGACCACCTGTTGCAAGGCCTCGACGCTGGGAAGCGAAGTGATAACCACATCCACCTGATCGGCGACTTCCCGGCAGGAACCCGCCCCGCTTCCGCCCATGCGGGCAAGTGCATCTATTTTCTGTGAATCAACATCGTAGCCGATGACCGCATAACCCGCCTTGAGCAAATTCGCCGACATGGCCGAGCCCATAATACCAACACCAATCATGCCTATTTTTTGATTCATTGACTTCTCCATTCTTTTTTTACAGAAACCGGATTGCGATGATGTGAGCCGATGACATTCATCGACGATTTCACTGCAGGAACTCTGCTCACTATCGGTCAACTGTCCCGAGACGCGGAATGAACTGCCCATATCCCGGCTCGCCGACGGCTTGACCGTTCTCGGCGACGATCGCGCCACGCAGGATCGTCATGACGACCTTGCCCTGAACATCCATTCCGTCATAGGGTGTCCAGCCACACTTTGAAACAATCGCATCGTTTGACAGGGTCTCTTTGACATTCATGTCCACCAGCAGGATATCGGCATCGGCTCCCGGAAGCAAGCAACCTTTTCGCGGATAGAGACCGTAAAGTCTGGCCGGTGTCTCGCACAGCGCACGCACTACCTGATTCAGGCTCACCTTACCCTGATTCACGCCATTGAGCATCAAACGCACCGTCGTCTCAATACCCGGAATTCCGTAAGGGGCCTTCCAGATATCATCGATTCCTGCTGCTTTCTCGGCTTTGGGAAAAGGGCAGTGGTCTGTGCTCAAAAGATTTACATTGCCCAGTTCCAGCTCCGACCACATCTGTTCAACGACTTGCGCATGGCGCACAGCCGGCGCAAATTTGACCCAGGGTCCTTTTTTCGCCAGATCATCGACAGTCAAATAAAAATACTGCGGGCAGCTCTCGGCAAATACTTTGACGCCGTTGGCCCTTGCCTGCCGGATGATGCCGAGCGATTCGGGCAGACTCACGTGAGCAAAGACGGCGCGCGCACCGGTCTGTCCGGCCAATTTCACGGCGGTCATAATGGCCACAATTTCTGCGTCCTCAGATCTCCACTCAGCAACCGTCAGGTAATCCCGGCGACCGGACTCGCGCAAAAGTTGCTCGTTTACCTTGAGGATCGTATCCTCCTCGGCATGAATCAGGGTAATTCCATCAAAGCCGGCCAGTGTTCGAAAAAGTTCTCGAAGGTTGCCTGCCGGCATGGGCGTAACGCCATGAAGCGCACAGGTGAAGGTCTTGAAGGCAACCGCACCGATGTCCCACATTGGCTTTAATTCGTGGAGATTGTCAGGCACCGCCCCGCCCATAAATGCGAAATCCACCACCGCTTTCGGCTGGCAGATATTACGCTTTTCTTCGAAAAATTGGGCCTTCAGCACAGGGGGCTCGGTCCGATGGTGTTCGATTACGGTGGTGGTGCCTCCCACGGCCGCGGCCGCGGTACCGCTGGCAAAGTCCTCACGCTCGGTGTAACCCGGATCCATCATATGGACATGACCATCCACCGCGCCCGGCATCACCAGCAGGCCATGCGCATCGATCTTGTGTTTTGCTTGAACACCTTCCAATTGCCCGACAGCCTGGATGAGGCCGTTTTGAACGATAATGTCGGCTTCAAAGGCGCCACTCGGCGTGGCAACCGTTCCCCCCTTTATGACCAGATCTGCTTTCATTTCACTGCCTCCGTTTATGCTTCGGGCATAGGGCTATAGCCGTGTGGCTTTGAAATCCTTGACGGCCGCCGTTATTGATTTTTCGACCGGCAGTCGTTCGGCCGTAGAACCGCCAACGTACCCGCTCAGACCCTTGGTGTGGTCAAGAAGATATTGAACATCCTGAGGCGTGACGGTCGCTCCTCCGTGACAGGTTATAAGGGTTTCCGCATTTTTGGTCTTGACCGCATCAATAATATTCTGAACCAGCTCTACCATGCTGTCGAGGGGTGTTACGGTCTGGGAGCCCGTCG
>JARRJQ010000452.1:0-5459 GCA_037388985.1 Desulfobacterales bacterium | reverse complement strand
CACAAGATCTCTCTGGTCCACGACAAGCCAGCGCTGCACATATGACCGTCTTAAACGCGCGGTGGACCGGGTTGCGTTTTATCTCAGCAAGCAGGGGATGCGCAGTGGCGACCGCATCGCTGTTCATATGCCCAACTGCCCGGAGTGGGTGGCGCTTTATTACGGCATCATTCGCCTGGGCGCAATTGCGGTTTGTGTTGGCGCCGCTTATAAACAAAGGGAAATTGAACATTTGCTGAATAATTCCCAGGTCTCCCTGTTGATTATCTGTAATGAGCTTTTGTCCCAGGTGCCGAAGCGCGGAACAATTCCGACTGTTAACGATGTCATTGCCTGGGAAAACGATTCTGTTCTCGCATCAATTTTTGAAACCCACGCAACTGAAAATGAACCCTTTGTTCCGCCCGATTGCAATCCGGGCGATGAATTTTTACCGGCGGCACAACCGGTACACCCAAGGTGCCATGCTGACCCATCGCAATTCCTTGTTTTTTCATTGATTTGTAACACCTATCTATAAAAATCTTAGGGCAAAAAAGTTCAGATTTCATAATCTTATGAATTCAAATGTTAAATCAAATATGTGATCGTTGGCATTCAAGAATAATTATCCCAAAATGAACTATCCACGAATCAATTTTCTTAGGGATACCAATACAATCCTTGATTGACACGGGACCGGTATCTTTGAAAATAGCCGAACCAAGCGACGCTGCTCAGCTCGGCCATTGGTCTCATTTTGCACCGGTTTGAAATAGGGTCGGGCCGCAGTAAGCAGTTGATATTTTAAAAAAAGCGCTAAAAATAAGGCGGATTTTTGGCCTTAGCGGTGCGATTTTAGGGGTAAAATGGGCTATTTAAGGAACATGGGGACCTGCGAGTTTGTGGCCGCTATTCCAATAAAATGAGTTTTCGCTATTAAAATAGCCTGTGTCACCATAACCGGTCTGCCCTTCACGCAACTGGTAATCATCATCATCTTCTTTGATAATTTTCCTGCCTTTAGATCGAAATCCTAACTGACCTTTGACCTTCTTTACGAACGACTTGTCTCCTACTGCAATGCTTTGCGTCCACTTGCTTTGACGAATTAATTGTGAATTTTCTAATTGCTTTTTTATCCATTTTCGATGTGCTTGCCTCAATTCATCTTGGGACTTAATCGATAGCAATCGTATTAGACTTTTGAAGTCAATTAAACCATATCTTTGTTTGGGTCTTTGGATTTCATTATATCCGCTGTGAATCCATCGTTGAGGATGCTTTACTACACCGGCTCGGACCATATTCAGATCAATGTAAATCATGCATTTAATTAAATGCGCATCAGTTTGCACAGCGGTTGCATGATAGCGATCTTGCCAGAAAGCACCCTTGCGTTTTTTGCGTTGATTGTACTCTTGACCGGTTCGTCCTGCTAGCAACTGTATTGACCTGGGGATGACATTCCGATCGCCGTCATCTGCCACAAGCAAATGTATGTGGTTTGATGTTACGATATAGTTAAGAATGCACAGACCGTATCGCTTTTTGGCCTCAAATAACCAATAAAGCCACCTTTGTCTGTCTTTAACCAGTTTCAGAAGAAATTCTTTTTTGTGGCATCGGTGTGTAATGTGCCAAACATAGCCTTGAAGAAAATGTCTTTTTGCGCGTGCCATTTAAACAATCTTTTCTTAGAATGGTGATTTTGACTCCAAAATGAGGCTTCTAAGGCTCAAAGTGGCTTGATTTTATCTGATATTCATAAAAGGGCGTCATTTCATGATACAAAGTTTTCTGATGTGACAGCCAGAAAAAAAGACACCTCCCTATCCATAGCAATAAATGCTATGGAACCCGTTAACTTTTAACTTAATGGATTTAGGAGGTGTCCAATGAAAACATACGCCGGTATCGATCTGCATTCAAGCAATAATTACATTGGCGTCATAGACGCTAAAGACAACAGGCTCTACAGCAAGCGACACCACAATCTGATGCCGGACATCCTGAAGGTTTTGGGTAAATTCAAATCCACGCTGCAGGGCGTTGTGGTTGAGTCCACCTACAACTGGTAGTGGCTGGTGGACGGGTTAATGGATCATGGCTACCGGGTGCACCTGGCAAACCCTTCGGCCATCAAAACCTATGAAGGTTTAAAGCACACCGACGACAAATGGGATTCTTTCTGGCTGGCGCATCTGCTGCGCCTGGGCATTTTACCCCAGGGATATATCTACCCCAAAGAACAGCGACCGATTAGAGACCTGCTGCGCAGACGCCAGCTGTATGTGAGACAAAGAACCTCACAGATTTTAAGTCTGCAAAGCATGATCACCCGCAACCGGGGTCTTAATTTTGACGGCAGTCAAATTAAACGCTTCAGAGATGATTTTGTCAAAAAAATGTTTGACTGCCCCAATTTGGTCTTCACTGCGCAAAAGCAGCTGGCAACCATCCGCTTTTTGGACCAGCAGATAAATGAAATTGAAGCGGTGGTGCGGCCTCAGGTTCAGTTTAAACCGCAGTTTGAAAAGCTGCTTAGCATTCCGGGCATCGGAGATATCCTGGGGCTGACCATCATGACCGAAGTTGGCGATATCAACCGCTTTAAAAAACGGCAACCGCTATCTGAGCTGGGCCTATGTGGAAGCAGCCAATTTTTGCATTCGCAACTGTGCCGGCGCCCAACGCTTTTACCAGCGCAAACTGGCAAAAACTAACCGGGTGGTGGCCATCAAAGCGCTGAGCAACAAACTGGCCAAGGCTTCCTACTACATTATCAAAGATCAAGTGCCATTTGATGCCAAAAGGCTATTTGGTTAATGCGTTCTGGATGCGGCAGGGAACCACGCTTGGGGGTTGGTCATAGCCATCTGGTCTGATTGGAAACTGCCGCATCCCAACAAAACCGTGTTGTTTTTTGACCCAATCCGCCTATGTCGTGAACCGTTAAGGGGTTGGCTAATAACCACAGCTCTGCAACACATTCAATTGGACACGACATGGCACCGATGATTTTCTGGGGTCTTCAAAGACCCGGGGCGCGGTCTTTAGCACCTGATTGCCAAAGAACACAATCGCCCTTAAGCCCGATGGGTGACTGGTGCGGATAGGGCCGCCGCAGGCGGCACCGCTAACCGACAAAAAAAGAAATAACGGGTGCGGAGCAGGCAACAAGGTCACACGGTGCTGTTGTGAAACTATGGGTTGATGGATTCGAAAAGGCGTTTTCGAATCCATCAAGGTTCAAGCGAAAAAGATCTATTTTTTGCACGGAGAGGTGTTTTTTCTCTTGACCCGCCCTTTAATGGGCGACCCCAATTCACCAATTCCCACCCCAATTCACCATCGATCACACATTTTCCAAATCAGTGATTGAATCCCTTGCGATTTGCCGCGGAGATCTTAAATTATATTTTGAACGCGAAAAGTTTCATCCTTTGTAACTAATTGCATATAAAATATAATTATACAGTTGACAAATTATATATTGTATGCGAAAAATTATAAAAAACGTAACGTTTTGCAAATGAATAATAATTTAAAGCTAAAAACTATAGGTCCCAGGTTGGCTTTTCTTGTTGCCGAGCTATACGAGCGGCAAAAAACGATCTTTACCAACCAAGACGTGGAGGCGATAACCGGGCTGAGTACCAACTCGGCCCGAGGAGTTGCGAACCGTCTGGTTGCGAGAGGAATTGCTACACGACTTAAACCGGGCCTGTTTATTCTGGTGCCAGCCGAACTGGGCCACGAGCAGGATTACCTGGGCGATCCGTATATTGTGGCTGCGGAGATCGTCGACGGCAAGGACTATTTTATTTCTCATGGTTCGGCCATGGACATTCACCAGATGGTTACCCAGCCACAATTTGTGGTGTATACGACGACTATGCAATCGGTCCGTCCACGCACTGTGCTTGGCACTGAATTCCGTTTCGTACGCTGCAAACCGGAACATTTTTTCGGGATAATGGATCACTGGACAACCAAGACCCGGAAGATCAGGGTCAGTGATTTTGAGCGGACCGTGATCGACGGGCTCAGGCAGTCGGAATATTGCGGTGGATTCAGCGAAGTCGCCAAAGGATTCTGGATGAAACGACAGGACGTGGACGTGAAAAAACTGGTGGAATATGCCCTGATGCTTGATATTGGAGCACTCTATCGACGTCTGGGCTACTTGCTTGAGCTGTTCGAGACGAAAGAAACCGGACAGCTGGAATTGCTGCGCAAAAAGCTCACCGCCACCTATGTCCTCCTCGACCCGATGCTGCCGGCTGAAGGTAAGTTTATCGCACGCTGGCGGTTGAGACTCAACGTGAGTCCGGAAGAAATAAAAACCATCATTAGGACCTGATCAATGATCCCGCAGCGAAACATTTCCCTGCTTTCCAACCGGCTTAGCCGGGCGGGAGGTCGGCGCATCCCGGAAACTGTGCTCGAACGCGACTACTGCCTAGCCTGGTTTCTGATCGGCCTCTCCGGTTCGACGCTGCGAAATATTCTCGCCTTTAAGGGTGGTACGGCCTTAAAACGTTGCTATTTTAGCGATTACCGTTTTTCCGAGGATCTCGATTTTACTTTGGCCAAGGCGACATCTCTGGAAACGATTCTAGCTGAACTGGACAATATATCCGCTGACGTCCAACAGGCATCGGGCGTAATCATCCGCTATTCCCGTGGGGATCGTAAATCGCACCAGAATAGCCACACATTCTTCCTTGCATATGAAGGCCCTTTACCGGGCACGGCGGCCAGAGAAGTGAAAGTGGATATCACCATTGATGAAAGGCTTGTCCTGCCATTAGAGGAAAGGCCTGTGTTGAAGGGGTATGAGGAATATGCCGACTTGCCGGATGACGCAATTATTCTGGTTTATTCCTTGGAGGAAATTCTGGTGGAGAAGGTGGTTGCCCTGGTCGACCGTGCCAGAAATGAGCCACGCGATCTCTATGATGTCTGGTATCTTACAGAACGGGAGAATATGGATCTTTCTATGCTTGTCCCGAAAATCACCGCTAAACTGGAGTTCCGCGGAAAGGGGATAAAAGGCAAGGGCGAGGAATTTGGCAGAAAAGAAGCGCGTTTGAAAAAGCTGTGGCAGATGAGACTAGCAAATCAAATGGTTGATTTGCCTCACTTCGAAGAAGTATATCGCGCTGTACAGCGTACCTTCCGGCGTACCAGTCTGATGGGGGTATAGTGTTGGTATCTTACCACTCTTTGGTTAAGGGAACGGGCTCACATATTAAAAATTAAATTAAAAAAGTTGGATATTTAATACCTGACCTTATTCTTTTTCTTCATTTTAGATTACCTCCCCCTAATCACCCACAACACAGTCCGCTTCTACTTCAACCAGCCAATCTTTCTTTATGAAGGACGAAACTTCAACAAAGGTACAGGCAGGGCGTATGTTTTCAAAGAATTGGCCATGCGCCCGTCCGGCATCCTCCTAGCGCGAAATGTCT
>JARRJQ010000451.1:7817-12553 GCA_037388985.1 Desulfobacterales bacterium | reverse complement strand
GTTGAAAAATGGGGTTCAAACTGGAAAGACTTTTCGGATAAGAGTTCGGAACTTTTTGATGTCTGGAAGGAGAGGGGAACCCATTTTTTAAGCCAGGCCTCGGGAGCATTAAGTGATTGGGTGCGCTTCTATCGAAGCAAAAACAGGGATAAATAACCCGAATCAGCTCTTCCATCAGAATAATACGCGAGGCATTTTTTCGCCCGCCGGGCGATACGCATTGACCCGATAAGGATGGGTATCCGGCGGCTCAAGCAAACCGGCAATCCGCTCGCATCTCGTCGATATCTGCATTTACAAGATAAGACCAATGCCCTGTTCATGATTTTAAGCGGTGAACGATTTCACCAAGGGCAGAATCCATCTCCGCATACTTGAATTGGAAGCCGAACTTTTCCAGCTTGGCTGGCACCGCCCGCTGGCTGTTGAGAAGAGTTTCGCCGAATTCGCCGAGCAGCAGTTTGATCACAAAAGCCGGGGCCGGCATAAACGCGGGGCGATGAAGCGCGGAGCCCAGTTTTGCGGCCAGCTCCTTGTTGCGGACCGGCTGGGGCGCGCAAAAATTAACCGGTCCGTAGACCCCGGAATTTTCAATTACAAATTGATAAGCCGATAGCAGATCGTGCATGTGAATCCAGGGAAACCATTGCTTTCCATTGCCCTGCGGACCGCCCATAAAAAAACGAAAGGCCGGGATCATTTTTGCCATGGCGCCGCCGCCCCGGTCCAGCACGATCCCGAAACGCGTCAGCACCACCCGAATCCCTTTGGCCTGTGCCTGCAGGGCTTCCTGCTCCCAATTTTTTCCAACCTCGGCCAGGAAATCATCACCCGGCGGGGTTTCTTCTACGAGCGTTTCATCGCCGCGGGAACCATAATATCCTACCGCCGAGGTGCTGCAAAAGATAATTTGAGACCCGCTCGGCAAGGCGTTGACCAAATTGCGGGTCGTTAAAATTCGGCTGTCCATAATTTGTTTCTTATACTTTTCAGTCCAGCGTTTGAATATGGATTTGCCGGCCAGGTTGACGATCACCTGCTGATCGGCCAGATCCTGCTGCCAGGCGCCCGTTTGGGTCGTATCAGCGGATATATAACGGAAATCGGAATGATCGATTAATTCAGGATCCTTGCGCACCCCCACAGCGGTCACTCGGTGACCATTTTGTAAAAGGAAAGTCGAAAGATTTCTGCCGACAAAACCCAGTCCGCCCGTGATGAAGATATTCATCTGAACACCCCCTTGTTTCATCTTTTTGGTATTCAAATACAGTCGTCTTCGCCAGAGGTTACGATCCAAACTGCATGACTGAAGTTACTCCCCTGTTATCGGTCCCAGCATTATGCCGCTCTTTATTTGATAATGTATGCATTTTCACCCTTTGTGCCAAGTGGCCTCAACTTTTAGGTTGAAGACCCGTCATGATGAATCATGCGCATTTATCAGCGCGGTTTCACGATAATGAAAAAATAAGGCTTGAAATTGAGATGGAATACCTGCTGAGAACTGAATCAATGGAGTAGTTTTTTATCGGCGACGTTGAGTTCGCCAAGCAATCTGATCAATTTTGCGACCTGGAATCGTTTTTCATCTGCAAGTTGTTTAAAGACGTTGCTGACACTGCAATTATCGGTGGAAATCATCAGGTGCATGTAAAGCTGAAACGCTTCTTCTTCAAAGGTGAGCACGAAGCGAATCATACGGTTCATTTCTTCATCGGTCAGCTTTCCCTCTAGATCCAGGCCTTCCAATAGATGATCGATAACTTGCTGCATATCGATTTCTCCTCAACCGGAATTTTTTAATTTTGGAATGATTGATATTATACTTTGAACCGATAGCGATTTACGGATTTTTAGCACGCCAAATGGCCCGAAATGCGGAAAGAGCCACCGCCTACTTTAGACTGCCTCCGGATCATGTGCTTGAGATCGGCGGCCAGATCAAATTTTAAATTGAGCAGCTCCATGAGTCATCGTATGCGCGGATTTTTAGGCGATGATTCATGGAGCTGCTCAATTTAAAATTTGATCTGGCCGCCGATCTCAAGCACATGATCCGGAGGCAGTCTAAAGTAGGCGGTGGCTCTTTCCGCATTTCGGGCCATTTGAATAAACAGCCTGTCACGCCACCTGCTCATGCCGATGGATGGGGTTGGTACCAGAGTCCCCCTTCCGACAAAAAAGGTGGTCTCCTCCATGTCAATTTTCAAATGCCTGTTTTGTATAATTCTAATGACGGCCTGAAGATCGGGGGCGTTCATGAATCCATACCTGACCAGCACCCGGTAAAAGCCCTCGCGCAGTTTTTCGAAGCGGATTCTTTCTTTTGCCGGGACATAGGGCACGCCTTTGAATCCGACCGAAAGAAATATGATCCTGCTGCGTATAATCCGAAGCATCTGAAAAATACGCGCCTTCTTTAGAATCAATACACCATCAAATCTATTTATGGATTTGAGGTGAATACCTATTTTCTATTTGTCACTATCAGCATCCAGGTGATGATTTGTTGATAAATCCTCATTTGTTACAGGGAATGTGCATATTCAGACCATTTTTTTCAGCTCCTCAATCGTCTCTTGCGGATCGGGACGGATGGTGTAATCTGCGCTGATATCTGCATGCCGGATGATTCCTTGCCGGTCGATGATGATTCGCGCCGGCAGGGGCAACGTCCATGAATCGTCTCCGTTGTATTCATCCAGGTTAATGTCGAATTGACGGTATACCTTTTTGAGGTCTTCGCCAACTTTATGCCGTAGTCCATAGCGAGCTGCGATTTTGTTTCCAGGATCGCTGAGCATCACGGCCGACAGCCCTTTACCTTTCATCATTTTGCGGCTGTACTTGATTTGTTGCGGAGAGATCAATACCAGTGTCGCACCCAGCGCTGCGATATCCGATGCGGCTTTGACCAGAGCATCCAGCTCCATATTACAATAAGGTCACCAGCTTCCGCGATAAAACCCCAGAACGACCGGGCCCTTTTCAAGCAATCCGCTGAGGCTCACCGCTTTTCCTTCCGTGCTCTCGAGGGTAAAATGCGGCGCTTTGTTTCCCGGTTTCGGCGTTTGCTTCAGATTTTCGGAATCCTTTAAGCGTTGAGTCGCGCGGTGCATGATTTCAAGCGCTTCTTTCGGTGCCCTGGCTTCAAAATCCTTTTTAAATTCGGTCATTTTTTCAGGCAGTTTCATTTTTACTCTCTTATTTTCAAATTAAGCGCCTTATTTTGTTTTAGAAGAATCAGCTGGAATATTTGGATACATCGCAGCAGGCTTAAATAAAGACCATCCGGCATCCCGATCACAGCGGCAATTTAATTCAATCACCCACAAGGCGTTCTCTTTTTTCCATTTCCATCTTGCAGCGAATACAATGTCTGGCAACCGGGCGAACTTTGAGTCTTTTGACTCCTATCCGATCCCCGCAGACCTCGCAGATACAATACTCCCCTGCATCGATGTCCTGCAAGGACTGTTGGATTTTGTGGATTAGAAATTTTTCACGGGTGCGAATCCGAAGGGCCATAGCACATTCATTTTCCATGGCGGCCTGATCGAGGATATCTATCGGACGTTCAGTATCTTTTTGCATCCCGTTGATCGTGATGCTCGACTGATAGGAAAGAACCTCGAGCCATTGATTCAATCGCTTTCTAAAATATTTCAGGTCTCTGCTGTTCATTTTGCATAGGTCCGTTTCGAAATGAAAAGGGTTAATCGTCAGCGTGCTGTAAGGCTGCGCTTTGCGCAATCCAATTTTCTGTAAAGAAGAGCAAAAGTAAATAAGGTCGATCCTGTATTGCTTTTTGCAAAATTCTGTATAAAGTTAAATTGTTCAGATAAATTATCGACCGGTCATCCGACTACGAACTGCGTTTTTGACGATTTTTGAAGAACAAAGCGGGAGCCGGTGTGATTTTTCTAACGCAACGTAGGTCGACAACAGGCCAAGCCGTTTAATTAACTGATATTTAATGCATTTTTTGCAACTCCGGCTACATAATATTTTTACGAAATATACAGTCAGAACGATATTGTTTGACATTAGTTGTAGAGATATATTCGCAATAAATTCGAAGAGTTGAAGGGTAGTATTTCCGCCGGCATCAGGCAGGGCGGAGAATCTGCATTTATCTATAACTGCTTAAAGGAAGAGCCAGCCATATGCCGAAGAAAGAAATCGAACTTATCCATCGCGTGCAGCGCCTTTCTGTTCTTGACGCAGAAGGCAATCTGGATGAGGAGCTGGAACCCGATATTGACCACGCTCTGTTGATCAAGCTCCACCGCGCCATGCTTTTATCGCGACGCTTTGACGAGCGCATGCTGTCGCTTCAACGCCAGGGTCGGATCGGAACGTTCGGACCCATCAAGGGCCAGGAAGCCGCACAGCTGGGGGCCGTAGCTGCCCTGGAAGAAAAAGACTGGTTTGTGCCGTCGTTTCGCGAAATGGGCGCTGAAATCTGGAGGGGCAAGGAACTGGTCAACATACTGCTGGCATACGGCGGATTTAACGAAGGCGGTGTCATGCGGGAAGACTCAACCAACCTACCGCTGGCCATTCCGGTTGGCACACAGATTCCGCATGCGGTGGGTATCGGTTATGCTCTTAAGTACAGGCAACAGGATCGCGTGGTCATGGTTTTTTTCGGCGATGGCGCAACTTCGGAAGGCGATTTTCACGAGGCCCTGAATTTTGCCGGTGTGTTTCAAACCCCGGTCGTTTTTGTC
>JARRJQ010000451.1:0-7780 GCA_037388985.1 Desulfobacterales bacterium | reverse complement strand
GTATGGTTTTAGCGGTATTCAGGTGGATGGAAACGACGTTCTGGCCGTTTATGCAGCGGCCAGAGAAGCCGTCGATCGCGCCCGCAGTGAAAATGGTCCGACATTGATTGAATGTGTTACCTACCGTATGGCGGTGCACACCACCGCCGACGACCCCAAACGTTACCGGAAAGATGAGGAAGTTCAAGAATGGGAAAAACGAGATCCGCTTGAACGGTTTCAGAAATATCTGACAAAAAAAGGTATTCTTTCCAAAGAAAAGATCGATGCGCTTGAAGAAGAAATAAAGGCAGAAATTCAAGACGCTGTGAAAAACTACGAAAACAAGATGAAATCCCTCAAAGATCCGCTCAATATGTTCGATTACATTTTCGATGAGCTGCCGGCCTATATCCGGGAGCAAAAAGAAGAGCTGCGCAACGAACTCAAAGAAAACAACCCACGTGATTCATCACAGGAGACTGAATAAGATGGCGAAGATGACGATGGTTCAAGCGCTTAATTTGGCACTGAAACAGGAGATGGATAAGGATGATCGCGTGCTGGTGCTGGGCGAAGATGTCGGTGTCGACGGCGGGGTGTTCAGGGTGACTGATGAGCTGATCGAAAAATTCGGCGAGCGTCGCGTCATCGATACACCGCTGGCCGAAACGGCTATAATCGGAACGTCGGTGGGCATGGCCGTGTTCGGGCTGCGGCCGGTTTGTGAGATTCAATTTTCAGGTTTTAGTTACATGGCTTTCCATCAGCTGGAAAACCATGCCGCCCGTCTGCGGGGCAGATCCTGCGGGCGGTTTCGAGTACCGCTTGTCGTTCGTATGCCATACGGCGGTGGTGTCCGGGCATTGGAGCATCATTCCGAAAGCCGGGAGATCTATTTCGCACACACTCCGGGATTAAAAATGGTCATTCCGTCATCGCCGCGCAATGCACGGGCGCTTTTGGTCGCTGCCATCCGCGACCCGGATCCCGTGGATTTTTTTGAGCCCAAGGCATGTTATCGGGCTTTTAAAGAGGAGGTGCCGGAAGACGAAGAAATCATGCCTATCGGCAAAGCCGAAATCGTTCAAAAAGGCGATGATCTGACGTTTATCTCATACGGGGCCATGATGCGTCCGACACTGGAAGCAGCTCGAACACTCAAGGAAGACGACGGGGTCAATGCCGAGGTGATCGATCTGTTGACCGTCTCACCAATGGATCATGAAGTGTTTACCGAATCGGTTAAAAAAACAGGCCGGGCGGTAGTGGTTCACGAAGCGCCCCGCAGCTTCGGCGCGGCTGCCGAGATTGTAACCCGTCTGGTTGAAAAGTCCTTCCTTTACCTGGAGGCTCCCATAAAGCGCGTTACCGGCTTTGATGTGCACATACCACTTTTTCAAAAAGAAAACGATTACTTGCCGGGTGCCGCGCGAATTTTGAAGGCCGCACGTCAAACACTGAACTTCTGAAACCGCAAACGGACAAACTTTATTGTTGGCAGCTGTGAATCTGGCTGTCAAAGAATGCGCACGATCAGCGCAAAGAGGTGAAATATGCCAGTCGAATTCAAGATGCCGGATCCAGGAGAAGGCATTCATGAGGCGGAGGTGCTGGAAATCCATGTTGCCGAAGGCGATCGCGTCGAAGAAGGCCAGATTGTTATGGTGGTTGAAACAGACAAGGCCAGCATCGAAATTCCCTCTCCGGCAACCGGAAAAGTAAAAGAAATTCGGGTAAAAGTCGGAGATGTGATCGAAGTCGGTGCCGTGTTGATCGTATTTATCGAGGAGGGAGAAGAAGAAGCCGGGGAGAAAGAAAAAGAGAAAAAGGAAGAAGCGCCGAAGAAAGCAGAGCGCGAAGCAGAAGAAAAAGAGCCAAAACCCGAACCCAAAGAAAAAGCATTGCGCAAAGGGCCGGTGCCGGCCACTCCGGCGACCCGGCGCCTGGCCCGTGAACTCGATGTGGCTCTTGACCGGGTGCAGGGCAGCGGTCCGGGAGGGCGGGTGACCGCTGAAGACGTTAAGGCATATGCCGAAGGACGCATGAAAAAACCCGAAGAAAAGAAGGCCGCTGCGGCCAAACCTGCAGAGGCCGAACGCCCCGGGCTGCCTGATTTCAGCCAGTGGGGTGAGGTGGAGCATACGCCGTTGCGTTCGATTCGCCGGGCGACCGCCAGGCGCATGGCGCTTTCCTGGTCCGAGATTCCTCAGGTAACCCATGAAGACGTGGCAGATATTACGGATCTGGAAAAATTGCGCCAGGACCATAAAGCCGATATCGAAAAGCGGGGCGGAGCCTTAACGCTATTGGTTTTTGCCATAAAGGCGGCTGTTTCCGCTTTAAAAACCTATCCCCGGTTTAACGCAAGCCTGGATACCGACGCCCAAGAAATTATTTTAAAGAAATATTTTCACATCGGCATCGCGGTGGACACGGACCGCGGTCTGCTGGTGCCCGTGGTACGCGATGCCGACTGCAAAAGCATGGTCGAATTGGCCAAAGAAGTTTACGAACTGGCGGAACGCACACGTCAGGGCGAAGTCGAGCCCAAAGATATGACCGGCGGCACATTTACGATTACCAATGTGGGTCCTTTAGGCGGCACCGGATTTACGCCGATCATCAATTACCCTCAGGTGGCGATTTTAGGCCTTGCAAGAGCTCGACTTCAGCCGGTGGTCCGCGGTACTATCGACGATTTTAAAGTGGTCCTGCGGATGCAGCCCGGTTTCTGGGAGAAATCATTCGTCTCCTTGAAAGTCCGGAAAACCTCATGTTGAGCCAATAATGTTGAAAGGTTTCAGGTGTCGGGTGTCAGGTGTCAACTTTTAGAAGAAAAATGACATAAATCAGAATATAAAAAACAATCGGCAGTTTGGCACCTGTTGGCTGACAGCTGAACACTTTATTCTAAGAAACGCAATTAAGGAGATTTTTGCACCATGGTGATGGGAGAATTTTCGCGGGAGACCGATGTGGCGATTGTGGGCGGGGGTCCGGGCGGATATGCGGCAGCCTTTCGCGCCGCGGACCTTGGTCTGGATGTTACCGTGATCGATGAAGGCGGACAACTGGGCGGCGTATGTCTCTTTCGAGGCTGCATTCCTTCCAAGACCCTGTTGCACGCCACTGAATTGATCTCCGCGGCCCGCCATTCATCCCGCATGGGAATTAGGTTTGCAGAGCCGGAAATCGATCTGGAAGCGCTGCAAAAATGGAAAAACCAGACGGTGGGAAAACTTGCCGGGGGTCTGGCGAATCTTTGCCAAAACCGCGGGATTGAACTTTTGCAGGCCAGGGCCGCTTTTGAGGATTCCCAGATGCTGCGTCTTTATGAATCGAAGTCCGACATATCCCATATCAAGTTTCGGCATGCAATTATTGCCACAGGCTCAACGGCGATCAGTTTGCCGGGTACAGAATTCAAAAAAGACGGCCGCCTGATGAATTCCACCACCGCCCTTGAACTTGCGGATATACCGGAAAAACTTCTGGTGGTCGGCGGTGGATATGTGGGTGTCGAACTGGGCTCGGTTTATGCCATTTTAGGCAGCCGGGTTACCCTGTTGGAAATGACCGATAGATTAATGGCGGGGGCCGACCGCGATCTGGTAAAACCTTTACAAAAAACCCTAGATGATCTGTTTGAGAGGATCCATCTCAACACCAAGGTGGAAAAGCTCGAAGAGCAGCCGGACCGGGTTAATGTGGTGCTCAGCGGGGAGCCCGAAGATGCCGGGCAATCCTTTGATCGCGTGCTGGTGGCTGTCGGCCGGCAGCCGAATTCAGGAAATCTCGGTCTGGAAAACACCAAGGTCGAAATGAACGATCGTGGATATATCGTTGTGGATCAACAACAACGCACCCGTGATAAACACATTTATGCCATTGGCGACGTGGTCGGCGGCATTATGCTGGCTCACAAGGCGATGTATGAAGGCCGGGTGGCGGCCGAAGTGATCAAAAAACAGCCGGCCGCCTTCGATGCACGGGCCATTCCGGCCGTGGTTTATACCAATCCGCAGCTGGCATGGTGCGGTCTGACCGAAACTGAAGCTGAAAAGCAGAACCGGCCGGTGAAGGTTAGCCGTTTTCCCTGGTCCGCGTCGGGAAGGGCTGCGACCATGGGCATTGCCGGCGGCCTGACAAAAATGATCATCGATCCGGAAAACGGACAGATCCTCGGCCTCGGCATTGTCGGCAGGGAGGCCGGCGAAATGATTTCAGAAGGCGTATTGGCAGTTGAGATGGGCGCTTTGGCCCAGGATGTGGCTTTGAGCATTCATCCGCATCCGACGCTGTCTGAAAGCGAGGAAGAAGCCGCCGAGGCTTTTTTAGGCAGTGCGACCCACATCCTGGCCAAATAATACTTAACCTTTCCATTTTCAATGCGCCTTTCAAAGAGCGTTTTGCGCCTGCTCAAGAAGTTCAGTTTTGTGCTGCGGATAAATAGAAATATTCGCAGATTAATCCTCTTTCTCACAAATCCCATTAACTGGACGAAATTTTCCTTACAATTTTTGAGGACGGTGTTCGGAGATCCGAATGCCTCAATTCTTACGCTGGAGCTGAAACGATTGGTAAAGTCGGCTTAAGACGTTCGTCAGCAAATCGATTCTGCTACCATTCAACCGGCTTTTGCATGGCTTCTAATATTTTTGATTGATCGTGAGTTTCCATAGTCTGATATCTAATCCGGTCCGTCTGAGACATAAATGGGGTCGATGCGGTATCCGTTCCCGGATTGATATGTATTCGCCTGAATTTATACGTGAATCAAAGATTGCACTCCTGTGAAGATAAAAATACGGGCTTTACGGTATTTACATAATTATTTTTTAAGTTATATTAGAGATTTAAGCAATAGAATCTAATACAATGCGGGACAATCATTCTGCGTTTCGAACGGTACAACACAGGTGATCAGATGCCATCTAAAGAGATCAAGGATATCAGAAGACGCGTCATTATCGAAGGGGTCGAACCGGAAATCGACGGGGGGCATTTTGCCATTAAGCGATCGGTGGGCGAAGAAGTCCGGGTGGAAGCCGATATTACCGCTGATAGCCATGATGTCGTCACCGCTATTCTGCTTTACCGATACGAAGCTGAAGCGGCATGGAAGGCGGTTTTTATGAAATCCCTGGCCAACGATCGCTGGCAGGGCGCTTTTCGGGTCAGTACTCTCGGCCGTTATTGGTACACCATGAAGGGCTGGGTGGATCACTTCAGGACCTGGCAGCGGGATTTAAGGAAAAAGGCGGCCGCCGGACACTGGCTTCCCATTATCCGGATAGAACCTATGCCACGCGTTATGAAAAAAGCCTGCCGGTGATCGTTGAACCGTTGCAGGCCCGATTCAGCACCTGGTATGAAATGTTTCCCCGCTCATGCGCCAAAGAAACCGGCCGCTACGGTACATTTAAAGATTGTGAAGATCGTCTGCCGTATATCGCGGAAATGGGCTTCGATGTCCTTTATCTGCCTCCGATTCATCCCATCGGTCAAACCCATCGCAAAGGCAAAAACAACACGCCGCAGGCCGGACCCGATGACCCGGGAAGCCCCTGGGCCATCGGATCGCCGGAAGGCGGGCACCGGGCGATACATCCCCGGCTGGGCACCCTGGAAGACTTTCGTCGGTTTGTGGATAAGGCCAAGGAATTCGGTATTACGGTAGCCTTGGACCTTGCTTTCCAATGTTCGGCGGACCATCCTTATGTCAGAGAGCACCCGGAATGGTTTCGCCAGCGACCCGACGGTACGATTCAGTTCGCTGAAAATCCGCCTAAAACGTATGAAGATATTTATCCCATTAACTTTGAAACCGACAGCTGGCAGGCGCTCTGGAATGAGCTTTTGGACGTGGTGCGTTTCTGGATCGATCAGGGCGTGCGCATCTTTCGGGTGGACAACCCGCATACCAAACCGTTTGCCTTCTGGGAATGGCTGATAGGAGAGATCAAAAAAGAGCGACCCGAAGTCATTTTTCTTTCCGAGGCTTTTACGCGACCTAAGGTCATGTATCGGCTGGCCAAACTGGGTTTTTCACAATCCTATACGTATTTTACATGGCGCAACACAAAATGGGAGCTTGCACAGAATTTTAAAGAACTGACTCAGACCGAGGTGCGTGAATTTTTTCGGCCTCATGTGTGGCCCAACACACCCGATATCCTTACCGAATATTTACAGATGGGCGGTCGGGCGGCTTTTATGGTGAGACTGGCGCTGGCCGCCACGCTGGGGGCCAACTACGGGATTTACGGACCGGCCTTCGAGTTGTGCGTCAATAAAGCCCGGGAGCTGGGAAGCGAAGAATATCTGGATTCGGAAAAGTATGAAATCAAGCATTGGGACCTCGATCGCCTCGAGAATTTAAGGGACTTTATCGCACGGATCAACCGCATCCGCAAAGAAAACCCGGCCCTGCAAAACGACTGGAGCCTGCGCTTTCACATCATCGATAACGAACAGCTGATCTGCTACAGTAAGCATACCGAGGACTTTTCCAATATCATCCTGACGGTGGTCAATCTCGATCCGCACCACACCCATTCGGGGTGGATGCAATTGCCTCTGGCTGAGCTAAACCTGGATCCGCACCAGCCTTTTCAAATGCATGATCTAATCAGCGGTGCCCGCTATCTCTGGCATGGCTCACGTAATTATCTGGAACTAAATCCCCAAAATATGCCGGTGCATATTTTCCGTTTGCGGCGTAAAATTCGTACGGAACACGATTTCGATTATTTTATGTAGGATGGACAAAACAGATGAAAGTGATGGAAAAGGATATACTGCTCGATGATGATCCGCTCTGGTATAAGGATGCCATCATTTATCAACTGCATGTTAAAACTTTTTTCGACAGCGATGAAGACGGCATGGGCGATTTCAGAGGGCTCGCTCAAAAGCTCGACTATCTTCAAAATCTCGGGGTAACGGCCATCTGGCTTTTACCCTTTTACCCGTCTCCGCTAAAGGACGACGGATACGATATCTCAGAATACACCAACATTCACCCGGCATACGGAAAACTGCGCGACTTTAAAGCGTTTTTGCGCGAAGCCCACCGGCGCGGATTGCGCGTCATCACCGAACTGGTTGTCAACCATACTTCCGACCAGCACCCCTGGTTTCAGCGCGCCCGAAGAGCCAAAGCCGGCAGCCGCAGCCGTGATTTTTACGTCTGGAATGATACGGCTGATAAGTACAAAGAAGTGCGCATCATCTTTCAGGACTTTGAGTCATCCAACTGGACCTGGGACGCGGTGGCGGGTGCGTATTTCTGGCACCGCTTTTACTCCCATCAGCCGGATTTAAATTATGACAATCCCCATGTGCACAAAGCGGTAATGCGCGTCCTCGATTTCTGGTTGGAGATGGGGGTTGACGGTCTGCGGCTCGACGCTGTGCCGTACCTGTACCAGCGCGAGGGGACCAACTGTGAAAACTTGCCCGAAACCCACGCCTTTTTAAGAAAATTAAGAGCCCATGTGGACAGCACCTATGCAAACCGAATCCTGCTGGGGGAAGCCAATCAGTGGCCGGAGGATGTGGTCGCATATTTTGGTAACGGCAAGGAATGCCACATGAACTTTCATTTTCCCCTGATGCCTCGGTTGTTTATGGGACTGCGTATGGAAGACCGTTTCCCGATTGTCGATATCCTGGAGCAGACCCCTGCGATCCCGGATGACTGCCAGTGGGCGGTTTTTTTGCGCAACCATGATGAGCTGACCCTGGAAATGGTGACCGACGAAGAGCGGGACTACATGTATCGAGTGTATGCGAA
>JARRJQ010000450.1:0-5420 GCA_037388985.1 Desulfobacterales bacterium | reverse complement strand
GTTATCGGCCAGCCAGGCGATGATGACACAGGGAGGGTATTTTTCCAGGCCATATGGCATCTGGGCCGATATGGCTTTTAACCGGGATGCCCAGACGACTGCAGTTCTGAAAAAGGTCAAAAAGATTTTCGACCCCAATTCGGTCATGAATCCGGGGAAGCTTTGTTTTTAATTTAAAGGAGACATCGATTAATGGCTTTAGAAGATTATCAAGCGGAAATGGAAAGATGCAGCCAGTGTTCATACTGCCGCTGGATTCCATTGGATCAGATCAAAAGCTGGCGCTTTGCCCTGGGATGCCCCAGCGTTGCCTACAGCCATTTCCATACCTATACAGCCCGCGGCCGCTATCTGGTTGCCCGGTCGCTTCTGAAGGGACAAAGCGATTATAGCGACCGGGTTCGCGATGTTGTATTCAAATGCCAGGCCTGCGGATCCTGCGATGTGACCTGCAAGGTCTGCCGTTTCAACCTCGAGCCCCTGCAAATGATCCTCGAGTTGAAGGCCAGACTGGTGGCCGACGGCCAATCACCGCCCGAGCATGTGGCCCTGGTCGATCATCTGCGCAAGCAAAACAACAGCATGGGTCGGGCCAAAGCCGAGCGCGGCAAGTGGGCCGAGGGGCTGGATATCAAAGATCTTGCCGCAGAAAAAGCCGAAGTGGTCTTTCATGCCGGGTGCCGCTTCAGTTACGACGCACAGCTGCAGCCGGCGGCCAGAACAGCCGTCAGCCTGCTGAAGGATGCCGGTGTCGATGTCGGCATCCTGGGCGAAAAGGAAACATGCTGCGGCCTGCGGGCTTACACCATGGGCTACCGCAAAGAGCTTTCCAATTGCGCCGCCAAACTGATCAAAGCCTGGGAACGGGCGGGCGTAAAGACCGTGGTCACATCCTGTGCCGATTGCTATCACGGCTTCAAGCGGCACTATCCGGATCTGGGCGCTTCATTCGAGGTCCTGCACACCGTTGAGTTCATTGACCGTTTGATCAAAGAAGGACGCATCAAATTCAGCCGGTCAGTGCCCATGACCGTTACTTACCACGATCCCTGTCATCTGGGACGCCAGGGAGAGCCCTATGTTGCCTGGAACGGTGTGGAAAAGAAAATCAGAAACCAGGTGATCGTTTATGAGCCGCGTCGACCCCGCTACAACGGCGCCTGGGGCGTTTACGACCCGCCGCGGGATGTGCTGCGCAGCATTCCCGGCCTCGAGCTGGTTGAAATGGAAAGAATCAGAGAGTATGCCTGGTGCTGTGGTGCTGGCGGCGGGGTTCTGGAAGCGTATCCCGATTTTGCTCTCAGTACCGCCGCCGAACGAATCGATGAAGCGGCTACCACCGGCGCCGAGGCGATCGTCAGCGCCTGTCCGTGGTGCGAAAGAAGCTTTTTGGATGCGGTTAACGGGGCAGGCAATAAACTGAAGGTTTTTGATGTGGTCGAGCTGGTAAACCAGGCTCTGTAATGGGCCGTCTCAGGCATAATTTGAAAATGAGAGTCGGCCGTGTCATTTGATGATCACGCTTTGCGGGGTCAAAAAATAGCCCGTTTGCGATACGATACGGGCGACTTCGTATTCGGCATCTTGCGGGTAACAACAGGGAGTTTTGAACATGGCGTTATCAAAAGAAATCTATCAGACTTTAGAAGGCATTGTTGGCAGCGAGTTTATCTCCAGGGATCCGGCCCTACTGGATTCATATCGGTATTCACTGGCCCAGACGTCGATTCACCTGGGCCCGTATTTCGATACTTACACACCCCGGGGTGAAGCGGTTCTGATGCCGGGCAGCACTGAAGAAGTGCAGGCGATTGTCAAGCTGTGCAATCGCTACAGAATAAAGTTTAAGGCTTCCAGCACCTTTTGGTCGGCGATGGGATATCCATCGTACGAAAACACCATCCAGCTGGACATGCGGCGGATGAACCGAATCCTGGAAATCGATGAAAAAAACATGCTTGCTGTGATCGAGCCGGGTGTCATCGGGGGAACCCTGCAGGCTGAAGCCATGAAGAGGGGGCTGAACACGCATCTAACCGGAGCCGGGGCCAGCTGCTCTCCACTTGCCAGTGTTGCCGCTTACAACGGTGCCGGTCCGGACTGCATGTTTTTGGGTTTTGGTAATGAGAATCTTCTGGGGCTGGAATGGGTGATGCCCAACGGGGATATCATGCGGACCGGTTCCCTGGGCTCCGGGATCGGATGGTTCTGCGGCGATGGCCCCGGACCGGGGATCAGGGGCATCATCCGGGGCGTTATCGGCACCCGGGGGGCCATGGGCGTATTTACCCGATGTGCCGTTAAGCTGTACCCCTGGCCCGGCCCGGCCCGGCTGCCGGTTGAAGGAACAATCCCGGCATACCAGGCGGCGCTGCCGAACAACTTCAGGGCTTATACGCTGGCCTTTCCGACCTGGCAGGCCTGGGCCGACGGCTGCTACCAGATCTGGGATGCAGGCATTGGATACATCGCCCACCGGCAGTTTAGTCTGTTCGGTCGCGAGCTGAAGGCGGCTATGATCCGGATTCTGACGGATCCCACCAAGACGCTCTACGACCTCGAAGAGCTGCTCAAGGACCCGGATATCCAAAAACTGACCGAAGAGATGAAGCGCGATTTCCAGATCGTGCTGGCTGGAATGACCCCTCGCGACATCGAGTGGCAGGAGAAAGCCTTGGATCAAATTCTATCTGAAACCGGTGGCTGGAAGGTAAAGGCCATGAATGATCCCGACATCGAGAGATGGGCAATGCTTTACCTGATTCGACTGGGGCATAAAAATTTAAACCTGGCCATGGGTGGGGGCTATGACGGCTGTTTCGGGATGGTCGGCCCTCCGGATTTTGGTGCGCAGCACGTTGAATCGTAGCGGCCGGCGGCGACGGCATGATTGGCGGAATCGGCGGCAGAGGCGGCGGCGGCATGTGTATGTGGGAAAACTTTGCCAACTTTGATCCCTATGACAAAGAATCAACAGAAGGAACCTTTGAATTCTTTGAAGCCTCATTCAAATATACCTTGGAAAACAAACTGACCCCCGGCATGGAGAGATGGAACGCTCCGGCCAGAGGTTCCGACGGCATGGCCACTTCCGAAGCACAGCGCAAGCAGATGCTGGGAAGCGCACCCCAGCCGGCGGCCTTTCGCTATCAGCGCAAAATTAGAGAGGCCCTAAATCCCAATGATCTCGGTGATGCGTACTACATGACACTGGCCGAACAAGAAAAATCGCCAGATGAATTCTAAACCGGATTCGAAAAAGAAAGGAGAAAAGGATATGGCAAAGGAGCTGAGCACCTTAATTGCAGACTTAAAAGAAAGCGAAGCCCTGGAGTTGGCGCAAAAACTCCTTAAAGGGGGCCAGGACCCCATGGATATCATGGCCGCTGCCAGAGAAGGGATGAAAATTGTCGGCCAGCGATTTGCGGACGAAACCTATTTTATTCCGGATCTGATTTTTTCAGGCAAGATCATGAAAGGCATCGCCGAATTGGCCGAACCCTATCTCAAGAAGGCCAAGGGCGGTCAGCCGGATCGAATCGGCAAAATCGTCATCGGAACTGTAGCGGGAGATATCCATGACATCGGCAAAGACATGGTGGTATTTATGCTGGATGTCAGCGGATATGAAGTCATCGACCTGGGCATCGATGTGCCCAAGCAAAAGTTTGTCGATACCGTTAAAGCATCCGGCAGCAAGGTGGTGGGATTGAGCGGCTTTTTGACCCTGGCGTATGATTCCATGCGAGAAACCATTGAGGCCATCAAGGAAGCCGGGCTGAGAGATAAGGTCAAGATCATGATTGGCGGCGGCCAGATTGATGAGCAAATCATGGATTTTACGGGCGCTGATGCTTATGGCCAGGACGCCATGGAGGCGGTGGAACTAGCAAACCAATGGTATGGAGGTTAAAAATGGCTAAAAAATGGGAAGAAATGTCTAAAGAAGAACGGCAGGAGGCGCGTTTTGAGAGCTGGTTAAGCGGAGACAAGCTTAATTTTAAAAGCCCGCAGGCCAAGGCCGAATACCAGAAAAGGATTACGCGCCTGAAGGATGCGATTCAGCTAAAAAAGACACCGGATCGGGTACCCATTTTCCCCTTCGGCACATTTTTCATGCCCCAGCTGGGCGGTGCGGATCCCAAGGAGTCCATGTACGATGTGGACAAACTGATCGGCGCCATGATGAAATATCTGACCGAGTTCGATCCGGATTACTGGTCATCGGCCATTATTATTAATAACGGACCGGCCCTGGAAAAACTCGATTACAAGCTATACAAATGGCCGGGCTTCAACCTGCCCGACAAATATGTGTACCAGTGCATGGAAGCCGAGTACATGAAGGTGGAAGATTATGACACCCTGATCGACGACCCGACCGACTTCTGGCTGAGGACGTATATCCCGCGCATTATTCCCGGTTTGCAAGGGCTGCGGAATATACCCACCCTGATGAGTGTAATCGAACTGCCCTGCATGTGGGAGCTGCTGTTCACCCTGGGTTTGCCGGATGTTCAGGAGGCCCTCGCAAACCTGATGGAGGCCGGCCGTCTGGGCCACGAGTGGTCCAGCAAAATTGACGCCATGGACAAAGAAGCCCAGGAGATGGGGTATGTGCCATTTGTCGGCGGAATTTCCAAAGCGCCCTATGATGTGATTGCCGACACCTTAAGGGGCACCCAGGAAATGATGGGTGATCTCTACCGGCGGCCGGATAAAGTCCAAAAAGCCATGGAAAGACTGACGCCCCTGATGATCAAATGGGGTCTCAGCGGGCCGGCGGTAAATGGCATTCCCATTGTTTTCATGCCCCTGCACAAAGGCGCGGACGGCTGGATGTCCGACGAGCAGTTCAAGACATTTTACTGGCCATCTTTGAAGGCGGTCATTGTGGGGCTGATTGAGGAAGGCTGCGTGCCGTTTCTTTTTGCCGAAGGCGGCTACAACTCGCGGCTGCAATATCTGAAGGAGCTGCCCAAAGGGCATTGTTTCTGGCTCTTCGACCAGACGGACATGGCCAAGGCCAAAGAAATCGCCGGCGGCACCACCTGTATCGGCGGTAATGTTCCCATATCCAAGATCATCACCGGAACCCCGGATCAGATCAAAGAAATCTGCAAAAACCTGATTGATACGGCCGGAAAGGGCGGTGGTTATATCATGGGGATGGGATGCTCGGCAGACGAGGCCAAGGCCGACACCGTCCATGCCATGATCGATTTCACCAAAGAGTACGGTGTTTATAAATAGAAAGGGCGATAGGCATTTTTTGCTCGCCAGAATCGCTAATCTCATTCGAAGGGAGGGTAATCCAAATGGATAAAATTAAAGCCAAAGGAATTTCCCGCCGGGAATTCATTAAAAAAGTCGGAAAGGGCACCATGGCTCTGGGGGCGGCATCCGTGCTGCCGGGTCTG
>JARRJQ010000449.1:0-2878 GCA_037388985.1 Desulfobacterales bacterium | reverse complement strand
ATTATTAGTTTATTTTGTCGAGCACAAATTCGTTTTTCCTGCTGACCCTAAGTTTCAACTGGCTTCTAGTCAAACAGTGCGTATTTCGTCAAAGGGTCAAATCGTTTATTTGCCAATTATTTGAGGAGCTGACTTGATTTTGCTCTTGACGGGAAAGCGGACCGGAGGGGAGAGCCGGGACCATCCCAGGTAGCAGAGGGTCAGGGCCAGAAAGCAGCCGGCCAGGGTTGCCGCCAGCCCGGCCCGCAGATGGCCGGTCATCACACCCAGAGCCAGCGGTCCCGCCAGACCGAACATGGCGGCAGCGGCTCGCGACGTCTGCGCAGACCCCGCCTGTGACCGCACCGCTCATCCGCTATATGGACGGCTTGTCTCACCTTTTTTGCGTTTCATCGCTTTTTGCTGGCATGGAGCGGTTTCTTCTATTAAGATGATTTCAAAAAATCGAAAGGAGAGTCGCCATGTCGAATACATCCATTTCAAGACGATTGTTTATCAAGATTTCGGCCTTGTCCGCCGCTGCGATGGCTCTGGACTGGAAAGGCATCTATGCCCATGCCGCCAAAATGGATTCCCCGGATAAATATCCCACGGTTATCATCGGCGCCGGACTCGGGGGGCTGGTCTGCGGGGCGTATCTGGCAAGGCAGGGCATACCGGTTACGCTGGTCGAGCAGCACAACATACCCGGCGGTTATGCGACTTCTTTTGACCGGGCGGCAGGCCGGTTTACTTTCGAAGTTTCCCTGCACGGGACCTCGATCCATAACAACGGCGCGGCGGCCATATTGAACGACATCGGTGTTTTGGACAAATTGAAATTGGTGCAGCTGCCCGAGGTCTACCACTTGAAAACACCGAAGCTGGACATCAGCGTTCCCCAGAAAAACCCGGAAGCTTACATTCAGCTGCTGTCTCGGCATTTTCCAGATGAAGCCCGGGGGATTCGCGGCTTTGTCGAAGAAATGATCGCCATCGCCGGTGAAGTCAATCGGCTCAGCCGCAAGCAGGGCAAATTTATCAAGCTTTTCTTTCCGTTTCAGTATCGCAGGATGTGGCATGTACGCGACCTGACCCTGGCGGATCTGGTCAACGAACACGTCGCCAACCCGGAATTACAAAATATACTCACCGCGCTCTGGGTGTATTACGGGTTGCCGCCCTCCAGGCTTTCCGGTTTCTACTATGCTAACGCCACCGGCGACTACCTCAAAAACGGGTCTTATTATATCAAAGACCGATCCCAGGATTTAAGCAATGCCATCGCCGAGGTTATCGAAACCCATGGCGGCCGCATATTGTATGACTCTCCGGCGCACAAAATTCTGGTCAAAGACGGGGCCGTTGCGGGCATTGAGCTGGACGGCGGCGAAACCTTACCCGCACGGGCGGTTGTGAGCAATGCCAGTGCACTGCGCACATTTCAGGAAATGCTGCCTGCCGATAGCGTACCGCCCGATTATCTGCGCAAACTGACCGGCTACAAACCCAGTATCTCTTCTTTTATCGTATGGCTCGGGCTGCAGGGGGATATTACGACCAAAATAAAGGCCTTCAGCACCTTTGTATCTTCGGGATTAAGCCCGGAGGAGGAATATGCGTTACACATAAAAGGTGAGGTTGAAAAGGCATCTTTTGGCGTTGCCGTCTATGATAATATTTACAAAGGGTATTCGAGCCCGGGGACATCCACCCTGCAGCTAATTTTTCCAAGCGGATACGAACCGTGGCGCAAGTATGAATCGAGTTACCGCAACGGCCGCAAAGAAGCGTATCGTCGCGAAAAAGAACGCTGGACGGATATTTTGATCCAGCGGGCTGAAAAGGAGCTCATCCCCGGTCTGTCGTCGATGATTGCGGTCAAAGAGTCCGCAACCCCCTTGACCAATTGGCGCTATACAGGTAACACGGAAGGTGCTATTTACGGATTTGAACAATCCATGGACAACGCTTATATGAATCGTATTCAAAACAGAACCCCGGTTAAGGGGCTCTATCTCGCCAGTGCCTGGGGCAATCCGGGCGGCGGTTACGGAGCTGTGTTCCGGGCGGGGCAGAGCGCTTTTCAGGCCATGATGGAGGATTGGGGCGCATAGAACGCCCAACTGCCGGCCGCTACCTCGTCAAGCTCAAAGATCTGCCGGAAACCCTGACCGTCAGCAGATCTTATGCGCACCCGTTTAAACAGATGTAAAAATGGCGCAGTAGCCGGTGCTCAAGGTGGCCTATTTTACCTTAATGGCCACCATGGTGACGTCGTCATGGAGCTCTTCGGATTGGACGAACTGTTCCAGGCGCAGGTTGATGCGTTCGAGGATCTTGTCGGCGGGAAAATGCGCGCTTTCCTTCAGGGCCGCTTCCAGGCGGGATTGATCAAACAGGTGATGGCTTTCATTCATGGCTTCGGTAATGCCGTCGGAGTAAAGCAGCAGCACGTCTCCACTTTTAACCGGCATGGATTTTTCTTCCAGGCAGGAGGAAAACCCCATATCCCGGTCAACGCCGAGGCACACGCCTTTGGTTTTCAACGGCTGAATGGTCCGGGTTTGCGCGCAGTAATACAGCGGCCAGTTGTGTCCGGCGCGCGCAATGGACAACGATTTTTTTCCGGATTCTAAAACCGCGATGACAGCGGTAATAAAATCGCCTTCGCGCAGACGCTTGCAGATCAGATGATTCAAACCGTTTAAGATATTGGCGGGAGAGGCGCTTTGCCCCGACAGGGACTCAAACATGCTCTGAATGTGCGCGGCATACAGAGCGGCGGGTATGCCCTTGCCGGCCACATCGCCGACAATGCTCAGCATCTGATCGTCATTGCGCTTGACCACGTTGAAAAAATCGCCGCCGACGATTTTGGCCGGTTTTGAGGAGAAAG
>JARRJQ010000448.1:0-4223 GCA_037388985.1 Desulfobacterales bacterium | reverse complement strand
GCGCCGGCATAGCCGAATGCTCAAAACTCAACAATAAACCGGCTGAAATACTCATCCGTGCCCTTAAAGCATTAGAGCACGCCTCTTTTTACGGTCCCAACAGCGCGGTGATCTTTGATGCTGTTAGCTTAAACATCAGCGGGGACAAACTGTTTGATAAAGGCGATCTCAAGGGTTCTATCAAAGAATTTAAGCAGGCTTTGAAACTGGACCCATCTAATATTAATGTTCACAACAGCCTGGGTGTGTGTTACGGCCTTCGCGGTGATTATAAAAAGGCAAAATTGGAGTTTATTACAGCTATAAAATTAGATTCAACGGAAGTGATGTCCAGATACAATTTAGGATTTACAAGCATGCTAGAGGGCAATCGCCAGAAAGCTTTGGATCTTTTCTTAAAAGCCTATGCCATCAACCAGAATGTGTTTGAAATTGCTTTCCAAACCGGGCGGCTTCTAATGGAAATGTCGCAGCCTGAAAAAGGGAAAAAATTTCTCGAACACGCCTCCCGCCTGAAACCCCAATCCGCTGCAGTATTTCGGTATCTCGGCGAATGTTATACGAATATCGGACAGATCGATGACGCCATCGTGGCTTACAAAAAAGCCATAAAACAAAATCCGAGCGATGCCGCTTCCCTGTCAGCTTTGGGATTTCTGTTTGACGAACAAGGCGAAAATCCCGAAATTTCAATGATGTTTTGCCAGGAAAGCGTAAAGCTTTCCCCGGAAAACGGTCTTTTCAGATACAGGCTGGGCCAGCTTTATTTTAAGCAGAACCTTCTGGATGATGCGCTGAAGGAGTTTAAAAGGGCCGATTCACTGGGCCATGATGCATCGGAATATATTAAAAAAATCCAAAACCAGCTACCGGCCAAAGCGTTGTAAAAACCCAGGCCGTCGTCGATGCAAGCATCCAAAATAAGATTGTTAAATCCATCGGGTTGACACCCCACCCGATGTTGCGCATGGCATGCTACACTTATTTATTTGGGATTACCCCCTTGGGCATTGTCCAGTGCTTGCTTTTGCGCTTTTGATGATTACTTATTCATTTACAAAAAGTCGTCGCCAGGCCTGATAGTGGATTGACTTTAGCGCATCAGGAGAATTCATTATGCCGATTTATGAATACCATTGTGAAACATGCAACCAGGATTTTGAGTGCCTGGTCTTAGGCAGTGAAAAACCGAATTGTCCTTCCTGCAAAGGCAAAAAGGTATCCAAATTGATGTCCCGGTGTGGGTTTGTTTCCAAAGGCAGTGGCGGAGAGACAATGTCCAGATCCGTCAGTGCATCTTCTTGCAACGGTTGTGCGGCGTCCAGCTGCGCCGGCTGCAGCCACTGCCAACCCCCATTGAGATTATCATTCTTAAAACCCAGGGGGATAAAATCCTGGATGTGCCCCTGGCCAAAGTGGGCGGCAAAGGCCTTTTCGTCAAAGAAATAGAACAGGCCCTGCTGGACCGGCGCATCGATATCGCCGTCCACAGCATGAAGGATATGCCGGCAGATGTTCCGCAGGGGCTGTGTATCGGTGCGGTCCCCGAACGTGAAAATCCCCTCGATGTATTTATTTCCCGCAACGGTACCGGATTCAATGAACTGGCCGGGGGCAGCATTATCGGCACCAGCAGCCTTCGGCGCAGCGCCCAATTGCGCCATGCACGGCCGGATATGGTTATCCGGCCCATACGCGGAAATCTGGATACCCGGCTCAAAAAGCTCGAATTCGAAAATTTTGACGCCCTGGTACTGGCAGCTGCGGGTGTGAAACGGCTGAATTTTGAACATCGAATTACCGAGTATCTGGATCCAAAATTGATGCTGCCTGCCATCGGGCAAGGAGCCCTGTGCATCGAAATTCGAAAAGACGACTCGACCGTCAGCCCCCTGGTTTCCTCGCTTGACCATGCGCCGACCCGGGCTGCAGTGGCCGGAGAACGCGCCTTTCTCAACCGGCTTGAGGGCGGCTGTCAGATACCCATCGCCGGACATGGTCGAATCAGCGGAAATCAGTTTACCTTAACCGGACTGGTCGCCGAGGTTGACGGCACCCGGGTCGTTAAAGGGGAAAAGAGCGGGCAGCTGGATTCAGCTGAAACCATCGGCATCGAATTGGCTGAAGAACTGCTGGCCCAAGGAGCGGATAAAATTCTGGAAAAACTCAAATCGATACCGCCGGAGGGCTATGAAAGCTAAAGTGTATCTTGTCGGCGCCGGACCGGGCGACCCCGGCCTGATTACCGTAAGAGGCAAGGAATGTATCCAAAATGCGGATGTGATCATTTATGATTATTTGGCCTCCCCTGCGCTGCTGAACTATGCCCGCGAATCGGCCGAACTTATTTATGTCGGTAAAAAAGGCGGCGAACACACTCTTTCTCAGAAAGAAATCAATGCGCTGATTGTGGAAAAGGCGAAATCCGGGGGCATTGTCTGCCGCCTGAAAGGCGGAGATCCGTTTATATTTGGCCGCGGTGGTGAAGAAGCAGAAGTGCTCTTCAGGGAAGAATTGCCTTTTGAGGTTGTACCCGGAGTCACCTCGGCAATTGCGGCCGCAGCATATGCCGGTATTCCGCTGACCCATCGCCAATTGACATCCACGCTTGCCTTTATCACCGGCCATGAGGACCCGGATAAGAAAGAAACCAGCATCAACTGGTCATCTCTGGCAAGCGGCATCGGAACCCTGGTTTTTTTCATGGGCGTTAAAAACCTGCCCAATATCACCCGCAATTTGATCGATCACGGCAAATCGGCAGACACGCCGGTTGCGTTGATTCAATGGGGAACCACGTCCAGCCAGAAAACAGTAACCGGCACCCTGGAAAAGATTGCCGAAAAGGCCCGAAGCGCCGGAATAAAGGCACCTGCAATTATCGTAATCGGAGAGGTCGTGCATTTAAGAAATAAACTGAAATGGTTCGAACAGCGGCCGCTGCTGGGCAAGCGCATCGTGGTCACCCGCGCACGACAGCAGGCCAGTGGTCTGGTCGGTCTGCTTTCCGATCTGGGAGCCGATTGTCTCGAGGTTCCGACCATCAAAATCATGCCGCCCAAAGACCTTGAGCCCATCAAGCAGGCGGTTGAAAACCTAACTGCTTACGACTGGATTGTCTTTACCAGCGTAAACGGAGTCGATTATTTTTTCGAACAGTTTTTTGCAGCCGGCAAAGATGTCCGTGCCCTTGGCCGGATGAAAACGGCAGCCATCGGTCCAGCGACAGCCGGGCGGTTGCGTGAATTTGGGTTGATCAGCGACATTATTCCGAAGACCTACCGGGCGGAGTCGGTGATTGAAGCATTCAAAGACGAGCAGCTAAAGGACAAAAAAATACTGCTGCCACGCGCCGCAGAGGCCAGACCGATTTTGCCGAAGGAATTGAAAAAAATGGGGGCGGAAGTTGATGAAATACCGGCCTATGAAACCCTGAAAGTAACCGAAAACACGGCTGATCTTGTTCAGCAGCTGGAAGACCGACGAATTGATCTGATCACCTTTACCAGTTCGTCAACCGTCAAGAATTTTAAAGCCCTTTTGCCGTCAGAAAATTTTAAAAAACTGATTCAAGGGGTAACCATAGCCAGTATCGGTCCGATTACATCGGATACCGCGGCCGACCTGGGCTTTGAGGTTCAGATTACCGCCAATTCTTACACGATACCGGGGCTGGTTGAAGCCATCCTGCAACACTATCAAAAAAGATGAAGCACAGTCTGCCAGGCCAAAAACAATGGATCAAGCACGCATACTAATTGTTGACGACGACGATATTGCCCGTAAAAACCTTTCACGGATTCTTCAAAAGGAGGGATTTGAGGTCGCAACGGCAAAGACCGGTTCCGCGGCACTCGAGCGGCTCAGCGATAGTGCATGTGACCTGGTGATGACTGATCTTGTCATGGAAGATTTAAACGGCTTGGAGCTTCTGGCCAGAATAAAGAATCAATATCCATATATGGAGGTTATTTTGATCACCGGTTATGCTTCCATTCCGACTGCAATTGAAGCGATAAAAACAGGCGCTTATCACTATATCGAAAAACCCATCAGACCCGCCGAAATGGTGCACCTGGCCCGGCAGGCAATTGAGAAAAAGCGACTCCGGGAGCAGGTGGTAAAACTGGAAGCGCGGATAAAAGGTGATCTGGAAGAGCCGGTATTGATCGGTCAAAGCCGCAAGATGGTTGAAGTGACCAAGCTGATAAAACAGATTGCCA
>JARRJQ010000447.1:0-2879 GCA_037388985.1 Desulfobacterales bacterium | reverse complement strand
AAAGGAGATAAATTATGTATTTTGAAGCCGTATTTCAACCGTCAAAAAACTCCGAGTACAATTCCGAGGCTGACTGTCTTGTGGGCAAAAAAGTTGCCGTTCAAGAAGGCTGGATTCTGGAAAAAGGCCCCCACAAGGGGCAGCAGTGCTTTTACATGCCCAACTCTACTGTGGGCTGCATACCGAAAAGCGATTTAAAAGAGATCAAAAGTATTCCTTACGTCCGGTGGAAAGCCATTTATAATCAACGGTGCCATAAAAATCAATAACAACGCTGCCGTCAGCCCATCAGCATCTCAGGGCAAATTGTAACGGTTCCTGTCGCACGGTTGATTATCGGTTCGCTTCTTCACGGACACCCGCTGTAATTATGGCAAACACTTATGCGCCGGATGGTTCTTATCGGTCGGAATGTACCTGAAGGTGGGAGGATTTGACCATGAGAAAAGATACCCAATGCGTGCACGGCGGTACCCATAAAGATCCGCACACCCGGGGCCTCAATACCCCCATCTTTACCTCCTCGTCTTTCGAGTATCTGGATGCCCCCGAAAACGTCTATCCGCGATACTTCAACACACCCAATCAAAAAAGCATTGTGCGCAAGCTCTGCGACCTGGAAAATGCCGAAGAAGGATTGCTGTTCAGCTCCGGCATGGCGGCCATCAGCACCGCCATGTTAACTTTTCTCAACAGCGGCGATCACGTTGTTCTGCAAAAAGATATCTACGGCGGAACCCATCATTTCGTGACCGCGGATTACGAACGCTTCGGTATCGAATATACCTTTGTATCCAACCGTGCCGAAGATATCGAACGCGCGGTGCGCAAAAACACCAAAATCATCTACATTGAAACCCCTTCCAACCCCCTGGTTTTAATTACCGACATTAAAGCCACCGTCCGGATTGCCAGGGCTAAAAAGGCCATCAGCATCATCGACAACACATTTGCGACTCCGATCAACCAAAATCCCATTGATCTCGGCATCGACATCGTCACCCACAGCGGCACCAAATACCTTGGCGGTCACAGCGATCTGTGTTGCGGGGCCGTCTTAACCCGCAAAGATCTGGCGGCCAAAATTACGGCGACCGCCGCCAACCTGGGCGGCAGTCTCAACGCGTTAACGTGTTATCTGCTGGAAAGAAGTTTGAAAACTCTGGCAATTCGCGTTGAAAAGCAAAACCAAAACGCCCGGCTGATCGCCGAACACCTCCAGAAAGATCCGCGCATTCAAAATGTGTATTACCCGGGCCTTGAAAATCATCCGGGGCATGCGGTGGCCCGAGATCAAATGAAAGGCTTCGGCGGCATGCTGGCATTTGAGCTAAACAGCCGGGCGCCGGATCCGGCGCTGTTCTTAAGAAATTTGAAGTTGATCACACCGGCCCTCAGCCTCGGGGGAGTGGAAAGCATTATTTGCTCTCCGGCAAAAACATCGCATGAAAAAATCACGGAGGCCGAACGGGCAGAGCTCGGCATCACCGACAACCATCTGAGGTTGTCGGTCGGCATCGAAAACAGCGACGATCTCATCGCAGATTTAGAGGGTGCCTTATCCGCTTGATCTTCGTTCAATCGGTGAATTCTTTGGCTTCATTGCCCAATATCATTTTCCATCCGCGATAGACATTGCGCCGCATGCCGTCAAAAATCGTAATCAACAAAGCCACAACCCAGATGGCAAACAGAATGATGATGACTTTAATCCATTGCCATCCGATGAAAAATGTTTCCCCGGTCTCTTTTAGAGATTGATTCAATTCAGCACCGACTTCTTTTGAAATACGCTTCATCTGCTCAAGACTTCTCAGGTCCGGCTTCAAGTTTATTTTTAACGGGGTCAGGTCCAGTTTGGGCAAATCGATTCGAATCTCGGGAAAATCGGGTTTCTTGATATTAATTGCCGGAAGCACATTGACGGCATTGATAATGGCGTTGACCACGGTTTGCGTCATATACCGCAATTCCCGTAAGGCGACATACAGCGCGTTGATCGCTGAAACCATCGGACTCAGAGCTTTTTTTAACTCGGTGTTTACGCCTTCAACCGCGTTTTTGGCCTTTTCGACTTCGCCCTTCAGCCGGTTCACTTCTTGCCGCATGTCTTTCAGGCTGTCTTTTAATGGAGCCAGCTGTTCATCTTCAATTTTATTGACGGTTTTGCTGCTGATTCGATTAATTTCAGATGGGATATAGTACAGAATAGATACGAGCATAATGATCATAATGATCGGTGCGATGGTGCGATATATGATTAAGGCGCCCAATAGCTTGTTAAATACGGATTTGAGATGCAGGTCTGTCGTCATCGTGGGCCTCCTTTCCTGAATAAAGTCGGATAGAAAAATAGAAAAGACTATTCAATAAGCTAAGTCAGGGTTGATGAAGATCAATATTTTCGCGACCTCGATCAAATCAGACCTGACCTGCTCAGGGCGGCTTTGTCCGGCAGGCTCGCAATAACTATTGAATTTTCCGGAAAAGACTGGCAATAATGCCATGGCCAAACAGCCACAAGCGTCTATCCGGCGATAAAAACCAAAGCGTGATCAATAAAAGCGTCAAAAAAGGAGAGCGGCATGGGAATTATTTCATGGATTATTCTGGGCTTGGTGGTCGGCATTATTGCAAAATTTCTCATGCCCGGCAAAGATCCGGGTGGAATCATTGTTACCATTTTGCTGGGAGTTGCCGGTGCCATCGGAGGCGGTTATGTCAGCTCGGCGATTGGTTTCGGCCGGGTCACCGGATTTGATCTTCGCAGTTTGATCATCGCTGTCTGCGGCTCTCTGGTCTTGCTGATCATTTATCGCGTCATTAAAAGATAGTCTGCCACCGCAGACCAGAAGTGGTTTCAAAATCTCAGATCAGGT
>JARRJQ010000446.1:0-2887 GCA_037388985.1 Desulfobacterales bacterium | reverse complement strand
ATCAATATGTTATTTTTATTAAGGCCATCAGAGAAATATCTGTGTTTGCGCTGCATAATATGTGTACCGATCAGAAAAATAGAAAATAATTTCCCAATAGTATGTAAACTATTGCCTAATATAGACTCAATTTCATCCAATAAACCCTCTGAGGCAGATGATCATCAAAGCCATAATACCTGATGTGCCAAGTTTTTTAGTATTCATGCGAAGCTCCCCTTTCAGTACCTCGTAAGCAAAAAACAACACCACTATTTTTGCGGCTACGAGGCCCATTTGCCAATATCTGATTTTTTCGTCCGGAAGATATGGCACAACCAGGGCGACAAATAATATTAAGAAATCCATTGGCGTCGTTCTGAATCCTTTTCGCCTTGTAAACTTAAGAGTTAAAAGAATAAAAACAGTTAATGCACCGAAGGAAAATGCATAGGCTCTAACCAACGTTGTATTCATCAAATAAGCCACGTCCTTTTCACTGAGGTATACCAGAAAAGGGATCAATAAAAATGTTGATATTTCGATAATCGAAGCGGTCCATTCTTTTCGAAATTGCCAGGTTAAAAGGATCATTCCAAGTATTGCCATTGAAGATAAAGAAAAGAAAATGTGAATGTGCCGGGGAAGGAAACAAGAAAAAAGAAGCAAAAAAATGAAGCCGACTTCAACTGCTTTAAAAGACAATTTGATGATGACGTTTTCCTCACGTAATTTTCTAAGATGACCTTTGATGACTTTATCTATAAAATCAAAGCGCTTAATTTTATATCCTTTGCGCTCAGCCAAGAAAACAGCTGCCAGGCATGTTCCGGGAAAGACAATATAGAGGGTCAGCAGAAACCATGCCGACTCATATCTGAAAATAAATCCCAAACACACCAGAGTGGCGTGCAAAAAATATATTATGAGGACAGATTCAGAGTGGTAGAACCCAAGATTCATAATTTTATGATGAAGGTGATTTCTATCTGCTGCAAAAGGTGAACGGCCTTTTAGTATCCGTTGAATGATGACCGATAAAGTGTCGATCACCGGTATGCCTAAAATGAGCAACACCAGGATCAGATTTATCTCGGTGCTTTTTCGTGCGAGTGATAGAGAAAGGGTTATGGCAGCAAATCCCAGAAATTGACTTCCGGAATCACCCATAAATACGATAGCGGGGTGGGTATTGTATCGCAGCAGCCCGAAAATTGCACCGACTAGCGCAACAGATATAATTTCATAAGCTTGCAGGTTATCCAGATAGGACAGGTAACCGATACACAGGAAGGTTATCAGCGTTACCCCTCCGGCCAAACCATCCAGTCCATCAGACAGGTTGATCGCATTGGTCACGGCCACGATAATGACCAGTGTCAATGGAATTGAGAGCCAATTCGGAAGAAAAAAGCCTGCTGGTCCGAATGCGCCCAGACTTTCTATTTTCAATCCACCGTAAAAAATCACGATTAGAGCGGCTATGATCTGGCCGGCAAATTTAGTTTTAACCCCGATATTCTTTATATCATCAACCAGTCCGAAAATGACAAGTACAGCGGATCCTAGAACCACTGATTTCACAAAGGTATTGAAGGGGATCCATAATAAAACCGGTATTAATGCTCCCAAAGCCATGGCAACTCCGCCAATTCTCGGCACGGGATCACAGTGTATTTTACGACTGTCGGGGAAATCTAAGACATCAAATTTGCATGCCAGATTAATGAATAGCGGGATCAACAAAATGGTGGCAATAGTTGAGATAAGAAATGTTGATAATAAGACCATGAAAAATTATCTAATAAAACCGAAAATGATTATCGCTCACTCCAACTTTAGATAGAGGTGCTTATTTGGACTGATAATTAAACTTTAAAAATGCTGAGGCGAAAAAATGATTCAAGAGGTGGATTTCAAATCAGATGATTCATTCTCGGATACCTTCAAGCTGATGTGATACTGAAATTTACTTTGGAGAATAGTTGTAAAAAGAATTGAATAAATCGGCTCCCAATTTCCATAAATTGTCGATCTCCACCCAATTAAAGGATCTTTGGAGCCATAATAAAGATCAACCGAAAAATCTGATGTAAATTGAATGTAAAACTTAAACTTGTTAAACTCTGCTTCGATAACATTCTCTTGCAGACAAACTGTTTGGCAGGATCCTAAATGGAAAGCGCCTCTGAGAGGAATTTCAGCTCCACCAGAAAAAGTATCAAATACATCAATATGCTGAGGACTTAACCATTTTACGTTGCGGGAGTGGATGACACCATAATTTTTAAAATACCCATTATGACTGGCTTCAACGGACAGAATCGGCTTTTCGCAGTGGCATTTGAATCGGGTCTCATAAGATTTTTTCCACATAAAAGGCCCCAGAATTCTTGCTTGATTCTGACGATCGATTTCTACCGTATTATGCGCAATGGTCGAGCGAAAATAATTTCGCATGATTTGATTTTCATTGTATTGACCGCTGCCCAAATCAATTAAAACAGGAATCGAATCCCAGTAAAAAATTACAGATAGCGCATCCGCATGCCCATGAGCGTAAGTACTTTCCATGCCCAAAGGAGCATGTCGAAACAGCAATTTCCCTTTGCCCCATTGCATTAACGTCATTCCACCTTCAGGATAACGTTTAATCCGCGACGCACTCGATATTTCCGGGGTTTGAATCTGTTTAAATTCACCCTGACCGTTGGCTTTATCGTTTTTCCAGAATTGAAGCCTCTTTTTTGCAGTCTCACAGTTTCGAAGCCAATCCGGCCGGCTGAAAAAATCAGCTGCTGTATTCAGTAGGCCGGGAAATGGCGATTCCTTGTAGCCATTGTCTAAGCGAAAAATATATCCGTCATCTCGATCGCCGTAATCGGGAAACGTACCGTCCGGCAACGTC
>JARRJQ010000445.1:0-2889 GCA_037388985.1 Desulfobacterales bacterium | reverse complement strand
GATAATAAGGCCCTTCATCCCAATCGATGCCCAGCCATTCAAGGGCCTGATATATCGCGTCGATTGCCTCCTGGGTCGAGCGCACGGTATCGGTGTCTTCGATGCGCAGGATAAATTTTCCTTTCATATGACGGGCGTATATCCAGTTGAAAATAGCGGTGCGCGCATTGCCGACATGCAGGTATCCGGTGGGACTGGGGGGAAAGCGCGTTACAATTAATTTATTTTTTATTTCCGTATTCATTTGCTCTTCACTTTTGGTGTTATCCTTTGAAGCACTATTTTTCCCAGATGGTCAACAATTAAGTAAATTAGTGAGTAATGCTTATGGAGCCGACAAGATCAGCAGCCTTTTTAAAAACATGATATTTCAATAAATTAAAAAAATAAATGAATTTTCAAGCGATTATCTAATATTTAGATCACATAAGTAAACTTGACCGGATCAAGGATTCATTTTATTTAAAAAGCCCAGCAGGTGCATTTTGTTTGAGCAACAATCTTAAAATAAAATGAATTTAACAGCACACACTTAATTTTTTTATAAATATAATAATTTTAATTAGTTGTATATATTTAACGATTATTCCATCAACGGTGCATTTCCATAGCACAGAAGATTGCCCAGTACAAGGGGACAAGTAGGTTAAAATTGATGAAAACTCTTGACAATCTTTCCAAGATAAATTACTAGAAGCGCACCCGTAGCAACTAGCCGTTAATATAAAAATAAATATAAATTCCAAAATGTTAGGAGATTACTTATGGCGTTACCCAAACGGAGGAAATCAAAATCGAAACGCGATATGCGGCGGGCTCACCAGAAGCTTACCGCCCCCAATTTATCAAAATGCCCGGAGTGTGGCGAAGCCGTGCTTCCACACCATGCCTGCCCCAATTGTGGCTATTATAAGGGCCGCAAAGTCATCGAAACCGAAGAAGACTGATCTTTTATTCCAGTGTAAATGGTTCAATTCTGTAAAGGATCAAATGCCAATGACTTTAGACAAGACATCAAGCCAAAGTGATCTTTACGGCCTGGACATTGATTCCAGGCAAATGGTTCTGGATACTGTCCGGCAACTTAAAAAGCGGCTTCTGACACCGGAAAAAATTGCCGAATTTGACCGCGAAGGGATATTTCCAGAAGATACCATTCGAGAAATGCTGGGCCCGGAAATCGGCCTGCAGCTTTTAATGATTCCTGAAGAATATGGAGGTCTGGGAGGCGGTGCCCGGGACAGCTGCGCCATTACCCGTGAAATGGCCAAAATTTGTTTGGGCATCACAACGGCCTTTTTTGCGATTCAGCTGGGTGCTGACCCGATCATTGTCGGAGGCACTGAAGAACAAAAGCAAAAATGGCTGGGGAAAATTGCCGCCGGACAGGCCCTTGTGGCTTATGCCGTTACCGAACCGAACGCCGGCAGTAATGTTGCCTCTATAAAAACCAAGGCCGAACCGGTTGTGGCAGAGAGCGGAGAAATCACCGGCTATAAAATAAACGGAACTAAACAGTTTATCTCCACCGGTGGCTATGCGGATTTTATCACCCTGCTGGCCAATACTCCCGAAGGTGCAACCTTTTTCATTATTGAAAAGGACACCGAGGGCTATTTGCGTGGAAAAGGAGAACAAAAGCATGGCATCCGGGCTTCAAATACGTCGCCGTTAACCTTTACCGATGTTTTTGTACCGGTGGAAAACGTGATCGGCGAGGTGACCGGCCAGGGGCTTAAGCAGGCCAGCAAAGTGTTCGGTTATACGCGTCTGATGGTCGCCTCCATGGCCCTTGGCGGTGGTGAAGCCGCCTTAGATATCGTTATCCCCTATGCCAAAGAGCGGGTCCAATTCAAAACAACGTTATCCGAAAAGCAGGGCTATACCCATAAGCTGGTTATACCTCACACGGTTCGTCTGGCAGCCGCATCGAGTTACATTGATGAGGTGGCCACTAGATTAGATGCCGGCGAGGAAGACCTTGAAGTTGAAGGGTCCATCGCCAAACTCTTTGCAACTGAAACGGCCAATAAAGCTACCGATGATGCCATGCAGGCCTTGGGGGGTTATGGGTATATCGCTGAATATGGTGTCGAAAAAATTAAAAGAGATGTTAAAATCACCTGTATCTACGAAGGCACCAGCGAAATCCAGCAAAGCATTATCAGCACATTTCGCTGGAAAAAAACGCGTAAAACAAAAGGGGCCTATTATGACGGCCTTGCCGAAGAAATGGACACTTTGGAATCAAACTGCAGCGATGCGGGTTGCCGTTATATCGGTCTGGCTGCCCGGGCTTTGAACAAAACCATTACGATGGTCGATGCTCATCGGCTGACCCGCCAACAATATATCATGTTCGCGCTGGCGGACATGATGATGCACGTGGAGGTGGCGGCCAGTTTCGCCCGGCGGGCTGTCTTTTTGGCCGGTGAAAAAAATCCGGGAACCGAAAAAACATGCCTTTTTTCACGATTGTTCGCCAATGAAATGGCTGAAGTGACATCCCGTAATATCTTGAAAATTTTGTTGGGCTGCGGTGTTTTTGAGACCAAGGCGATATCGGCTTTTCTGGAGGAGATATCGCATGCAGCTTTGGCTGAAAGTTACCGAAATGTGATTCCGGATATGAACCGCGTTGCCGACATTATATTCAATCGTTCATCGGTCCGATGAAAGGAGGTAGACTTGCGCTTTGAAAATAAGGTGGTAATGGTTACCGGCGGAGCGGCTGGAATCGGCCGGGTGACAGCGGAAAACTTTGCCAAAGAAGGGGCTCGGGTCGCCATCTGCGACGTGAACCCGGAAGCCGGAAAGGAGGCTGTCAAAGCGCTGGGACCCGCCGCCTCCTTTGAGCAGGTCGATGTCTCCAGCAGCACTGCCGTCTCA
>JARRJQ010000444.1:0-5184 GCA_037388985.1 Desulfobacterales bacterium | reverse complement strand
AAAACCATATGTACGAACTGCCTCCAACCAGATCCATTGCCCCTGCCATAACCCTGTTGACCCACTGGGTCTTCGAATATGCTCTATGACCTCCATCATGTGCAACGTTGAATCCAATTCCAACGGTGGACAATCCAAGCAGAATAACTAAGAGCACGCCTTGCCACCTAGTTTCGGCCACAAACACCAGAAGCACATATGAGGTCACGAAACAGGTAAGAATGACCCCGTCTTCAAGTACATCTGCCGATTACCTGATTTCGATCGCCCGGTGCCTTGTTGAAAGTACGCGTTGACCCGCTGGCGCAGATCAGTCTCAAAGCTTTTGTCTTTACCGAACTCCAGCCTCAAGGGTGATCCTTTGGCTCGATCTGGCCGACCTGCAGATGCCTTTTGGATTTCTGGTTTCTGCGCCATATCAATTTCCGGCTTGATAAAGTTTTTTTGATTTCATACCGAGGACATCGAATGTCAAAATAAGAACTCGCCTTTTAAGAGCAGAATGAACGAAAATAGTAAGTAAATTGTATGCCGGATTCAACGGCAGACCGACATACAGAAACATACAATGAGCGTAAATTGGTATTTGGAATGACCCCCTAAAACTGCACAGATCAGATCGCGCTGATCAGAGTGTTTTGACAGGGGTTGGGGGTTGATTCCAATAAAGATTCAAATTCACTGGGAGGACGATAACCCAAAGAAGAGTGAAGCCTCTTTTGGTTATAGACATCTTCGATAAAATAGGGAATCCGCCTTTGCACATCTTCCATGGTGCGGTATTCCCAAAGATGCACTTCCTCCGATTTTAGGGTTTTAATAAAACTTTCAGCATAGGCATTATCGAAGGGATTTCCCTTGCGACTCATGCTGATTTGAAATTGATAAAATTCAAGCTCTTTTACATAATCGCCGCAAGCATACTGTACACCGCGATCAAAATGATGAATGCAGCCCGGCTGCGGGTTGCGGTCTTCAATCGCCAAGCGCAGCGCCGCCAATGTCAGAGAGGTGTCTAAATTGCGTAAGATGGCATAGCCAGCCTTTCTCCCGCATAATGCGATGCACTTTTTTGTGATTGATCCCCCATCCTTCGCGCTTGAGTTGTTGGGTTATCCGGCGGTAGCCGTATCTGCGAAAGACCAGACAAATTTGCTCCATACGCTCAAGCAGTGCTTTATCAGAAGGCTTTTCCCTTGGCTGGTAGTAGTATGTTCGTCGGCAAAGTTGCATCAGCTCGCAAGCCCTTTCAATGCTTTGGATGAGGGGGCGGTTTTGGGCAATGAACTTTCTTTTTTCTGTGTTTGTTTGAGGCTATTGCGAACGGCTTTTTTTAAGAATTCATTTTCAAGGATTACCTTGCCCAGAAGTCCTTCCAATTCCCGAACCCGAGCCTCCAGTTCAGCTTCCCGGGAGGGTTCCGGATCCAGCTGGCCGTCGGCATATTGCTTTTTCCAGGTGTAAAGCTGCCCGGAGGAAAGGTTATATCTGCGGCATAATTCTGCTGGCCCGGTAGTCTCGCTAAGTAATTGTTCAACAACTGATCTTTTAAAATCTTGAGTGAACCGTCTTCGTTTCATGACAAGGTCCTTTCTTGCTGACCCTGTCTTAACACTCAGCCATTTTTTCTGCAATTGGAGGGGTTCACTCCACTTTAATAATTCAATGAAAATTTGGTTGTCAATGCGTATTTTTTGGTAACAGGTGAATTTTTTAGCCAAATTGCGCGCAGCTTGCATGCGGCTGATTTTTTTACTGGTAGGTTTCAATCGTTTAATCAGGATCGATCAGGTGATGCTCCGTGCAGGCAGTGATGGTGAATCATCATAAAAGATTAAGGTTTCAGGCGGCGGGGCATTCGCCTCTGCGGAGGCGGTTTGCGCTTGACACCCCACAAGTTCAAACGCATGAGGCTCTTTTTCACAGAGTGCCGATTGTCGATATCAAAGCGGCAGATTATAGCTTACAGACTGCCACAGAAAAATAGCTCCGCATGAGTACTCTCAGTTATCATTCTAAAAGATTGCATAGTCACATCAGCAATATTTTGCAACATTTCGGATTTTAGGTTGCGTGCCTTAGAGAGAGACTGATCGGAAAAGCACAAAAAAGGCGATTTCGGCCATCTCAGCCGAGCTCGAGTTTGTCTAATCTTTCCTTAAGAAGGCTTAGGTATTTGGTCTTCATCGTATCAGTTAAAAAGCATGTCTGAATATAATCAATCCATTTGGGCAGGGCATTTCTAATTTGACCTTTTGTTTGCTCTATAGATTTTTGAGTTAGCGCTTGAGTGAAAGCGCAAGCTCTCCTTGAGAATCTAAAATGATTGTTGTGTTTAAAAGATCATAAGCCGGGGATAATTCAACTTTCAGATCGCCTCGTATGACGGAAAAATTCTTCAAGTGCATATCTTCATTTCCGATCAAGTAATTAAACAGTGTCAAATTAAACAGCTTTAACTTTTCAATAGCCGGAAATGTGCAAAATTTTTCGATAAGTAATATGACTTGCTCCATGGACGAATCATATTTGGTTTCTCGATTTTTTCCGGAAAGCTGAGCGAAATCCTCCACTGGTATTTTTTTGTTTCTGCCTGCTCGGTCAAAGCGACGGATAAAATAAGTCATTGTGCCATCTTTTGAATACAACAAACCATGGAGGGGGACATCGATCCCGATTAGTCTGGCTAAGCGCATGGTCACATCCTCATTTTCCGGAACTTCTTTATAATGAACCGTTTGCGGTTTAAGAATATAGTGACCGCCTTTGTCTACAATTTCAAAGATCTCCCCTTTAACATTTAGCCGGACGCTTAATTTGGGTTGAATCCCCTGGATTGACATTTTAGCAGCTTGAAAAACTGCCTCTCTTACCTGTTCCTCAGCAGAATACGGGAAGTCTTTTAAATACCTCAATTTCGGTGAAAGCTTTTTTAAACCTTCAATCGAATACCGACTATCTTGACATTCCTTATATGTAATTGGACACCGGTTCATGCCTATATTTCCTGAATGGTAACTGCCCCTACTAAATCATTTCCGACTGCTATGAGCTGGCCCAAATAATCATATTTATCAATTTTGCGTTGTTTCAAAAGGCCTTCGAGAAGCAATCCTTCCGGCAAAAGACCATCGAAATACGGGGGAAAATGATCATAAACAAATTCCTTTTCCTCCACCGGCATGGTTAGAGAGACAGGGGGGCCTTGGTAGTTCTCCAAATAAGTAAACCGGTATTTTCTGCCGACTTCAATTTCCTCTAAAATACCGGCAGGCATACCATGCATAGACACTTCAGCGCGTCTCACTGAGCACCTCCATCAGCGGGCTGGTAAAAGTGATCTTGATATTCAGGGCCGTAAGCACTTTTTGCAAGGTTGAAAACCGAATCGTTTCTTTCCCTTTTTCGATATCATAAATAACAGTTTTACCGACACCTGCCAGATCAGCCAACTGGTTGCGCGAAAGACCACTTTTTTTGCGATGAAACAGAACGATCTCGTTAAGTTTATAGTCCAAAGACAAACCCCCTATAATTGCCGCTTTAGTGGTAAAATAATGTATTCAAACTTTTGTATGCCCATTTTTTATTGTTTTATACAAATTTTTACTGTTATAACAGTAAAAAATGCATTATTTTCTTGAAAAATGGTTTTTATGAATTAAAAATATAACTTTTACCGTTATAACGGCAAAAAGTCAAGATGATTTTTTCCTATAAATACCTGGATTCAAGTTACAGAGGCGCCTGCCGACTGAAGAATTAACAAATGCGTGTGCTTAACCCAGTTCACGCTTTTTTAAGAAAGAAAAAATGCTTTTTGACAGCGCGTGCCAAGGCAGATAAATCATTGCCGAAACGATAAGAGAATCTATCGGCTGCTAGAAGCAATCATTCGGAAGGGGGGAATTGAGATCGCCCATTAAAGGATTGATCAAGCTAACCAATTGACATTATATAATAAGCAGTATAAATTCAGGCTAATTTCGCCTGTAACGAAAAACTTAAACCCAGCACCTGGAGGCTGGTAGTGGCCATATCTGCTCCAAAAAGACAGAAAAAAAGGACTCACGCCGGGAAACTGCGGATCGCCAACCACTGGAATGCGATCAGTATCATCGCCAGTTCACAGGCCAATCCACTGAAAGCCGTGGCCGAGTTTGTGGAAAACAGCATCGATGCCAGAGCCAGGCACGTGCTTATCGTAAGAGGCAGAAAGAAGGGAGAATTCTATCTCAAGGTTAGCGACGATGGCGAAGGAATTCCCAGGGATGAACAGGGATTGCCGGATTTCCGCCATGTAGCCACCCACATTTGTGATTCAATCAAGCGGCGTTTAAAATCCGAGGGCGTGCAGGGAATTCAGGGTGAATTCGGCATCGGTCTGCTGAGTTTCTGGACGGTCGGACAAAACCTTCATATCACCAGTTGCGGGGCTGATGGAAATTCCTACGAGATGATCATGGCCAAAAACTCGCAAAAATTCACGGTTTCAAAGAGACATGTATTGATTCCCTTTGAAGGCACGGAGCTGATGATCTATCCCGTATTGCCGGGGTTGAGATCACTGACGGGTGAAAAGATCCAGCGATATCTCGCATCCGAACTCCGCGACAGAATCAAGACTTCGGGAGCCAATATCAGGGTTGTGGACCGCACCGGCCGGGCGGAATATATTGTGGTGCCGCGGCAGTTTTCCGGGCGGTTGCTCCATAACCTGCGACCGGCCGAAACCGCACTGGGTGATATCTACCTGGAATTGTATCTCAGCGATCCCGCTGCAGTCAATCAGGTTGGATTGTATCGCCGCGGCACACGGGTGCTGCCATCGATTACCCAGCTTGAACATTTTCAGAAAGAGCCGTGGACCGCCGGATACCTTCAGGGCATCCTTGATGCCCCTTTTCTGAATCTTACCCCCGGGACTCGCCAGGGAATCATTTATGATGATCGATTCAACACTTTTTGCAAAGCGTTGGAGCCGGTTGAAGAACATCTGCGGCAAATCATAGAAGAGCAGCGTAAGGCCGAAGAGGAAAAATCCAGTCGCCGGATTCTGCGTAAAGTTCAGCGCGCCCTCAAGGAAGCATTTCTGCGTCTGCCGCAGGAGGAATATGACTGGATTTTTCCTCTTCGGCCTTACGCTGCTCTTCTATGATTTGCCGCAGATGTTCTTCAACCGGC
>JARRJQ010000443.1:0-2900 GCA_037388985.1 Desulfobacterales bacterium | reverse complement strand
CGAAAAACAAAAGTCGGATGAAATCCTTAAAGCAAGAGCCAAGGCCGAACAAGCCAGGAAAGATGCGGAGACCGCCGCCGCCAAAGCCGAAGAAGCAGCCTGATGGCCAAGGAGTATATCGAAACCCACAACCGAAATCAATATATGCGGCGGGTATATCAATACCAGATGGAAAAAGCGGCCGAAGATGCAAAAGCCGCCCAGGAAAGAGCGAAAGTAGCCGAGCAAAAAGCGATCGAAGCCGAAAAAAAGGCCAGCTTAGCTGAAGAGCAGGCCAAGCAGGCTGAAGATTAAGTGTCTGGCGGCATCTGCTTTGAGTAAGGTGGTGTGACGCATCCGTCATTCAGGGAATTTTATGGTGACCCTTTCCCCCTCATCTTTTGATTTCATTTTAATTTCAAGCTCGATGCTGTCTTGACGAATACCCAGGGCCAATGGGGTCTTACCTTTGCCGCTCTCAATATGGGTAATCTCGCGGACTGCACCGATGATTTTTTCCCCGATTTCCGGTCCGGGAGAGGGAAGTTCGGCTTCACGGTATTTTGCGGTTACCTTGATTTCTCCATCCGTCGAGCGGCTGATGATCACTTCTTTGGCATTATCGTTGACGCCATGCAGGGCGGCCAGAGCAAGCCATTTTAAAGCGGCTTCATCCGTGTCGCTGTCCCCTTTAATCTGAGACATTTCCTTTAGCGGGTCATTTGTCGCGTAGCAATCACATAATTCCTGGACTTTAAGGTGTAAGTTCCGCTTTTCTTTCATAATATCGACCTCCTTTTTTAAAACGGCTAATAATTTTTCGGTTAAAGCTAAACTATACACTTTTTACAGATATTCAAGATCGATATACTTGTTAAAACGGTTCTGCAGCTGACGCAGTATCGGGAGCCGATGGTTGCCCGGTTTTGCCAAATATCTCATGATAGGCGACGGCCAGAATGCAGGCTTGAATGGGGATGGTGAAGACAATTCCAATACCAAAAGCAATGGCACCGATGCTGCCGATAATGCTTGCAATTGCCGACAGGCCAAAAAAAGGCCAGAAATTGGTTTTGACCGTTTGAATGCTTTCTTTGGAGGCCGGACGGAAATTCATCTGTTTGTCCACAATCAAATATATGCCGAACATCAAAAAAGCCTGGGCAGCGTATATGAAAAAAAGAGAAAGCAATTGCCCGATAACCGGGAAAAGTGCCAGGATAAATGATCCGATCAGAATCGCAATTCCCCAGATGACGATAAACAGAAAAGAGTTCAGGAAATAATCAAATCCCCTGAAAACCCTGCCGGCATCGGGTTTGGGATCTTCCCTGCGCAAAAGCTGCAGCGTTATGATTACCAGTCCGGCAATCATCGGACCGGCCAGCAGGCCGATGGTTACCGTGCTCAGCACCAGTGCAATGACCGAGGCCAGAACCAGGGTGCCGAAATTGTTTTTGTACAGGGTAAACCCCTCTTCAATCCATTTGCCAAACCTGACCTCCACCTTTTGCATAACCGCATGCCTCCCTTGCAAACAAATGACGGTGTTTTAAAAAAATATTTTTTTCGATTCTTCATTCAAGGGCGCAACATATTGGGCTCTTATTGCGTCCGGCTCTATAGGATCAATTCAAACTTTTGTTCTTTTATATGCCGGCCCCACTGATCCACATCGTAGGCCTCACTGAGCTGAAAATGGTGCTGTTCATATAGCTTCCGCGCGGCATCCAGGCCCTCGAAGGTCCATAAAAATACCTTAGGGAATTTCTTCTGTTTGCAGAAGTCAATCGCACGGGAAATCAATTTTTTGCCAAGTCCGGCATTTTGGAAATCGGGATCAACGATAAACCAGCGCAGCCGGGCTCCATCGGCGGAAGTGTGATGCCCGTCGATTGCAATGGAGCCGGCAAACTTTCTGTTGCAGGTGGCCACCCAGAGGCCGTCTCGGTCATTATCAAATTGACTCATAAAAACCGAAAGCTCTCTGCCCACCTGAGTTTCGAAGGAAATATCAAACCCCCAGTATGTGTGGTAGTAGACGGCATGAATTTCGGTAATTTTACCAACGACCCCCGGGTAATAACCGCCAATTTTTATTTCGGTCATAGGTGTTCCCCCGGTGCCGGATCTGTTTGAGCTGCTATTGGATATCGAATACCCGCCCGCTTCGCCTTGCGGTCTCGCATGGCGGGCAGGTCGAACAGGGAATGTCGAAGTAAGAAATTTATTTCATTTTTCAATCCTTCGATATTCATAATTCCTTGTTCAATATTCTGCGGTTTATGACATCACCTGTTAGAATCTTAATGGTTTTCTATGGCGCTGGAAGCGCCGGCCGCCTGCGTCGAAACGTATCCAGCCACTGCCCTGCGCCGACAAGGGTTATCACGGCGTCATCGAGGGCACCTAAAATAGGGATGCTGTCAGGGAAAAAATCGATAGGTGAAATCAACCAGATAATAACAAGGCCGGTCAAAATAATTTTACGGATCCACACCGTTATTTCATCGAAGATAGAGTCAATTCTAAAAATGCCGGCATAGGGTATCAGGAAAAATCCGCGCTCATCCCCGTGCAGTTCCAGTATATGATGTTCACGGACCAGGCGGAAAGTTATTGCCTGTGCGATGGCTCGCACGGTCAGCGGGTCGAGATTTGCCGATTTGCCGTATTCGCGATGGACGATGGCCAGAACACCGTCTTCTGTAATAAAGCCATCTTCTGCGGCTCGTTTTGATATTCGCAAACTGCATTTGAGCTCTGAGCGGTCATCAACCGCGTGCAGACGGTTAAGAATATTCTGGTGCGTAACAATATTGCCGTAACGATTGTTTTGCAGCACAATTCCAATGATCATTGCCAGACAACCCACACCAAAAGGGATAGAGGGCTTGGGATCATGGGATAGGGTTTGCACC
>JARRJQ010000442.1:0-2956 GCA_037388985.1 Desulfobacterales bacterium | reverse complement strand
GCTTATTTTTTAGGATTGCAAATAATTGTAACGTCAGAAAAGTCCACTACTCAGGACTGCCGGCTGCTTCCAAAAAATCCTTCAAATTCAATTTCGATTTGCGGGTAACCGTTAAAATAAAAAGGCTCTGTTACCCCTAAAAGTTAATGAAGTGCTTCCCCTGCGGTATGTTTTTGATTTTATGTTTTTAACTCTCCCGGGGTCTGGGATTTTTGCCCGACCGTCTCCGGAACATTTCGGTAGAAAACCCATGCGCTGAGCACAAGCAGCACGCCGAAGAAAACAAAAGGCAGATCGAAAGCCGTTCCGGCCAGCAAACCGGCAAGCAATGGCCCCGTAGCAATACCGAGGCCGAACCCCATCGTGATAAAGCTCATCTGCCGAGCTTCACCACCGCGGCGGGCCAGATCTGCTGCCAGCGCAAAGGCCGGCGCTGAAATTCCGGCCGCCCCGACACCCTGGACCACCCGCAGCCAGATGAGTTCAGCGCTGCTCCTCGCTTCGCCCAGCACGGCAGTGGTAAGCCCCATCAACAGCAATCCGCCGACGATAAAAGGCTTGCGCCCAAAATGATCGGAGAACCGACCGATTGGGATTTGAAGCACGAGCCTGCTCGCCAACAATGCACTGAAGGCAATCCCGAACTCCAGGGCTGTTTCATGGAGACGGGCGTTAAACTGGGCTTCTAGAGGCGTCATCATCGCAAAAGCACCGGCCATCATAAAAGTGGCAAGACCCGTCCCGAGGATCCCGGCACTCAAAAGTCGACGGTCAAACATTCGCAACCGGCGGACCGTTCTGCCTGCATCCTGCCGGGGGATGTCCTTCACCATCAACTGCACCAGTATCAGGGCCACTGCAATCAATGAGGCTCCGGCATAGAAGGCCGTGTTAAAGCCGAACCGATCATAGAGAAAACCGCCGATTAAAGGGCCCAGGGCAAAACCCGCCATCCGAAAAGTGCTGTAGATCCCCATTGAGCCGCCGCGGGTTTTGCGGTTGCTTGCGGTAGCCATCAACGCCATGGAGGCAGGAATCGTCAGGGCAACGCCGACACCCTGAATCGCCCGAAGTACTAAAAGGTCTGCGAATCGGTCAGCCGAAACAAAAAGCAGCGTGCCGACACCCATCAGAACCAAGCCTGCCTGGATAAAAAGCTTGCGCTTGCTCACCCGGTCGCTGAGCGCCCCGGCAAAGGGCTGAAGAAAGGCATTCACGAAACCATACATGGAAATCAGAAATCCGGCCCGCATCTCATCCGACCATGGGAACCAGGGGGCCGGTAGCTTTGCGACATAGAGGGGAATCACGATTAAAAGCAGACTGTTACCCAGCGCATCGGCCAGGCGTGCAACGGACAATGCCGTAACAGTGGGGTTTAGGCCGATACTCTCTGAGCTAAGTTTTTTCAAATTAAAGGTCCTCCTTGCAGCACAGTCGCAAAGATCGCAGGTGTCTGAGCACTGTTTTTATTCTGCTATCTGTCAGCGGCCTTGTCCTGGTTTAAGAAAAATTGCAGATTTGTCAGCTCCCGGCAACTCTTTTCGTTTTAAAACTTAACAATGATTGACAGCCCTGGATGTCGGTAATCGTCTGATTAATTTGTCAGACTGAAGCTGATTTTGTTATCACGCTTAATCTGACAGGTAGGAGAGTACAGAGGGACGCCCATAATATTATAAGTTTCATGAATCTTCAAATTCAAATCCGTTTTCTTTTGCAATAGCCTCGCCCCTTCTTACACTCTGGCTGACGGCTGGTTGGGTAATGCCGATCCGTCTGGCAAGCTCAGTGGTACTGATGCCTAACTCACGCACAGCCCAGTAGCATAACAAACTGCGGGCCATAACTGTTTGGGGATGCTTGCCTTTTCCCCATACTTGTTCACATTGGATTCCGAGCATTGCCGCCACCTTTTGGGCCACGCGATCAATACTGAAGCCAGCGGCCTTCAATCGATAGCGACGCTCATGCTGCTCTTGGGCCTTTTCTAGAACTTCCTCGACAAATTCACTATCACCCAGTATCCGCTCATCGCTCTTTAAGTGCGCATCCGCACGATCAAGGGCTTTAAACTCTTGCCACCCACCAAGGCTTCGAATCAAACCGCCACCAACCAACTCAGGTCGCCGACCACGATTTACACCTTTTTGTACAAATTCGCGATACCGCCTGCGAGCCGCAGACAGCTTTTCTCCAAACAGCTTTAAAGTTTCATCCACCGATTGCCAATCATTTGGATGATTGCCCAACAGCACAGAATGACCGCAATAGGGATAACGCTCCAATTTTTTTAGATCAGATACTTGTTTTGCCCGCAACGGATTTAAATGGATATAGCGCACCAACTCCATCAGATAATTTTCTTCTTGGCACAAAATGGACTTATATCGGTTCTGAAATAAATGCCCCCACCGGCGATGGCGACGGTTAAAATAAACTGCATGACCGGTAAGTAACCTTCTCATTATTGTGGCAATGGGGGTTAGGCCTGTTTTCAAAAGCAGATGTAAATGATTTGGCATTAAAGCCCAGGCATAGCAGGGGGTTTGGCTATCAATTAAAATATCGCCCAGGCGCTTAATAAAACTTTTCCTGTCAGCATGGTCTTTGAATATCTCACGCTTTTCAATACCGCGAACGATTATATGATGCAGGGATCCAGGAGCATCTATTCGGGCTTTGCGGGGCATATTTTTATATATAGCATAATTGCACCAGAATAGAAACTTATAATTTAATGGGCGTCCCCCTTTTTCTATGCCATTGCGCAAAAAGGCCTGTCACCCTCCAAGCGGTAGTGACAGGCCTTAGTAAAGTGGCGGGAGCGACGAGGATCGAACTCGCGACCTCCGGTGTGACAGACCAAACAGTCAGATTTCATTAACCTATTGAAATGACTCAATTCTTTACAGGAATCAACAACTTAGCCTTTTTCCCACTGAGTTCATACAGT
>JARRJQ010000441.1:0-2958 GCA_037388985.1 Desulfobacterales bacterium | reverse complement strand
CGTGTTTAATTGAACCAGCTGGGCCGTGCGCTCCTTTCCGCGTTCTTCAAGGTAATCGTTGGCTTCCTGCAGTTGCCTATTTTTCTCGTCCAGGCTTTTTTTAAGCCGGTAGATAGTCAGGTGGGTGTTGACCCGGGCAATGACTTCATCGGGCTGAAACGGCTTGGTCACATAATCCACCGCACCCATGTCCAGCCCCTGAACCTTATCCTGGGTGTCGGTGAGCGCTGAAAGAAAAATGACCGGTATTTCTGCGGTGGCCGGATCGGCTTTTAATTGCCGGCAGACCTGGTAACCGTCGATTTCCGGCATCATGATATCCAGAAGGATTAGATTCGGGCATGCCTTGCGGGCAATCGCCAGGGCTGTTTTGCCGTCTTTGGCCACCAACAGTTTAAAACCTCGGCCATCAAGGGTTTCAAACAGCAGCTGCAGGTTGGTGGGATTGTCATCCACCAGCAGGATGGCTTCGGTTTCTTCACTGCTTTTTGTCATCGGGCGTGCTCCCCCATGCACAAACAGCTTCCTTCTAGGAAGGGACCTCATTTTAAGTTACGTGGTTATCCGGAAATTTCCAGTTAAATACGTCCGCTGGTTGCCCCACCACGAAGATCACGAAGGTCGAGTAGGGAAATTTAGTTATCCTCTCTTCGTGATCTTCGTGGTTGATAGAGCCTTACTTGGGCTTTATGCATAAGCATATTAAGCTATTTTTATCCCTTTTTACTTTAGATCAGGTCTTTTAGACCGGCTTCAACGGTATCTTTGATGGGAATCATGGACTTGAAACCGCTGACTTCAAAAATCTCGTCAACATACTGATTCAGGCAACACAGCGCCACTTTGCCATTTCTACGCCTTATTTCCTTGGCTGCGCTTAAAATAACCCGCAGCCCGCCGCTGCTGAGGTATTCCAGGTCACTTAAGTCAAACAGCAGCCGGTTGCTGTCTTTTTCCATGGCTTTTTTGATGGTCTCATCGGCGGAAGGCGAAGTTGCGGCATCCAGCCGGCCATCGATCTTAATGATTAAAACTTCATTTTCTATTTTGTGCTGAATTTCCATTTTCAGGTCCCCTTGTTTAATGAAAAGTAGAATCTTTTATTATTCAAGCATCTTGTAATTTTTCCTGCAGGGATTGTCAACCTAGGATTGCAGCATCGGCTTTGATGCAAAAATTGGAGGAAAACGTACAATTAAAGGCGCAGGGAGCGCCTTTAGATCGTTTTACTATAGGAGCGGTCCTTCGGACCTTGAGGAGCACTTCGTTTAAGGAGTAGCTCTCCGAGCCTTGATGCAAAATAAGACGATCAGGCTAACAAAGAAGATCACCCACATCCAAATTCCCTTAAGCGGTTGCGATTGCGTGATGGTGTTTATAAAACATCCACCGGCACCGGCGCTCGCTAAGGCGCCGATTGCCGCCGGGCTGCTGCCCAGGGTTTGGGCGCTTTCATCGCCGCTGTCATCCACGGAGGTTACAGCGTAATAATAGCCGCTACCACCACCGCTATTGGAGCTCAAAGCGCTGAGACCACCAGGATTCTCATCGAGGAATTCGGTTTCCGTGATCAATTCGGTATTGATCTTGATGTAATTACCGCCGGAGATTAAACTGCGATAGACATTGTAGCCGGCCACCGCATTGCCCTCGCTGTCTTCGACTGCCTGCCAGCTGATCAAAACACCTTCTTCTGTATGCTGAACATCAATTCCTGTGGGTTTATGCGGAACGGGGATTTTCAGGGTCAGGGCCGGATCACCCAGCAGCAAAAAGGTTTCACTGATTTCCTCATAGGCCGTGCCGCCGTTGGCCAGCAGGGTTTGTTTCGCATCGGCAATCGCCGGACCCAGGTGGCGGATATCCTTCTGAAAGATTGCTTCGAACAAAGCCGCGTCCAGAATATGCTGGCCGCTGGTTGAGGTCATGGCGGTGGGCGCCAGGGTGGCGATCGCGCCTTTACCATCGGCTATCAACAAGGCTTCCGCTAAAGAGGGTTCCGGGCCAACGGCCTTATTCAAATAAACAAAGTAGCCGGTTAAACAGGTCATACTAATAACGAACGGATACTTACCCGCATTGGTTAAACCATCGACATCTATATTCTGAAAAATTTTTTCACCGGCCCACAGCTGAACCGAACCGTGTCCGCTGTAATTAACAATCAATGTACCGGCATTGATTTGGTTTTTAATATCAGTGGTCAAACCCGCCGCAGACAGATAGTCGTGAAGGTAACCCTTAAACGGCGCATTCATCGATGCCGGTAAAAGATCAGCGGCATCCTCGTTCATGGTTTCAAAGGCCGCTTCGTAAGCTTCCTCCGGATCATCGGCAATCAGCAGCGTGTTTTTCTGCCAGGTTTTATCATTTGGTGCAGTTTCATAGGTTAAAATTTTATTAACCATTATGGCCGCTTCGGCCTGGCTTTCAGCCGGTAGTCTGCCAATGTAAAGATCCGGCACCGCATCGTTGCTGCTGATTTTTACAAACCACTCATCGGTTACGGTTTCTCCCATATGCTGGGTATAGGTTAAAAAGGCCGGCACATAGTTGATGATGCCCAGCTGCAGGTTGTCTTTGCAGTCCCAGCTGCTGTCGCCCACCAGCAGCACATACCGGGGTGCCGGCGGCTCCCAGTTGCTATAGGCATATGCCAGAAAATCGCGAATGGCCGCAGCGGATGTCATCCCGTAGCTGAACTCATCAAAGATGTCCTGCACATCCACCACTTTAACTCGCAAGCCATGACTTTCACGTAAGTTTACAAGATCCTCCAGCCACCCATAAGCGTCGCCGTTGACATCCCAGCCCAGATCCCGGTGGGTAATCAGAATATAGTCCGCTCCGTTGGTGGTGTCGGCCAGGTCTGCCGCAGTATCCTCAATCATTCCCACCGGAGTCATGCTGGCATCCGATTTGAGCACCAGGTAGGTCTCGGTTGCCCCGGGGTTGATC
>JARRJQ010000440.1:0-3827 GCA_037388985.1 Desulfobacterales bacterium | reverse complement strand
GCAAATCCAGTAGGTTATGAACCAGACCGCCGTAGCAACCAGAAGCGCCTGCACCAGACCCATGAAACCGCCCCGGACGACATCCGAGAAAACAATTCCCGCGCCCATGCACACCAGACCGATTTTAATGAAATACTCCGTCTGCCCGGCAGCCTTCATAAATTGGGGCACCTTGAAAATGTTGCTGATAATCAGGCCAAAAGCGAGAGCGAAGATAACATATTCTATTCCCCACTTGTGAAAAAAGGCCTGTTTGGATAAAACGATGCCCAGAAATGCCAGGAAATAGATGATGATAAAACCAGGAATGTAGCGCTTGAAATCATACTTCATAAAAGCGCCGCCGATTCCTGTAAGAACAAGTAAAAATACAAAATGACCGATAGTTGACCAGAGCGTAGCGATGCCTTTGGGAAAAGCTGCACCCAAGCCTGTCCAGGTGGCGATTTTGGGTCCACTGGGAAGAAGGCCGACGGCCCATTTCCCCGCTTCGACTTCCCGCAACCCGATGATTGCCACCAGTATGATAAACCAACCCAGAAAACAGGACCACCAGTCTTCACTTTTAATTACGGGGGGTCGCTCTTGTCCATTGCTCATATCATCCGCCTCCTTTCAATCGGTTCAAGAACAGAAATTTCTTTGACAGAAAACTCGTCAATTATCACGAAAGTAATTTCTTACATTTTTCTTCTTCCTCAATCCAAATGAAAGAACGAGTTCACCTCCTTTCGCCCAATAATTTCGTTACATAGAGCAATTATATTTATTTCCTCCTCAATCCTCCCTGAACCCCGGGGTCTCTAATATAAAATGGATTTTAAAAATGCAAGGGAAATCATGTTTATGGTAATTTGTCCGGCCAGATCTGATTTCTTGTTAAATTCGGCCAAAAATTTAATATATCTTTCAACAAAATTAAAAAAACACACCGCTTAAATCAGAATTATTCTTTTAGACGGTTCATCAGATCCGCCGATACCCACATAAAACCGAACGGCCTCTGTATCTACGCGGCTCACAGATTGATTCGCCTGCATCTAAGTCTATCCGCTAACGGTGCCAATATTAAAGGCATACTGAAGAATAAGGTAAATCAGATAAATACCCAGAAGCCACCCGCCCTGCCACTTCTTGAATCGGCCATCCTTGTTCATGAAGATAAAAGCGCGAAATGGGTAGAGTATGAGCAGCATGGCGGGAAAGTGAAAAGCGAAAAAGTTGGGGGGAACCGCCAGCGGCCTGGCGGCTGCTGCAGCACCGATGACAAAGAGGCAGTTAAGCACATCGGCACCCACCACGTTGCCCACCATGATCTCAGGATGCCCCTTGCGGACCGCAGCAATGGCCGTCATCAGTTCCGGCAAGGAGGTGCCCAGTGCAACCATGGTGGCGGCGATGACATCGTCGGGCACTCCCAGCCGGTAGGCGATCTCAGCTGCACTGGGAACCAGGATCCGCGCTCCGGCAACCACCAGAAACAGACCCCCCAGAAGCAGCAGCCAGCATTTTCCCAGGCCGACTAATTCGGAATCGTCCGCCGCCTCTTCCCCGGCAGCGCGGTCACCGCCCTGCTTGGCCCAAATATAGGTGATATACATATAGCCGGCCAATAGTATGAGAAAAAACACCCCGATCCATCTTTGTAAAACCGGCTCACCTTTGGATACCGCCAAAGTAATCAGCGAAATGATGACCAGCAAGGTAGCCGCACCCACCTGCACCCAGCCGGTTCGATTGAGAATAAAGCGATTGACAGGCACCCGGGCCAGAAGGCAGGTCAAACCAAAAATCAACCCCGTATCGGCAATAATGGATCCGACACCGTTGCCCAGGGCCAGTCCCGGATTTCCCATCCAGGCCGCCATCACCGAGACCACCGCCTCCGGCATGGTGGTGCCCAGCGAAATAATGGTCGCCCCGATGACGATTCTGGGCAAACCGGTCCGGCGCGCCAGGTGAACCACACCGTCGATCATCCAATCGGCGCCCTTGGACAATAAAAGAATACAAACGACAATGATTCCCAGCAGCCCGAGGGTCGGCAGTCCGCGGACAAGCTCCTGTAAAAGCGTTTCATCTCCAATCCAGCGTAGCATCTCACTTAACATCATCATCTCTCCTGCGCTGAAAGCTATTCAAAATCAAAGAATGATGTCAGATTTTGGCAATTTATATCCAAAACGATTTAAAATGCAAGCAAGATAGTTCAATTTGCAAACAATAGACACTCCGCGATTTTTTCCTGGCACTTATGATTTAATTTCACGAAATCGTCTAATAATTTCAGCCATGTCGGCCGGTAGTGGGGACTCATAGAAAACAACTTTCTTGGTGTACGGATGGGTAAAGCTCAACTTCCAGGCATGCAGCATCTGCCGTTTAACCGTTTTTAAGAGCGAAAGGATCTGGTCTGATTGTTGATCACCCCGGCCAATGGTCTTTTCCAGTTTCCTTGGCCGATAGACTTTATCCCCGACAATCGGATGGTGGATTGCATGGCAGTGGACCCGGATCTGGTGCGTCCGCCCGGTCTTTAAATTCAGTTCCAAGAGGGTAAATCCATAAAACTGCTCTTTTACCGTCCAATCCGTTTGTGCGCTGCGGCCCCTGGGGTTGACAGAAGACATGCGCTTGCGATCCACCGGATGGCGACCGATGGGCAATTTGACACTTCCAGTGGAAGATTTCACATTTCCGTGGACCACCGCCAGATAGTTTTTTTGAACCTGACGGGATTTAAACTGCCGGGATAAATGAGCGTGGGCGGCATCGTTTTTGGCAACAACCAGTGTGCCCGATGTATCTTTATCCAGACGATGGACAATACCCGGTCGAAGTTCTCCGCCGATTCCCCCAAGATCCGGGCAATGATACAACAGACCGTTGACCAGCGTTCCGCTGAAATGTCCCGGCGCCGGATGCACCACCAGCCCCGCCGGTTTGTTGACCACAACGATGTGCTCGTCTTCGAAAAGAATATCCAGCGGAATCGGTTCGGGTTTGAATTCGACGGGCTGCGGCGGTGGAATGACGCCGGAAATCTGTTCGCCGGACTTTACCCGGTAACCGGGCTTTTTCGGCCGGCCGTCTACGCGGATGTGCTCATCACTGATCAGTCCGGCAACAAATGTTCGCGTATGAACCGCAAGAAATGAGGTCACCAGCACATCCAGTCTTTTAGCCTCATCGGATGGCTTGACTCGAATGGTAAAGGCACCTTTGGCGGACATGGGTCTGAACGATGAAAGGTAGGTTAGTTTTTTACCTTGCTGGTGGCAAAAAGTGACTCGATCTCGGTGAGGACGGTATCCTCGTCGGCATTTTTGGCAGTCGACAGCTCTCTGACCAATAGAATCTGGGCTGTGTCATAGAGTTTGCGCTCACCGAATGATAAATCTTTGGTCAGTTTCAGCCGGAAAAGGTCTCTGAAGACCTCGGCGACATCGTAAAGCGAACCGGTTTTAATTTTATCCATATACTCGCGATAGCGGCGGTTCCAGGTCTGGTTGTCGGTTATCATTCCCTTTCTGGATTTTATCACCGCATACACTTTGGATATTTCTTTTTTATGAATAATGTCCCTTAATCCAACGGATTCGACATTGTTGGTCGGAATCATGATGGTCATGCCGTTTTCAATGACCTTCATGATATAAAAATCGTGCTTTTCCCCATTAACAACACGTCTCTCAATTGCCATGATCTCTCCAACACCATGGGCTGGATAGACGGCAAGGTCCCCCACCTTAAATTTGCGCTTTTGCCTTTTTCTTGGTTTTCGGCTGGTCGTGGCTTTTTTATCTGTCATGTCCCCACCGTTAATT
>JARRJQ010000439.1:0-5279 GCA_037388985.1 Desulfobacterales bacterium | reverse complement strand
CAGCAATCCTTCTAGGAGATGTTGCTAAATCTGCAAACAAACAATCCGATTTAAAAGTCATCCGCGAAGGTATGCCCGCCTACCTGATGCTGATCGACGGCATGGTCGAAGCCGTACCCAACAATGCGCGGCTGTTGATCACCGCAGCACAGGCCTATTCCTCATTTGCCGGAGCCTTTGTTGAAGAGACCGACAAGGATTATGCCAATGCACTTTATGCAAAGGCCAAAAAATATGCCCTGCAGTCACTGGAAGCCCGCGGTCTGAAAAATCCCGCTTTTAAACCCTTTGAGCAGTTCGAACACGAGGTAGCCGCACTCGGCAAAGAAGATGTGCCCTATATGTTCTGGAGCGCAGCGTGCTGGGGAGGTTGGATACGGCTGAATTTAGATTCAATCGCTGCCGTAGCCGAACTGCCCAGGGTGGAATTGTTAATGAAACGGGTTTTGATGCTCGATGAGCAATTCTACTACGGCGGCCCCCATTTGTTTATGGGCATTTGGTTTGCTTCCAGGCCTAAAATTGCCGGCGGGGATCTGGCCAAAGCGCGGTATCACTTTGAAAAAGCGCTTGAATTCAGCCGCGACAAATTTTTAATGACCCGGATTTATTTTGCCGAGCTGTATGCCCGCAAGATCTCGGATAAGGCATTGTTTGTTGCCACTCTTGAAAAGGTATTGGATACAGCGGCGGATAACACGCCGGAATTAACCCTGCTCAATACGGTAGCCCATAAAAAAGCAAAAGAAATGCTCGAACACGTAAATGAGTATTTTTAGGAGACCAGCGCATGATCCGAACAGCAATGATGAAAATTGTCGAACTCGGTTTGATAGGTCTGATGCTTCTGATGTCACCGGCGGTGGATGCGGCGGAGTCGCTCGAGATTAAAATTGCCACCCTGGCGCCGGAAGGAAGTTCCTGGATGAAAACCTTTGAGGCGATCAATGCCGAGGTGAGCAAAAAAACAAACGCTGAAGTAAGCTTTAAATTATATCCCGGCGGCGTATTGGGCGATGAAAAAGATATGCTCAGAAAATTGTATATCGGGCAAATTAACGGCGCTGCGTTGACCTCCGCCGGTCTATCCGCGATCTTTGGTGAGATGGATGTGTTTCAGATCCCGTTTCTTTTTCAGTCCTATGATGAAGTTGATTTCGTTATAAAGAAAATGGACGGGTTTTTCCGCGAGGGGCTTGAGAAACACGGCTACGTGCTTTTGGGCTGGTCTGAAGGCGGTTTTGTCCGACTGTTGTCGACCACGCCGATTGCCACATTGGACGATCTCAAAAAAGCCAAGGTTTGGACCTGGGCCGGTTCACCGATGACCAAAGCGATCTTTGACCAGGCCGGTATATCAGCCATTCCGCTTTCAATACCCGATGTCCTGGTCGGTCTGCAAACCGGGCTGGTGGATGTGGTATACGCACCGCCGACCGGAGCTATCTCCCTGCAATGGTTCACCAAGATCAAATACATGACCGATGTCAATCTGACCTATCTCATCGGGGGGGTCGTGATCAGAAAGGATATATTTGAAAAAATCTCGCCCGCCAACCAGCAAATTCTCATGGACACCTGCCGCCGACAGATGGCGCAGCTGAAAACAACTATCCGCAAAGAAAATCAGGAAGCAATCCAGATAATGGTCAAACAGGGCATTAAAATCATTCATCCGACACCCGAGCAGGTCGCGGATTTTATCAGCGTGTCCGAAAAAGCCATGCAGAAGATAGAAGGAAAAAGCTTTTCTAAAAAAATCAGGGATGAAGTCAATGCCTTGATCGAAGCCTACAGGAAGCAAAACCAATAATGCGCAAATTGGATCAATGGAATGATGCACTCGGACGGGTGGAAAAATTTCTTGTCGTCGTCATGCTCAGTGTGATGATATTGCTGGCTTTTTTACAGATTGTTCTGCGAAACGCCTTTAGTACCGGAATTTCTTGGGGAGATCCGATCGTCCGCTACCTGGTCTTATGGGTGGCATTTCTCGGTGCCAGCCTGGCAACCAAAGAAGAAAAGCATATCACCATCGAGGTGTTTTCCAGATGGTTCTCCGAAACCGGTGCGTCTTATCTTAAACTGCTCTCCCAGCTGGTTTCAGCCATTATCTGCGGTCTGTTAACCTTTGCCGGCTGGACGTTCGTTCGAAACGAAGCCCAGATGGGCGGAGCGCCCTTGCTCAAAATTCCGAGCTGGATTCCGGAGATAATTATTCCGATCACTTTCATGCTGATGACCCTGCGGTTTTTAATCAAATTTGCGGCGGCACTTGCGATTATTCTTAAGTCCGGCGATGTCATTTGCGGGCTGGCGCTTTACCTGTTTTTTCTGGGCGGAATTGACCTTTCGGCAATCATCATTGAAATGCATCGGATGGCCACCACTCCGGTGCTGGTGGCTATCCCGCTGTTTACATTCGCTGGCTATCTGCTTTCAGAAAGCGGGGCTTCCCGGCGCTTGATTCGCCTTTCAAATGCATTACTCGGCTGGCTGCCGGGGGGGCTTTCGGTTATCGCTCTGATTTCCTGCGCAGTTTTCACCGCGCTGACCGGCGCCACCGGCCTGACGATAATTGCCCTGGGCGGCATTCTGCTGCCGGCAATGACTCGCGCAAAGTATCCGGAAATTTTCTCCCTGGGGCTTTTAACCACCTCCGGTACCCTGGGGTTGCTTTTTCCTCCCAGCCTGCCCCTGATCATTTACGCCATAGTGGCCAAAGTCAGAATTGATCAGCTTTTCATTGCCGGACTCTTGCCGGGAATTGTGCTGGTGATGCTCTTGTCGGCTTTCAGCATCACCCGCGCCGTGCAGACCGGGGTCCCCAAGACCCGTTTTCAAGTCGCCGAAGTTTTTGGCGCCTTGAGAGAAGCGATATGGGAATTGCCCCTGCCGCTGGTGGTTTTGGGTGGGATTTATAGTGGAAAGTTTGCGGTCAGTGAAGCCGCAGCCATAACAGCCGTTTATGTATTGCTGGTAGAGGTGATTGTCTATCGGGATATTGGCTGGAAAGGCCTGCCGGAAATTATGAAAAAGAGCATGGTGCTGGTAGGCGCGGTATTGATTATTCTGGGCGCTGCCATGGGCCTTACCAATTATCTGATTGACGCCGAAATACCGAAGCAGATACTGGCGCTGTTCAAAACCCATATCGAAAGCAAGATCCTGTTTCTGATCGTTTTAAACCTGTTTCTGCTGGCAGTCGGCTGTACCATGGGCATTTTTTCGGCGTTGGTGGTGGTTGTTCCGTTGCTTTCACCCATTGCTCAGGCCTACGGGATCGATCCGATTCACCTGGGAATTATCTTTTTGGCCAATTTGGAAATTGGCGCCTCCATCCCCCCGCTGGGTATCAACCTGTTCATTGCCAGCATCCGATTCGAACGTCCGGTGTTAAGACTATATGTTGCCTCGTTGCCCTTTATTGCGATGCTGCTTGTCGCCCTGGCCTTAATCACCTATATCCCCTGGATGAGTCTGGTCCTGCTCAAATAACCCAGAAGTGATTTCAAAACCCCATCTAGCGTCCGATAGCCGCGTTGTCCCGCGAATTAAAATACTCACGTACTTACGTGTACGCTCCGTTATTAATTCGCAGGACGCCTTGCTCTCGAACGCGATCTGGGATTTTGAAACCACTTCAAGAAAACCCTTTTCAAAATGCATTTCACTCGTCTCAGGCGCGATTGCACTTTTGCGCTTATCCCGCCATAGCCCGGCGCTTGCAAAAGGGCGACGGCGGGTCGGCTTTTGCCTTGTTGAGCACATCAAGTTTTTAGAATAAGCGGCGAAATCCCGCCGCTATCTGGTGGGGTTCTTGAGCGTTAGCTACTATTTTTGAGATGGCTTGCGGTATCTTTATTTGAACTTGACAAACCCGTCATGCTTTTTTCTGAAAGCCGCTATGCGGACAATCAACCATGTATTGACAGAAGGCAAATTTTAGTTAAAATGCGTTTGTTATGCATAAAAATCACAATGAGAAATATGCGGAAAAGCCCAGGGTGACAATTTATTGGTGGGTCCGGCAGTTTGTCCTGATCGTTATCGCGGGGTTTTATCTGGTTTTTGGCATACAGCTGCTGGTTTCCGCTTACAGACTCAATGATCCGACATCCTTTCTCTATACCTTTTACGCATCCAATTTTATTATCCTGTTTAGCGCTGCGCTTATGGTGGGCTTTGTCTTTCGGCTGATCACGGCCTATCGGCGCACGCGCAACAGTCAAACCCAATCAATTCCTTGATACGGATATGCCTCTTCGGCTGTCACCAAAGACTGCATTGATTTATGGGTTCACGGATTAATCCGCTTCCGGCAGACCCTCAACAATCTCTAGCGGCAGGGCAAAGAGGATTCCCTTGCCAGGCTGATAGAGGTCACCACAGAGCGATTTGACAATCCGGATCGCATGATCAAGAATATCTTTGTTTTGGATCACGGTAATGATCGTCTTATTGGAGGATTGCAGATCGGTAATGACCTTATTGATCTGCTTCATTACCGGCAGAGTGGCCTTGGCTTTCATTAAGACTCTTCCCATACCAATGCTGTCCAGAACCGTTGAACCCTTGATACCGATTTTGGCAAACCCTTCCATTATGTCAGTCAGTTTTTCGGTTTCCTCCAAAACGCTGACCAGCAAATACATTTGATTTTCCTCCTTCTTATAGCGATTGCTTTAGCCAGTTCGATCGCATCGCTTTCTTTTTAAAGCGGGCAAACCGACCTGGAGGAGCGTTTTGAAATGACTTATAAATATTCTGGCATATTGTGCTTAAAAAGGCAAAAACTTAACTGGAGAATGTCAGGGGCAAAATTCAACTAACCGTCGGCCGCTCTTTTTCGATTTTGTCTTTGTACAGACAGTAAAAACGAAACACCAGGATAAGATTTAACCAGCCCATGATGGCGAAAGCCGAATCGAGCAGCGTTGCGGAAAACAGGTTATAAAGCCCGCTTCGGTTCAGCATGAGCTGAATTAAAAACAACGGCACAATCAGCAGGGCGCCGATAATGATAAGCGATCCGGCCATCATCCATGTGTATTCTTTGGTAGCCTGAGCGCTTTTCTTCAGGGCATCAACCGGCTTTAAATCGTCCAGGACAATAAAAAAACCATAAAAAGACAGCCGCACACCGATGATGACTCCAGGGATGATAAATGCAAGCAAGCCCAGAAAAGTGAAAGAAAGGTAAATTAGAGAAGCAAAAATCAAATTCAAAAGATTTTTCAGACTATCGGTAATGCATTCTTTTAGATCGATTTTGGCGG
>JARRJQ010000438.1:0-5338 GCA_037388985.1 Desulfobacterales bacterium | reverse complement strand
TTCCGCCTTCCCGAAGGCATCGTCAGGGCAGTGGACAAGGTCAGCTTTGATCTGGCATGCGGTGAGACGCTGGGACTGGTGGGCGAATCCGGGTGCGGCAAAAGCGTAACCTCATTAAGTATTCTCGGTTTAGTCCCCTCTCCTCCAGGCCGGATCGAAGCCGGCTGCATCCAGTTTGAAAATCAGGACCTGCTTGACATGGATGCCGAAAGAATGCGCCAAATGCGTGGCCGTTATATATCGATGATTTTTCAGGAACCCATGACATCTTTAAATCCGGTGCTTTCCATCGGCAGACAGGTGGCCGAACCATTGGTGACCCATATGGGGCTTTCACGATCAGAGGCATTGGCCGAGGCCGCTGAGTGGCTGGATCAGGTTAAAATCCCGGCGGCCCGTCAACGACTGGGTGACTACCCTCACCAGCTCTCAGGGGGCATGCGCCAGCGCGTGATGATCGCCATGGCCATGGTGTGTCGACCCAAATTACTCATTGCAGATGAGCCCACCACCGCCTTGGATGTAACCATTCAGGCTCAGATTCTGTCTCTGATGCGGGAACTTAAAGAAAAATTGAACATGTCCTTGTTGCTCATCAGTCACAACCTAGGTGTCGTCGCCCAAACGGCTTCGCGAATCATCGTGATGTATGGCGGTCAGATAGTTGAGGAAGGGGGCATCACAGACATCTTCGACCGGCCGTTTCATCCTTATACCCAGGGTCTGCTCAAATCAATGCCCCGATTGGGTGATCGCCGCAACGGGCAAGTTCCCCGCCTGAATGAAATCCCCGGAACTGTCCCATCATTGATCGAAGCCGTCGGCGGTTGCAAGTTTGCCGACCGCTGTCCATATGTGTTTGACATTTGCAAGCAACAGCTGCCGGAACTGTTTCAAATTCATGAAGGCCAGCGCGCGCGCTGCTGGCTTAAACACGACCCGGGTCGGAGGCGATAACGTGACTGAGGTTCCGCTGTTAAAGGTAAGCCAATTGGTCAAAGAATTTCCGCTTGGAGCGGAGGTGCTTGCCAGACGCCGCGCAAAGATCCGGGCCGTCGACGATGTATCCTTCACGGTATCACGCGGTGAAACATTTGGTCTCGTGGGGGAATCCGGTTGCGGCAAAACCACTCTGGGCCGCATGATTCTTCGATTAATCGAGCCCACCCGGGGTGAAGTTGAATTTGACGGTCAAAATATCCAGTCTTTAGCAAACAAGGAAATGCGGTTGCTGCGCCGGCGCATGCAGATTATTTTCCAGGATCCATACTCAAGTCTGGATCCAAGAATAAAAGTCGGGGCCATCATCAGTGAGCCATTGCGCGCGCTTCGAAATCTTTCCAAAAACGATCGTCGCGATATTGCGGACCAGCTGGTTGAAAAAGTGGGCCTGCGGGCCACAGACCTGGATAAATACCCTCACGAATTTTCAGGCGGGCAGCGCCAGAGAATCGGCATTGCACGCGCCCTGTGTGTGAAACCGGAACTGATTGTGGCCGATGAGCCCGTCAGCGCCCTAGATGTGTCCATCCAGGCGCAGGTAATCAATTTAATGCAAGATCTTAAAAAAGAATTCAATCTATCCTATGTTTTTATTTCCCATGATTTGAGTGTTGTTGAACATGTCAGTGAGCGCATCGCCGTCATGTATTTTGGGACGATTGTGGAGCTGGCCCCGGCCGGCGACTTCGGTATCTCACCGCGTCATCCATACACCGAGGCCCTGTTAAAAGCGGTACCGATACCGGATCCCCATCGCAAAGCAGCGCCTTTCCCCATGCAGAGGGATGTTCCCAGTCCCTTCAGTCCGCCACCGGGTTGTGCGTTTAGCCCCCGCTGTTTATATGCATTTGACCGCTGCCGCGCGGAGCGGCCTCCACTGGCAGCAGCATCGCCGCAGCATCTGGTGGCCTGCTGGTTGAATGAGGGACGGTGGCTATAGGTCTTTAATCATAAAGGATGATGTTATCGGGGCTGGTGCAATTGTTGGCGTCACATTACCGACGAAAGTTTCAGGTCTCGGGTGTCAGGTGTCAGTCATCTGGTTCAAGGATTCATGGTTCTGGGTTCATCGTTTAAAGCTTCATGCCTGTGGCTGCCGTTTCCTGATGTTCAGCATAACATCGGAGCTCCTTCAGCTGCTATCTAACCTTTGAAACATTGAACGCTGAACCCCTTTGAACCTTTGAACCCTGCAACCTTGTCATATCTGATACAGTTTAAGGGGATTATCGGCGAGCTGTTGATTGGCTTTTTTTAGTTTTTCTTCATTCGAAATGACGGCAACGGCGCGTTTAGCTGATTGAATGTCAAAATATTTTTCGGCAGCCTGTTTGACATCCCGGCGTGTTAGCGTAAAAAGCCTTCCGGGCAGCCGGTCCGGGTGGATCCGGTTTATCAATTTCGGAACATACCTGCAAAATAGCTTCCTTAACATCCTCAGCAGAATAACTGCCGGCACGAATAAAATCCGCAGCGGCGTCGTAAACCTTCAACGTACCGACGATGTGAGGATCCCGGTAAGATCCGAAGCCAAACAGCCCATCTTCCGGGCTGTATATGGCAAATCCCCCATAGGCACCCCCCTTTTCCCGAATTTCACGATGTAAATACATCGATCGCAGCAGCTTGCTGATAACTGCCAGCGCCGGGGCATCTGCATGGATGATGCGAACGGTCTCAAACGTCAGCGCGGCAAAGGAAACAGCCGTAGACGTGCTCCAGCCTTCTCGAAGGATTTTATCATCCAGGCTGATACGGGGTGGGCCGAAACCATCATCCTTGCCTTCTCGAAGCTGTTCGAAAATAGCCGCAGCGGAATTGCCGGCCGGTGCCAGAGAGGTTTTATCTCCGATAAGTGCCATTTTAAAATTTTTGCGCGCAAGCAGCCGGTTCCCGATACGCATTAATTTCTGCGACAGTGCGGACAACTTTTTTTCGCTGAGGTTATCGGTCATCTGCTTGATTGTTTTCAGCTGATGAATCCCGCTCCAGGCTTCACCCAGCGCGCGGGCGGCTGAAAAATTCCTGGATGCAACCGAGATGGCCAGCCGGTGGCCGTTGTGCACAACCATGGATTGAAGACCCGCACGATATTCGTTAAGCAGGTTTCTTAAGCGCGCCTGATCGGAGAAGTCATAGTGCGCGATGAACTCCTGAATAATCTCAAACATTTTTTCCTGATTGCGAACCAGACATTTGCCGCTGAAAGAAATAAACGGCAAACAGGTACTGCCCTGATCATAACGGGTTCGCGCATGGGTGGCCAAACCGATACCACCGGTATAGGCATCGATCCGCTTTGCCATCTCAGTGTAATGATGCAATGAAGTTCCCGCACGCGTCAGCGCATAGCAAAAAAATGGCGCCCATGGGATCAGCTCTCGGGTAAGGACTCCTGTTCCGGTAGAGGCAGCGAAATAAAAGATCCCGGAAGTCGGCTGGTTGTAAAAAGTCACCGACGACTTGCGATCAAAGGCTGTTTCTTTGACGGTCGGAACAAAAGCGGGAATATCTTCTATTTGCAGCGTCGGCAGACAGGATACATCACCGACGGTTTCTTGCTGAAGCTGCAAGGCTTTTGCATCCTGCCGGATTTTTTCAATTTCATTATGAGTCAGGTTTTGTTTGATTTTTTCCAATTCACTTTGCACGCGAACCGTCTCATGGAATTCCATCTGTTGATCCGGCACCATCGTCAGCCGGCTGCGATGCGCATTGTTTAAAAAGTATTTTTTAAGTTGGTTCTCAAAAAAAGGACCCTGCTGCATCCGCTTGCGCAGCTTTTTTAAGTCAGCCTCGAATCTCAAAATTTTGACCGGGTCTCCGCCGTGCAGCCAAGGGCCGGCAAATGTCAGCAGAAGTTTAATTCCATAAGGATATGGCGTATTGGTTATCTCTTTGCGATGGAATTCAATCTGATGAATGGCTGAATCAATTAATTTTCGGTCAATGCCGTTATCGGCTAGATCGGTCAGCACCTCAAAGATAATGGCTTCGATTTTCTCGGCAGATGCTTCTTCAACATCTTTTAGTCCGCTGACAAATAAGGTATCCCGATTGTCGGCATCAAAACCGCTACCATCACAGAGCGCCGATCCAAGCCCTGAGTCTATTAAGGCTTTACGAAGCGGCGCGGCAGAATTTCCCAACAGTACCTGCTCCAACAGAGACAGGGTTAAGACATCGAACGAATTTTTAATATCCGCAGTGAGCCAGGCCACACAAACCTGGCATTTTTTGGATGGATCCTCACTGGATTGCAATGGGTAGGAAAATGTGCCCATCCGCGGTTTCCTCCATCGTGATTGTCGAGGAACCCCGGTATGGGGAGCCATCCGCCTGAATTTCTTTAGAACGGTTTCGTGAATAAAGCCCAGTGTATCAGCCAGCGGCAAGTTACCATACGTATAGAAAAACGCATTGCTGGGATGATAATGCCGCCGGTGAAATTTTTTCAACTGTCCGTAGGTCAATGATGGAATCTCGGCCGGATCGCCACCGGAATTGAAATGATAAGTAGTGGAAGGATATAATTGTTTTTGAATAGAACGAATCATAACCTGATCCGGCGAAGACATGGCGCCTTTCATTTCATTGTATACCACGCCTTTATAGGCCAGACGGAAAGCCTCTGGATCATCGGCCTTGAAATCGCCCTCAATTTCCAATCGATGTCCTTCCTGTTTAAAACTGAGCTCGTCTAACTTCGGGAAAAAGGCAGCATCCAGGTAAACATCCATGAGATTGAAGAAATCTTTTTTATTTTGAGTAGAAAACGGATACATGGTCCAATCGGAAGCGGTAAACGCATTCATGAATGTGCTCAAACTTCTTTTGAGCATAGAAAAAAACGGATCACGAACCGGAAACCGTTGGGAGCCGCACAGCACGGAGTGCTCAAGAATATGAGCAACACCGGTTGAATTCTGCGGAACGGTTTTAAAAGCAACGCTGAACGTATTTTCAGCATCCATGCGGCTCACATGAACATGCCGGGCTCCTGTTTTCAAATGTTCGAGTTCATAATAAAAAGAATTGATTCGCTCCAGCGCAACCACCCGCTTGATCAAATAATGGTTGACACGCTGACCTTGACGAAGACCCGGATTATTTGGATCGATAAGCTTGTTCATTTTCCCAACTTCTAAACAGCTACGTAAGTTCCGCGCTGCTTCCGCTTAATTTTACCGATTTTATTTAATCGAAAAATAATATTGCGAATTTTTTTATCTCCAAATCCCGTTTTAGCCTGAATGTCGGCAAACCCCAGGCCCTTTCGAGATCGCTTGATGACCTCAAACACTCGCGCCACCGCGGTACCGGTGGGTTGACGTTG
>JARRJQ010000437.1:0-2984 GCA_037388985.1 Desulfobacterales bacterium | reverse complement strand
GATTTCGATCATTCTTATGGGGTCTTTGATCGGTTTTGTTATTCCTCGTCTGGACGCTCTAAAAAGTGCAATATTTGCCGTAATAATTTTTTCTTGATTTTAAAATCATCCCTGTCGCTAATAACCTTTTCCACGGCCAATAATTTCCCTGCCCCTCGCCTTTATGCCAATGCCCATAACCAGGAAGCGGGATTTTTGACTATCTGGCTCATACGGATGATATCTCAATAGATTTTATTTATGAAGTTCCTGATCTACCTTTTCTGCTAAAAACATTTTCATAAGGGATTGAAATGGCACATCTCTTTTACAATTTTTAAAGGCCTATTGAAAAAAGCCTGTTCACTTTTACCCGGCATAATTTTATGCTTTTCCTGATTTTTCTGAATATTATGCTTGTCCAATTGAAATCCGGTACATTCTTGAAATAACCTTTGCCACCAAAAGAGATCGGTTCCAGGGCTGATGTTGCTCCTTCTAAAACACTTTTTTCCCATTGTTTTAAGATACTTAGTGCGGAGACCCAAACCCGCGTGGTTCAGGGTTCTATCCGGGATTATTCCCTTGACAAGGTTAAGTTTAATGGATAACCTATTACCCAATCCATCTAGGGTAGACCGACATAATCACTAAACTCTCTGGAGGGAACGCCACTTTCTTCAATACATCCATCGTTCGACTCACTAACCTTTTCCCCCACGCGGTCCTTGTAATGGCCCGCAATCGCTGTGGCACCCCTCGTGAGAGCAGATGGAACCGCTGGTTACCTGACGCCCCGAAGATGTCGGGGTCAAATGATCATTGACACCCCGTTCGGAAGTCCAGGTCAAGGCGCTTCTCAGCCATCTGAGTAGATTTAAGGGCGATACGCCCAAGCCCCTGCACTGTCTGAGGAGGCTTGGGCAAACAAATCTTCAACTGAAGGGCGGGAGATTAATTTCCTGCAAGGGGGATCTCATTTGTATTGAGACGTTTCGAATAAACCAAAATAACAAAGGAGGAACCAAAGATGAAGACTACTCATGGGTTATCACAAGCTGCAACTGGCAAATTCTTTGTAATAAGTTTGATTGGCGCCTTATTACTTTCCAGTGTGTGGTTTGCGAACGGCCAGCAAGCCTTCGCCAAGGAAGATGTATATATTTTAAAATGCGTTAGTCCTTATCCCTCACGACATCCGTCCATTGTCCATGGCGTAATGCCCTGGATTAATGAACTGAAGCAAAAGAGCAATGGCCGTTTGATCGTGCAATTTTATGAGCCCAACACTTTGACGCCAATGGATGAATCTTGGGCCGCCGTCAAATCCGGCATTGCTGATATTGCCTTCCATGCGAATAGAAACCAATTCCCGCTCTCTGATGTGGTCGCCATGCCATTTATGTTCAAGAGCGCGGAGGCGGCCGCTTTGACCCTTTGGGAGTTAATTAATGAATTCCCGGAAATGCAGTCCGAGTATAAGGGTGCAAAACTGATGTGGGCGTTCACCAGCGCAGAGTATCAGCTCCATACGAAAAAAATAAAGGTGAGCAGGCTATCCGACATCAGGGGCAAGAAAATAATTGTCTGGACGCCGAACGGCCGTAAGTACGCAGCTGCATTGGGTGCCTCTCCCATAGCAGTTACTCCCCTGGACACGTACATGGCCTTGCAACGCGGCATGGCGGACGGCGTCTTCTGCCCTTTGGCGCCGATGCGATCATATAAAACCGACGAAGTCACCAAATACCATAATATCATCAATTTTTCCCAGGATGCTTTTTGGGGCGCTGTGAATACCAACTCCTTTGAAAAGCTGCCCCCCGATTTGCAAAAGCTGCTGTTGGATACCTGCGGCACCCATATGGCAAGATTATTCGGCAAAACCCTGGATGATGGGGATATAGCGGCCATCGAGTACCTTAAGTCCAAGGGGCATGTATTTATCGATATCCCGGAAAATGAAATCGATGGGTGGCGCGCTCAGGTAACTTCTGTGTATGAAGAATGGATCAAAGACATGGAAGGGCGAGGATACAAAGACGCCCGGAAGATGTTTGAAACTGCCCTAAAGCTGAGTAAGAAATACCAGGCAGAAATCGACGCTCGTTAATTCCTGGCTAACATATACTATGCCAGACTTAAGGGCCGTAATATATGAATTTGGAGAGTTGACCCATTCCTGAGAAAATACGGATCAGCCAGGAAATACCACTCGCTGGCCTATATGCGAGAATAACGAAGCAATTTTTTGACGTCGCGGCCGTTCTAGTCTGCGTCATGCCCATCCCTGTGTTTGTCGATGTGGTAATGCGAACGGTCTTTAATTTTTCCCTGCCCGGCATCGTCGAATTAGAGGAATATTTTTTACTCCTGGTGATTTATTATTCTTTGGCCCATGCCCATATTACCGTAGGACATATCCGTATCGATTTTATCACTGAAAAAATTCCCGCTTCCCTGCGGCCGGTCATATCCAGTATCACCTCATTGCTGAGCGTTGTGCTGTTCGTGTTGATGACTTGGCAGCTAGTCGTAAATGGTGTGGATAAGTTGGGAGTGCTCAGCTCGTCTCTGAGGCTTCCTTTGGGTATCTTTTATGTGCTCGCAGCTGTGGGAACGACGCTTGAGATTTTCGCTGCCACTAAAGATACTATTAGACACTTATTGAAAAGCGCCGCCAAGGAGCGTTTGGCATGGGTAGCGGCAGGCATCATTCTGGCCGGGGTAGTATTTTACGCTCCCTTTTCAGGTCAGATGGCAAAATGGAGCCCGGATGCCATGGGTATCGTAGGAATGCTGCTGTTGTTTCTTCTGATCTTCCTCGGTATGCCAATTGGATTTGCCATGGGTATCGCCGGTTTTCTGGGATTGGTGCTGGCTTACAACGATTCTCTGCCTGCCTTGCGGAACCTGGGATTAAACGCCTATGCCCAGGGAACTAACTATTTCTTTACCGTGGGGCCTTTGTTTATCCTGATGGGACAGTTGGCGTTTCACTCTGG
>JARRJQ010000436.1:0-2990 GCA_037388985.1 Desulfobacterales bacterium | reverse complement strand
GCTCATCGTAAAGCTTTTCCCCCTTGCGCAAAGAAGACCCGATAGAAGAACTCGGCAGGCTTGCCGGGATCCGCCCTAAAGAGGATCGGGGCCCCGGGATAGGCCTTTTTCAGCTTTTTAATCAGTCGCTTGAGCACGGCCAGTCCTTGGCGCAAAAAACGCTGTCGCCGCTGGTAGCCCAGTTTCACGGCAGATAAGTTTATCTTGCTCGATACTCAAATTGATGCGAGGACAATTTTTCATCTTCTCTAACATCTCGGGCTCGATTTTAAAAAATTTTGCCATATCACTATCAAAACTAATAATAGCCCGACTCATCCTTCTCTCACCTTTTATCTTAAAAAGTGCAAGGTTATAGTAGCTCCAAAAAAGGAGAATCACAACTACAACCGTAGTTATGGTTAAGGCATTTTCGGAAAGTCGCTTCATTTCCTGAAACCCACCTATATAGATCTCATAATAAAACATTTGTAAACCAAACAGCCATAAAATAAAAGTAACAAAAATAGCAAGTAAATAAAGGATTAAACCCCAAAAACTAATAGTTATTGCGGTTTCAATAAATACCCTCTTCTTGGTTTTAAGGCCCTTTATATCTATGATTTCAGGGTATGGAGACCTCTGTCCGGGCTCATCCATGTTGCTGACCTCTTTCTTTTTCTTTGAAAAAGCACAATGTAAATAGCTTTAAGTGTAGTAATTGCCATCATGAGCCAATATACTAAAGGGTACCAAACCACCCAGAAATAATACTTCATGATCTTTTTCTCATATTTACTGTCAATGACAAAGCTTACGATAAATTCAATCAAGCAAACTAAACATAATACCATTCCATACCATTTTGGATACAGTGGGTTGGTAACTTCAGGTATGGCTTGCCCAATTGCGGCAATCGGGGCACAGTATGATGCGACGAAGGAGAGACTGCAAAGCGATTTGGCCAGGGTCAAGATTAACCAGACTATGACGATCCCGGTGAGAGATAAGACCCAGAGCACCCCCAAGGCATATTCAACATAAATGGGCCAAAATCTCCGATACCTAAAGTTACCCCAGATGCGAAAATGTTTTATTAATACTTCCAACCCTCCCTGGGCCCAGCGCACTCGTTGCCGCCATAATCCTCCCAACGTTTCGGGGACCAATATGCGAGCCAAGGCCCGGGGTTCAAATCTGACATCCCAAAACTGTTCTTGTAGTTTCCAGGTTATATCAATATCTTCCGTGACCGTGTCAGAATCGAACAGTCCACAATTGAGGATGGCGCTTTTCCGGTAAGCCGCCAGCACCCCCGAGACCGTCAGGATCTTGCCGACAATGCGTTGGGTGCGTTTAATCAAACCGATGATGCTGGAATACTCTCCGGCTTGGATCTTGCCCAGCAAGGAAGTTCGATTCCAGACCCGGGGATTGCCGGTTACGGCGCCTACGCGCGGATTAGAGAGTAAATGCCAGGCAAACCAATTTAGGGCATCCTTGTCTAGCATACAATCTGCATCGATGGTTAATAAAAAATGTCCATTGCTGACTAATATTCCCATATTTAAGGCATTTGCCTTACCTCGATTTTGTTCTAAGTGAACTACCCTCAGCCATGATTCGTTATCAATAATTAGTTTATCAAGAATCTTTCCAGTATTATCCGTACTGGCATCATTCACCACAATAACTTCATAATTCGGATAATTTAAATCATTTAAATTTTCTACAATTAGTTTAATAATGCACTCTTCATTAAAAGCTGGTATAATGATTGAAAATAGAGGATGTTCATCAAGTTTAATAGATTGTTTTGTTTCCCGACGAATACTAAATAGGAGCCCGCCGACCATCCAGACAAAGCTCATGTAACAAGGGTATAGAAATACGAAGTATGCAAAAATATCTAAGAATTTCATTGGCTTATTCTTTATTTTGGTGTTTGATCATTTCGTCATCAATTGAGGCGAGATGCTCGTGACCGAATCCCGGCTAAATTCCCGCCCGGAAATAATGGGGGCGATGGCCTTGACGGGTGGCTGGTTTTCAATTACCCCGTCAGGGTAATACGCCACGTTTCGAACCCCAAGGGACAGCAGATAGATTAGTTCATTTTTCAGAGTTTCCGCATCGATCCATGCATCGGTACCCCAATTAAAGGCTTGCACTTTAAAGACGGTTTTGTTAAGGCCGTGGTAGCTATTCACTCTATCCACCAGCTCCTGCATCCATTTCTTGATCTTCCACATCCCCCCAATCTTGGTCCACAGGCCCCCGATCTTTTCCATCTGGGGATAGGCCATGATCACCGTGTAGTCATAATCACGCAAATAAGCTCCCAGGTTCTGGGCAAACCATTCCTGAGAGTCCGGGTTGGTCACCGCTTCACTGTAAATGTTGCGGGCAATCTTGGCGGTGGGCCGGTAGATGTGAATGGTCTGAATCAACTCGTTGAGATAATTATTCAAGGTTTTAGTCTTTAATTGGATCCATTGGGTTTTGATGGCGTCGTTTTTCACCGCCGCGGGGGTCAACTCCGTCCCTACGGCCTTCTGAAAAACCGCCGCGGCGCTGGGGTGGAAATCTTCGTGATCGGTGAGAAAGGCGTCGTCCTGGAATAAGACCCCGTCGAAATTGACATTGGCGGACAGGTCCCGGAAAATCCTGCGGCTGATCTCCAGGCTCCTGGAATCAAAAGGCGACAGCCGCTTATAGGAATCGGTGGTTTTGCCGATCTGGCCGTGACGGAATTCCCGCACCAGCAACCGGTCATTCTGCTCCTGATTCGGCAGTATGAAACTCAAAGCCGGCATCCAGGCATAGACACTGATTTCCCGGGCTTTAATACGATTGACGGCATGGTTGAGGAAGTCCATCTTGACCGGTAAAACACTATTGGCAAAATAAACCGAACTGACGTTACCGGTCCCTTCCACATCACAAAATCCCTGAATAAATACCGTATTGACTCCCAGGCTGACCAGCCGGTCGATACATTTTCCTAAATT
>JARRJQ010000435.1:3676-4227 GCA_037388985.1 Desulfobacterales bacterium | reverse complement strand
TCGAAATATTCATCCAGTCTCTCCTGCTGCCATTCGACATCGGGTTTAAACCGGACCGGACTGCGGCCGGCGTTCGGGCCTGAACCGATAACGAAAGGAACGATCATATCCCCACCGTTAGCTGCGCCGATCAATATCCCGCCGGTTTCATGGAGCGGATATTGGCAGCATTCGCTTATTATGTCGTCAAACGCGGTTTGGGAGAGAATCAGATTTTTCATGATCGCTTATCACCATCTCCTGCCCGTGCGCCGCCAGACTTCGTACATGGCCAGCCACCCGGCGACCAGCGGCACTCCGGCCGGAGCCGTGCACCGCTTAGAGTTCCAATGGTTCGGGAATACGCAAAGGCTGCCGTCCAGGAACACATGGGGGCTACCCGAGGCGATCCTTGGTTCGATGACCCTGAAACTCGGTCGCCGGTTGGGGTAACTGTCCGGATAAACGATATTGACCAGGTAGCGGGTTTTGGCATTGGTCGTGAGCACCCCTTCCCAAAACAGTTTCCCGGCATATTCTTTCAGTACGAATTGAGGGAACCGGTCGTTCAT
>JARRJQ010000435.1:0-3616 GCA_037388985.1 Desulfobacterales bacterium | reverse complement strand
TGAGTCTTAGCTGATGCCTTTTCCACCATGGATTTGCCATGAATATATTTTTCCTTGTTCGGGCGGCGGGGCCTTGGTCGGCCCCGCCGGTTTGATGGGTTAATGGTTTACGCGGAGAACGTATGCGGGCACATCTTCGACGGTTTGGGCCGGTCTTCGCCGGCGATATCCTGTCCGCCATCGCCGTTTTCCGGGACTCTTATCTCCCCGGTCGGTTCAACCTCGACCTCGCGTCCTCGGCCGTTTCCGACTACCGCGTCTCTGAGTTGCTCTAGCCTATTCGATTCATCTGGCATTTTTCCACCTCCTTTCTGTTCTGAGATTTGGCTATAATGATACCGCCGCAGAATTCATTGTCATATTCACGGATGTCATGGTATGTCGCCTTCTGTCATGCCATACTTATCTTGCGGACCAGCAGCTTCGGACAATATGCGGTCCACTTCCTTCTTAGGAATCAAATAGCGGCCCTTGAGCTTTTTACCATTAATAAATCCCTCATCCAGCCAGCGGTAAATTGTACGCGGATGGCGGTTTAAAATTCCGGCCACTTGCCTGACCTCGTAATAGCCTGACATTTGACGACCTCCCAATGGATTTTATTTTGAATCGCCTTAAGCTTGGGCATTTTGAAAGCCGCAGCAGGCGAGGAGTCAAATAGCTTCTCTGGTTCACTTGACCATCAGCCCTTCAATCCGCAACTTAAGGATGCGGCTGATACGAAGCAAAGAATCTGATTCACAAAAATTCACAAATTGAAGAATGGAAATGAAAAAAATAAGAATCAGTTTTAAGAACCGTTCCGTCGAAGCGCCGGACGGTTTTCGGTACCCTTTAACCAAACGGTTTTTTAATTTATACGTTCTGCTCGCGCTGGAGAGAATCGAGCCGAAGGCCGGCGGCGGCTTCGTTGATATCGACTGCATACTCGAGCTGCCTTTTTGGGAAAAAAACCAGCGCCTGAGCGCGGGCAAACAGATCAGCCGGCATATAAAAGAAATGGAAAGGCTGGGCAGGAATGTTATTGGCTATGTGCAGAGAGTCAGCGGGCCATTTCATTTGGAAATGGAACCGGGAGATGTATACTTAGAAGGCGAAATCGCAGACTTTCGGAGTTTACTGGGATTGTCTATGTTACCGGAATTTCATCTCACAGACCATGGAGCGGAATTTTACACATTTATTGAGAAATTATCAGAGGGGGACGATGCTTTTAACAAAGGCCGATTGGATGAAGCCTGGAATCGCTATATCGAAGCTGTTCCGCCGTGGAAGAGTATAGAAGGCAAGATAATCTTATGGCATAGAATGAGTAAATTCTTTCAGTTAATTGGGGCACTTCATCTTGCAGACATTTATATTAGAGGCGCATATAATATGATTAGCGAAATGAGGCCGATTAATACTTTGATTTTGACAGAGAACCGCCTACTTTACGCCGAGTTCCAAATGAAGGTCGGCCAATTAGACAAGGCAGAAAATTTGTATCACGAAGCGTTAAATCTTTTAAGGGGTAAAATTAATTATCGGATTCAGGGTGAAATTTACAGCGGACTCGGAAAAGTTAATGAAATGAAACAACAATACGCCGAAGCGCTGTCGTTTTATCGGAGCGCTCTGTCAAGTTGGGGGATAGTTACTTATTTCCACGGCATACAGGACTGCTATTCCAATATCACAAACTTGTATTTCTACTGGGCCGAAGAGGAAAGAAGAATCTCCCGCGGTAAAATGTTTGCGACGGCAAAGAATAACTATAAAAATGTGAATCGGCATGCAATAATGACCCACCTTTAGCCAAAATCGGCGTCCAAAATTGACCCACCCCTAAAGGTTCCTTTATTCTACCAATAAGTAGGTGGAAGGAGGGACCGGAGATGCTAACAGTGGAGACCATCCGTAAAGTACGCATAGCCTATCATCGAGACGGCAAGTCGATCCGTAAAACGGCCAAAGATCTGAGACTGTCACGCAATACCGTGCGCAAGGTGGTACGCAGTGACCGGACTGCATTTGAATATCAGCGAAGCAAACAACCGTTTCCGAAGCTGGGTGCGTTCCTTGAAGAGTTAGAGCGCCGCTTAGAAGAAGATCAACAACTGCCAAAGAAAAGAAGACGCACTGCGCAGGTGCTGTTTGAGGAGCTGCAGAACCAAGGATATTGTGGCGGCTACGATAGCGTGCGGCGCTATGTAAAGCGCTGGTGTCGGCAGCAGCAGCATATGGCTGCCGCGGTTTTCATCCCGCTGACCTTTGATCCGGCTGAAGCCTTCCAGTTTGATTGGAGCCACGAGTCGGTTCTCCTCGACGGTATGCCGGTAAAGGCCAAGGCAGCCCATTTACGTCTTTGCCACAGCCGCCTGTTTTTGGTGGTCGCCTATCCGCGTGAAACTCAAGAGATGGTCTTTGACGCCCACATGCGTGCATTTGAGTTCTTTGACGGGGTGTGCCGCAAGGGGATTTACGATAATCTGAAGGCAGCGGTCAACAAGGTGCTATCGGGCAAGGAGCGCAACTTCAACAACCGCTTTGCGCAACTGTGTTCGCATTATTTGTTTGAGCCCATCGCCTGCACACCGGCGGCCGGCGGGGAAAAGGGGCAGGTGGAAAATCAGATTGGCCTGGTGCGGCGACGGTTTTTACACCTCGATTGAAAGTCACAGACTTTGCCGATCTCAATGCTTACTTGATGGAGCGCTGTATTGGCTGGGCCAAGACGCAGCCTCACCCAACGATACCACAAAAGACGGTCTGGCAGGTTTACCAGGAGGAAAAGCCCTATTTTATCAAACTCGCCCCGCGCTTTGACGGCTATGCCGAGCGGCCGGCGCGGGTGAGTCCCAGCAGTTTGGTAACCTATGATCGTAATCGCTACAGCGTTGACTGTAAAAGCGTCACTTCGGGCGCAACAAGACGGTATTTAATCCCTGGCACTACCTTGCGGTGCTTCAGCGCAAGCCGGGAGCCTTGCGCAATGGGGCACCGTTTAAAGACTGGTGTTTACCTGAAGGCATTGATCGGGTGCAACAACGGCTCAAGCGGCGGTATGCGGATTGGGATCGACAATTTGTTGGTGTCCTGCAAGCCGTTGCCCTCTATGGCCCCGAGGCGATCGAAGATGCCTGCTGGCAGGCCTTAAAAATGAATGTAATCAGCAAAGAAACAATCTTAAACCTTATTCATCGCAGCCGGGATCGACATTTAGAGGTGGTCGTGGAGCTTCCGCCGCATCTGGTCTTGAAGCAGGAGCCGGTGGCCGATTGTCGGCGTTATGACCGGCTGCTTAAAGAGGGGCATCATGCTGCGCAATGAGATTTTGCAGCTGATGGACAGCCTCAAGCTCAGAGGGATGCACGCGGTCTTTGATGAGGTGCTCACCGATGGCCGTAAACGCCGATCTGCTGTGGAAAAGATCCTTATGGAGCTATTGCAGGCCGAAGCCGCTGAGCGGCATCTGCGCAGCATTCGTTACCGCTTGGGCCAGGCTCGCTTCCCGGTGATGAAAGACGTGGACAGTTTTAGCTTCAAAGAATCCGCCGTGGGTGAAAAGCAAATACGTTCGTTGTACGAAGGGGCTTTCATTGAAAATCACATCAACCTGATTTTTGTCGGTGGT
>JARRJQ010000434.1:0-3040 GCA_037388985.1 Desulfobacterales bacterium | reverse complement strand
CGGAACCAACAATTATCTGGGCCTCACCTTTGATCCGGATTGTATCGAAGCCGCTACCACTGCTGTTTGCGAACAGGGCACAGGCACAACCGGATCCAGAATGGCCAACGGCACCTATTCAGATCATGTGCAATTGGAGCAGGAGCTCGCCGACTTTTTTGGATGCGAATACGGCATGGTCTTTTCCACCGGTTATATCGCCAACCTGGCGATGCTGTCTGCACTGACGGGGCCGGCAGACGTGCTGCTCATTGATGCCGATAGTCATGCCAGTATTTACGATGGCTGCCGTTTGAGTGGTGCCGAAATTATTCGATTTCGGCACAATGATCCGGAGAATCTGGCCAAGCGGCTCAGACGACTCGGCGACCGCGCACCAAACACCCTTGTTGTTGTTGAGGGCATTTACAGCATGCTGGGGGATCGATCGCCCTTGGCGGAGATTGCGGAAGTCAAGGAAAAATATGGCGCCCATCTGCTGGTTGACGAGGCTCACTCGCTGGGCGTGCTTGGCCGGCGCGGACGTGGACGGGCCGAGGAGGACGGTGTGGAAGACAAAGTCGATTTTATCGTCGGCACCTTCAGCAAAAGTTTGGGCGCCATTGGCGGATTCTGTGTCAGCAACCGCCCGGTGCTGGAAATGATTTCTTTTGCAGCCCGACCGTACATGTTCACTGCCTCATCTTCTCCCTCGGTCATCGCATCTACCCGGTCGGCCCTGAAAATTTTAAGAATGCGTTCTGAATTGCGCAGCAAACTGTGGGAGAATGCGAACCAATTGTATCAGCAGTTGCAGAATTTGGGGTTCCAGCTGGGCCCGGAGCCCAGCCCGGTCGTTGCCGTGCGGGTTGCCGACATCGATGAGGCAGTTGCGCTGTGGAAAGGGCTTCTGGAAAACGGGGTTTATGTAAATCTGGTAACACCACCGGCCACACCGGACGGCGGGTGCCTGCTGCGCTGCAGTGTGAGCGCAGGTCACACATCCGAGCAGATCGAGCGAATCGTTCAAGCCTTCACCTCTTTTTGCCGGATCACCCAAGCTGCCCATGCCGGATAATTCAGTATTTATTTAATGGAAGGTTTCAATTTCTAACAAAGATGCGCTTTATATTTAAAATTTTTCGTCAATATCCATGGCAGGCCGCAATAATGCTGGCGCTCTTGCTTTTATCCGGCATCGTCGAGGGGGTGGGACTGTCGGCCATGCTACCGCTGCTCGCCATCGCACTCGGAAACGCGCAGGTCGGAATAATGGGTGCAGGTAAACAGGCCACCGCGGCAGAGCGAATGATAAGGGATATATTTGCTGCCATCGGCCTGACGCCGACCCTGGAACTCCTGCTCATATTGATTATGGCCACCATGCTGCTGAAATGCTTGCTCCTGTGGCTTGCCAACAGGCAGGTCGGATATACGGTGGCGCATTTAACAACAAAATTGCGGAAGCAGATGCTGCGGGCGTTTATGCTGGCCCGATGGGAGTTTCATCTGAATCAACCAATCGGCAAACTTGCGGTCGCCATGGGAAGTGAAACGGCCCAAACAGCCCGGGCGTACGCCACCGGTGTGTCCATTATTGTTTCTGTCGTCCATAGCGCGATCTACATCGGGGTTGCACTCATGGTTTCCGGGAAAGCGACGTTGATTGCTTTGGCCGCTGGAACCCTCTTCTGGTACCCTTTAAACCGGTTCGTAAAAAGGGCCAAAAAGGCCGGACAGCGCCAGGTTAAATTAAGAAAGTCAATGTCCTCGGAGTTTGTTGAAAGCATTCAATCCATCAAACCCCTCAAGGCCATGGCACGGGAAGACAGGGCCGAAACTATTCTGATTGCGAAAACCAAAAAATTGCGAAATGCGCTTAAAAAGCAGGTTATCAATAAAGAGTCACTTTCAGCACTTCAGGAAGCGATGAAGGTGACATTCATGTTGGTTGCCATATACGTGACGATTGTCATCTGGCATATGGCACTGACGACCGTGATGATATTGGTACTTTTGCTTGGCCGCATCATGGGCAAGCTGGGCAAAATCCAGAAAGATTACCAACAGATGGGTATCCTTGAAAGCAGTTACTGGTCGATGATTAAAACTTCTGATACCGCCCAAAGGATGCGCGAGCAGAAACTCGGTGACCGCAAACCGGAGCTGAATCACGCCATCCGGCTGGAGGGGGTCACTTTTGCTTATTCAAAAAATAACATTCTCAAGGATACATCGCTTGTTTTTCCAGCCGGCGAGAACACCGCAATTTTCGGCCCCTCCGGCTCCGGCAAAACAACCATCGTGGATCTGGTGACCGGCCTGCTGCGCCCCCAGAAGGGTGAAGTCTGGATCGACGAGTTGCCGCTGGCAGAGGTTGATATTCAACAGTGGCGGCGGATGATCGGCTATGTGCCTCAGGAAAATTTGCTTCTGCGCGATTCTGTCTTGACAAACGTAACTCTCAGGGATCCGGAGATCACAGAGCATGAAGTTGAAGCGGCACTGCGAAAAGCGGAAATCTGGGAATTTGTCGAAACAATGCCCAAAGGCATGCTCAGCTCGGTGGGGCAGCGCGGTCTCAAACTATCCGGGGGCCAACGGCAGCGCATTGCCATTGCGCGCGCCATCGTGCGCAAGGCCAAATTATTGATACTGGATGAGGCTACAACAGCGCTCGATCCGGAAACCGAAGCGGCAATTTGCCAAACTTTGCGAAAACTGCGGGGTGAGATTACCATTCTGGCGATTTCGCATCAACCGGCCGTTTTAGAGGTTGCGGATTCTGCTTATCAAATAGAAGATGGCAAAGCAGTGCTGATATCCAATCGTTTGACCCACGATGAATCGACAAAAAATGTTTCATCTGGTTTTGTTTAAATAGCAGCCTCTTAGAATAGATGTGACTGTCTTGAACTGCTGAAAAGATTTGTTTCAGAGCCCTTAACTGAATCGGTCGTCATATTTAGCGGATGTATGGCATTTAAAGACAAAAATAACGGTGCTGGTCCGGATCCAACTCTGAAGAAGATCATTCGTGAAATCCGTCTTATTGCCTTTG
>JARRJQ010000433.1:0-4755 GCA_037388985.1 Desulfobacterales bacterium | reverse complement strand
TTTAATTAAATGCATAACTTATTTATATTATAAAAATGATCATTCTTCAACCCAAATGGGTTATCGGTCGTCGGGTGGGATTTTCCTATTTTCCAATGAGAGGATACCTAAAATCGATATCATTTCATATCATTAAATAAATTGTGAGGCATCATTCTTATGCGGGCCGTTGTTCAAAGAGTCAAACAAAGTTCTGTCAAAGCCGGAAACGAAATTGTGGGTCAAATCGAAAGCGGCTTACTGGTTTTGCTTGGAGTGGCCAGAGACGATACTGTCAAAGATGCGGATTATCTAGTCAACAAGATCATCAATCTGAGAATATTTGAAGACCAAGACGGCAAAATGAACCGGTCATTGCTTGAAACAGGCGGTGAATTGCTTGCGGTCTCCCAATTTACCCTATTGGCTGATTGCCGTAAAGGAAGGCGACCCTCATTTGTCGAAGCTGCGGAACCCCAAAAAGCAACCGATCTGTATACAAAGTTTGTCGATCTGGTGCGCGAAAAAGGCGTTAACGTACAGACCGGCCGCTTTCGAGCGATGATGGAGGTTGCCCTGATCAATGACGGCCCGGTTACGGTGATCATCGAAAGTCGGACCCCTTGAAGCACCCTGCTCCGTTTAAAATCCTTACTTGCCTTTTGTTACTGGGAGTGTCTTTGCCCCTGTTGTTAATTTCTTCTCCTTTGCTTGCTCAAGAGTTTTCTGAATTGAATCGTTTTATCGGTCGGCGGGATTCAATGTTAGTAGCTGACCCTCAAGGACAAATTTTATTCTCAAAACATCCTGAAAATAAATTGATTCCAGCTTCGACTTTAAAAATTTTTACCTCTCTGGTTGTCCTGCATGTTTTGGGCAGCGATTACCGGTTTCCAACCGAATTTTATCTGGACAAACAGTCAAATTTGAAAATCAAGGGATATGGCGATCCACTCCTGATTTCCGAAATTGTCGCTAAAATAGCGCGGGTTCTGGCGGCTTTGTTAAAAGATACACAACCCATGAATGATCTGGTGCTGGATGATTCGTATTTTAAACAGCCACTGACTATCCCTGGGATTACTTCATCTTCACAGCCCTATGATGCCCCCAATGGTGCTTTATGCGTCAATTTTAATACAGTCAACTTCGAGAACACTTCAGAGGGTTATGTCAGTGCCGAACCCCAAACACCGCTGCTGCCGTATGTTATTGAGAAAATTAAAGCATCGAAATTAAAACATGGACGCATCGTTTTTTCGCACAATAAGAATGAAATTACTGTTTATGCAGGTGAACTTTTCCAATATTTCCTCAAAAAACAGGGCATCGGTTTTAAGGGAAAGGTGAAGCTGGGAAGAATAAATAATAAAACCGATCAGCTGATTTTCAGATACTATTCAGTTTCTTCCCTGGATCAGATTGTCGCTAAGCTTCTAGAACACTCCAACAACTTTGTAACCAACCAATTGCTAATCGCTGCCGGCGCCCTTACGCTGGGTCCTCCAGGCACACTTGCCAAAGGGGTAACCCTCGCTACCGATTATGCGAAAAATGAGCTGGACATTAAAAATATGACCCTTGCGGAAGGCTCCGGCATATCCAGAAATAACAGGGTTAGCGCAATGCAAATGGACCGTGTTCTGCAGGAGTTTTTGCCTTACCGACATCTGATGCGCAGGCTAGGCAGAGAGTTTTACAAAACCGGTACGCTTTATGGCATGAGCAAGGCCGCACAAGGGTTTGCGCCGAGGCGTACATTGAGTACGCGCAGGCGGAAAACCCGCGGAGAAGGCCGCTCATCGGGAAAAAGACCATTTATTAGGCGAAATTTCTATCCGCTGGTGATGTGGGCGTAGGCGCTATGATTATGGATGGATTCAAAATTCTCGGCACTAACCGAATACCACGTAATATTATCATCTTCTTCCAGCTTTTTGGCAATGTCGCGCACAATATCTTCTACAAATTTGGGATTGGCGAACGCCTTCTCGGTTATGTTTTTCTCGTCCACCCGCTTTAAAACCGAATACACATCAGTAGAAGCTGCACTCTCCACCAATTCAATCATGTCTTCCATCCAAATAAATTTTTTAAAGCGTGTAGCCAGTTGCACCTCCCCACGCTGGTTGTGTGCTCCAAAATCACTGATTTCCAATGAACAGGGGCATACTGAAGAAATAGGCACGATGACCTCTGAAATCAGATCTATTTTGTTGGATGGATCGCTGGCGCCGATAATGCGGCAGTTGTAATCCATCAAACCCGGCGAGGTGCTCACCGGAGCTCTCTTTTCGATAAAATAAGGAAAGGTAATTTCAATGTGGGCAGAGGCAGCATTCAGATGCTTCTTCATGTTTTTTAGAATTTCGGAAAACTTTTGCAGAGAAATTTCCGGCTGCAATAGATGAAGCATCTCTACAAACCGGCTCATGTGGGTGCCTTTATATTCATGGGGTAAATCGACATACATATTGATTGTGGCAACGGTATGTTGAAATCCGTCACGCCGATCTCGAACCGTGATTGGATATCGCAAATTTTTAATACCGACCTGATCAATGGCGAGGTTGCGATAATCGCGCTGATTTTGGATGTCTCTCATTCTATTTTAGAAGATAATCTGTCTTCACACGGCTCATTGAACGAAAAATATTGCCTTTAATTTTTTTATTACTGCGGTAAAGTTTCTTCAAAATGGCTTTTATTTCCCGGCGCTTTGAATGATTCGCTGAAGGACACGGATTCACATACTCGGGAAAACCTTGTTCGCTGGCGAACGCTCTAATCAGCTCCTCATCAGCGTAAGCCAATGGCCGGATAACCGTAAATCTTCCCTTAAAAAATGTCTGGGAAGGGACCATGGTACAGATTTCACCTGAAAAGAAGATGTTTAAAAAAAGCGTCTCAATAATGTCATCTTTGTTGTGCCCAAAAGCCAGTTTATTGCATCCCATCTCGTCGGCAATTTCGAAAAGACGTTTGCGCCGTAACCTGGAGCATAAAAAGCAGGGATTTTCGCGGTTGATCGAACTATGCCCTAAAATCCCATAATCGGTGTACTCAACCCTTACGTTGAAGCCGGATGTTGCACTCCAGGCCTTAAGCGACTCGCTGAATCCGCCTTTAAATCCGGGATCAATGTGAACCGGAAACAATTCATAGTTTATCGGTATGCGCGGCAGACGCTCGGCCAACATCCACATCATCGCCATGCTATCGGCACCGCCGGACAACCCGATTAGGATTCGATCACCCTGCTGCAACATATCATAGCGATGCAAGGCTTGACCGATATTCCGGTTTAACATTTTATATTTTGAGTTGCTGATTGGCAAAAGATTAAAATTGGTACTGCAATTGAGCAGCGCTCAATTCAGCTTAAATTATCCTTCTTTTTCCTTTTGTGGCTCTGAAGGAACCGTTTTTATTTTTCCGGCAGCAACCTCTCGCAACGCAACGACAATGTCTTCATTCTTCGGCGAACTAACGAGATAATCAGAACCTTCTCGGATCTGTCTGACTCTTTTTGCCACCATGTTTACCAATAGAAAACGATTGCTAACTTTTCTCAAACAATCTTCAACCGTAATTCGTGCCACGGAAAAAACCTCCAATTAAAGTGTTTCATTTGTTTAATTAGTTTTATTGGTTTCATTGGTTCGCTCGCGATGAATTCTCGGTTTAACCCGATCAACCAATCCAACCAATCTAACCAATGAAACCAACGGAACAATCTATAGGATTTCTATGAGTTCATAAACCCGCTTGCCACCGGGTACTTCAAGGCTGAGTTCGTCGCCCGGTTTTCGACCCAATATGGCTTTACCCAAGGGCGATGATACCGATATTCGGCCATTTTCAATATCCGACTCATCCGGACCCACCAATTGATAGCTTACCGCTTCGCCTGTCTCGAGATTTTCTAGAACAACCTTGCTGCCAAAAACAGCCCGATCCTTGGGGAGTTTTTCGGTTTGAATAATATCTGCATGTGCCAATTTAAATTCCAGCACTTTGATACGCCCTTCAATAAAGCTTTGGCGATCTTTAGCCGCCGCGTATTCTGCATTTTCGCTCAAATCACCGTGGGCCCTTGCTTCTTCAATCGCTTTTATATTTTCAGGGCGGGCATTCTTCTTAAGATTTGCGAGTTCTTTTTTAAGCGCTTCAAAGCCCTGCAAGGTGAGAGGAATTCGATCCAAAATAGTTCTCCTGCTCTAATGAATTAATTGAATGAACCACCTTTAGTTTGGTGTCAAAAGTTATAGATAGTCGCTGGCTAAAACCTGTGCAATTTGCACTGCATTGGTTGCTGCGCCTTTGCGAATATTATCCGCAACGATCCACATATTGATTCCGTTGGCGATTGATTCATCCTGTCGGATTCTGCCCACTAATGTTAAATCCTGTCCGGCGGCGTCGGTTGCCAGCGGATACAGATTTTTTTGAGGGTCATCCATCACTTTCACTCCTGGTGAATTTTGTAACAACACTTTGACATCTTCGGCGGAAATCGGATCTTTTGTTTCAACATTAACGGATTCAGAATGACCGAAGAATACAGGCACACGGACTGTTGTTGCCGTAACAGCGATGGAATTATCCTCCATAATTTTGCGAGTTTCATTAACCATCTTCATTTCTTCTTTGGTATACCCGTTATCCACAAAACTATCGATATGCGGCAGGCAATTAAAGGCTATCCGATGCGGGTATACACGGGTCTCATAATCCAGGAAGTTAATCATCGCGCGGGTTTGATCAAAGAGTTCA
>JARRJQ010000432.1:0-3745 GCA_037388985.1 Desulfobacterales bacterium | reverse complement strand
ATTGACGATGTGCTCGAAGAGGGGAATTTCATCGTTCCTTCAGCTGCGATTCGTGGCGAAGGCACCAGCAATCATTATTTACCGGCGGAGTTTCCTGCGATACCGGCTTCTTCGGTAAATCTTTACTGCATCGGAGCGCTGCGAAAAATGGGGCTCGTCCCCCGCTGCGGGATTATTTATACCACCGACCGACGACTTTGGGAGTTTGATGAAAAGTTCATTGACTATTTGCGACATCAACGCATCTTGGCCATCGATATGGAATTGGCAACTTTATTTTCCGTGGCTTACCGCTATGAGGTTCCGATCGGATCGATTATGCTGGTTTCAGATATGCCGCTGCAAAGAAGAGGGATAAAAGATAAGAAGAAGCAAGACAAGATATTTTCAGAATATATGGAACCGCATTTGGACCTGGCGCTGGATGCCGTCAAAAATATAATCGCCAAATGGAGTGAAGTCAAAAGGCAGCTGACCAGTGAGTGGTAAATTGCAGCCCCCCGCCGTTTCGCTAAAGAGAGATGGGGTATTCAGGCGAGGGCAAACAAAACGATGCGGAATATATTATATTCGAAGAGGTTTTAAAGCCTCAGATCGCGTTTGGGAGCCCCGCTGACCAGCGGGATTACGCATCAAGTCCCGCTTCGCGGGGCAACGCAGCTATTGCGCCGCAGGCGGATGAGCCCCATCTCGTCAATTAAACCGGTCTTAATTGATGGAGCTCTTCAATGCTGATTCGCGCATGCCAAAATACAGACGCGCATTCCATATCGCATCTCTATGTTCAAACCTGGCAGGACACCTACCTTGGCATTTTGCCGTTCGGATACCTGTACTCGATGTCAATTGCCCAACTGGAGCGGGGGTTTATTGATGGGCTGGAGAGCAGACAGATTATCAGTTATGTTGCCGAAGAGGCCGGCAAGCTGGTCGGATTTATCAGCGGTGGGCACGAGCGAACGGGTGACGAGATTTACTGCGGTGAAATTTACGAATTATATGTGCTCAAAGATCACCAGCGGCAGGGTGTCGGTTTGGAATTGGTTTCAAGGCTGGTGGCGCAGTTCAATTATTGCGGCATATATTCGATGCTGGTGCAGGTTCTCGATGCAAATCCATATCGGCGCTTTTATGAAAAAATAAATGGGGTTTATCTGCGAAACAGCCGCATTCCTTTTGCCGGTGAGGTCTTGGATGTGGCCGTCTATGCCTGGATCGATACCGGTTTGATCCACTTTCACACGCTTTGAGCCATATTCCCATCTGACCCTTTACGTCAATCGTCGCGTTTTAACTTTGTTCAGCTGCGGGAGCCCCATTTTCCGATGGTAGCCCAGAGTCCGCCCCCTAAAATCAGCCCTCCAAAAATAAAATGGATTATCCCCAGAGACTCACCCAGGAAAACTGCCCCCAAAATCACACCGTAAAGGGGCAGGGTATTGTAAAAGACCATGGCCCCGCCGGCCCCGAGGGCTCTGACGGCTTTGTTCCAGGACCAGTAACCAATGATGGTGGGCACGATACAGATGTGAATGATGGCAGCGATTGTCTCCACGCGCAGTTTAACCGGAATATGTTGCAGTTCGAGCGCGGCAGCCGCTGCGATCAGGGGCAGGGCAACGAAGTTTGATAGGGCGATTGCCGAAACTGCGGAGCGGCTGCGCATCACCCGACGGCCGAAAACCGAGTAAAACGCCCAGACAACAGCCGCGGTCAAAAGGATCAGGTCACCGGGATTAAACTGAAGTCGAAGCAGAAACGTGACCGATCCGCCCGACAGCAATCCGGCCACACCGATTAAACCCATGATCGCTCCCGCCAGCTGCCGTCGGGTGACCGGCTCCTGAATAATCAATCCGGCAATCAAGGCTGTAATCAACGGAGAAAATCCTTGAATCAGAGAACAATTAACGGCGGTGGAATATCGAAGACCGAGATACAGCAAAGGACTGAAGCCCGCCACTCCGGCCAGGCCCATCGCCATAATCCACCACTTGTCCTTGCCGTAGCGACGCTCCTGTGTGGGTCGGTTGCCAAGCAACATGCCGAAAAAGGCACTGGCAACGGCGAAACGCAGGGTGGTCAATGTCAGCGGTCCGATATCGGCGCGCAACCAACGGCCCAGAACGGCATTGGTTGCCCAACACATAGTTGCCAGGTTGACGAATATCACTCCGGAGACCGGAATCCGCCAGGTTGTGAAATCTTTCAAAATCCCGGCTCCTGCGTAAGCGCATTTTTAAGGCTCGGTTGAGAATTCATGCTTAGAGAATCGGCATAGAACTTGTCGGTTGCCTTCTTTCTGTTGGATTTTACATATGGATCATCTCAATAGCAGAAGATTTGTTTCCAAATCAAGGCATTTGATCAACCCGGCGGTGGTGAAATCCATATGCCGCCAAATCAGCGACTCCGTGTAATCTACCGTGAATACAGGAAAATACATATTAGCCGGGCCCACCGATTGCCGATCCATCCACCGATATTCATCCTTTTTCTGATGTTAATTTGACATTTGAAAAGCCGGCGTTATTATTACCACATTGTGGTATATTTAACGACCGGGCCTCAAAGGAACCATGAGGCCCTATTTATATAGAGCATTCGATTGTTATCAAAAACACTGAAATATGAGGAGGTTGGGATATTATGCAGCAACCGGTTGAGAGATGGTTAATTGTTCCGGCGGCTCTGGCGATTTTCATTCTGAGTCCAGTTTCCGTATTTGCCGAAGGTGAATGGGTATACGGAAAAGCAATCAATCGCAGCGGTGAGCTTGAATTTATAGAAGAACATATTATCGACTACGAAGACGAGCGAATCGTCGCCATCAAAACGGTTTATTATGATGCCGATTTTAACAAAATTGGCGAGCAGGTATCGGATTTTGTCCAAGGACCGCAGTTTGGCAGCTACGAATTTGTAGATGAGCGTCTCCGGTACATCGACGGCGCCAGAGTCATGCAGAATCAAATTTTAGTCTTCCGCAGGGATATCGCGGCTGACGCCATCGAAAAGAAATATCTGCCGAGGGATTCCAGACAGGTTGTCGGCCAGGGATTTCACCAGTTCATCGTTGCAAATCTGGATTCTTTGGTTCGAGGTGCTGTTATCTCCGCCAAACTCGTTTTGCCCGCTCAGCTGGACCAGTTTGATATTCGAATCGGCAAGCATCAGATTGAAGGTAATCGGTTACAGGTCCGGATTGAGCTCGACAATTGGTTTCTGAGTCTTTTTACGCCCCATGTGGAAGCCGAATACGATCTAACTACCAGGCGCCTGCTGACTTACCGGGGTCTTTCTATGATTGCAGATAAATCGGGCAAAACCGTTGAGGTAACCGTCTCTTACGATTACTCGCAACGACGCCCAATGTTGAGTTCTCAATACAGTTCAACGGCGACGAGGTCAAAACGCAATTAACGGGTGGCTGTGCTTGGATTGGTATTGATATCATTGCTCAAGCCTGTCGGGGAAAGCTAAACACCGGTCCGTTGGAAAGCGCCGGAAACGATTAAATCCTTTTAGCCCTTGGGGGTATCGGCAGTTTATTGTCCCTTCCGTTTCAGTTGCTTTTCTTTCCTCTTTTCTTTAAGTGACTTGGCTGGCTTTTTCCTCGTATCTTTTCGGGTGTCTCTTGCTTTGCTCATTGAGTGTCCTCCTGAATATTGTGCCCGCCATGTAGAGAAATCAGATTGTTGATCCCTGCCATGGCGACTGGCGGGTGGCAGTTAGTAATCTCAGT
>JARRJQ010000431.1:0-3628 GCA_037388985.1 Desulfobacterales bacterium | reverse complement strand
TTGGCGCTTCCTACGCTATAAAATTGCCCTTGAGCAGCTTTAGCCCTGTTTCGGTAAATCGAACAAAATTCGGTCAATTATCTGACGAATAGGCAAATTATTTACTTTATCAAAGGCAAATGTTGTTTGAATCTACCATCGCCCAATTATATTATTTATATAATAATTTAAAATACTTATGCCTAATAATCAGATCGGTCTTACTTTGTTGTGTTTGATTTAGCAGTCAATTCTATATCCAATTTCATATAAACGGGTAAAAAATTGCCCAATTGCAAATTGCAGGGGATAATTTTGCATTTTGCGCATTTTAGGTGGCAGCGCTTCGATGACTCAGGATATGTAGCCGAATAATTTTAATAATACCGATAAATTCACTCCATTATTTGATTAAGTTTTTCGACAAAAATCCGATAGTATTATAGATTCTTTTACTAAAGGAGTTTGACGGCCTGATGGACAACAGCGATAAAAGCTTATCGGTCACCCAGACGGCAGCGCTTTGCGGCGTAGGGCGCACAACCGTGGGCTACTGGATTCGAGCTGACCGACCATCTGGGGTATGAGCCGTACGAGGCGAAAGGGCGCAATTCAGGCAACAGCCGCAACGGGCACTACAGCAAGAAAGTGCGCACCTCAGAAGGGGATACCCGCACGCAACAGCGGGACGCTAAATTGTATAGAAAGTTGCGAAACTTGCGAATATTACCAAGAAACGTATTATCCTCGCCTGCAACTGATTCATCAATTCGATATGCCCGCGGCGGTGGTCAAAGATCTGTGTTTTTGGGCGGGAAACCTGGAGATGGCAAATTTTTGTGAAGTTGAAGAAAAAGATCTGATAGGAATGGGCATTGAAAAAATTGTCCACCCCCATTCGCTGGAACAGGTGATTTCAGGCGCTAAGCGAAAAGTCCTGGGTGATCCGGGTGAACAAACGGAATGCTGCATTTATGTCAAAAACCGCAGGCTAGATAAGATCAAGACGAGATTGTCCGCTTTTCTATTGAAAGAACCCCCCGGTGCATTTCTCATCCTAGCGCAACGTGAACTGAATAACCATAATGGAACATGCAAAATCCAAATGAAATGATCCGTTTTTGGTTTTAGCAAGGCGGACTTACGGCTTTAGGCACTTTTTGCCGGTTATGATGTTGGGAGTTGAAAACAGGCTGAGGGCTTAGAATTATCATTATGAATAAATACAGATAGATACAAAAAAATGAGCGATACATACCCTTTGCATGGTTTTTGCATAAAATTTTTACATCGGGTGAGAACGGTTCCCTTTGAGCGACCTGAGCAATGAGATGAAAAAAACAAATTAAAAGCAAGGAAATGAAAAGCGATGAAAATTAGCGGAAATAGCGAAATAATCAAAAGCAATTATCCGGATAAATCCCAACGAAGCGCGCAGGGCTCAAATACCGATTTTAAAGATATCCTCAAAGAGTCTGTCGAAAAATCAGATGCGCATGCGACTCAAATTCAACAACCTTCGCGAATCGATTCTTTATCGTCGGTTGGATTCGAGCCAGAATTGCCGGAAGATAAATTTTCTACAATAAATCGGGTTGAAAACCTCATCAATTTACTTGATGATTATCGCAAGCAACTGGCAGATCCCGCAATCACGTTGAGAAGCATCGAACCTGTGCTAAAAACGATCACTAAAGAAAAAGATCAACTGTCATCTCTACTGGATTCAATACCGAATGGGGAGGGGCTTAAAGATATTGTCAATCGCGCGCTGATTACCGCGTCTTTAGAAGTCATGAAATTCAATAGGGGCGATTATATCACTTCCTGAAATTGTGACGTACCCCTGTATCCGTAATTTATTGAACAACCACGAGTCATATCTAAATCAAATCCAGACCTATGTTGCCCGTTTGCCCAGCTTGTCGACGACGGCGGCAAAGGTGCTGGAAACCTGCAACAACCCAAAATCGTCACCCAACGATCTGAATCGGGTGATTTCCCTTGATCCGGTGCTTACCGGCCAGGTCCTGAGGCTGATAAATTCCGCCTATTATTCCCTCCGCCAATCCATCTCTTCTTTAACCAGGGCGATTATTATGCTTGGGATCAATACGGTTAAGAATCTGGTATTGAGTTGTGCAATCTTGGAGCAGCTGGGCCGTAAACAATCCTTTCGGGCGTTATCAGCCGAAAGATTCTGGGCGCATTCTCTGGGTGTCGGCGTCATCGCCAAATGTCTTGCGAAGGTTAAAGACGTTTCGCTTGCTGAACAGGAAGAATTTTTTATCTGCGGGCTTCTTCACGATTTAGGTAAAATCCCCCTCAACCAAAAGTTTCCCGATGAGTACCTTCAGGCTCTGCATATGGCCGAAAGATCCTGCTGTCCGCTAGATCAAGCAGAAGGCGCAGTCTTCGGTATCGATCACGCCACCATCGGAGGATGGATTGCCAGAAAGTGGCGCCTAAGTGCTCCTGTGATTGAAAGCCTTGCTTGTCATCATCGGCCGGAACAGTCTGCGGCAAACTGCCAGCAAATGGTTTTTCGAGTTGCATTGGCCGATATTTACGCGCAATTGCTTGACATGAGAACGTGCGAAGCAAACTGTACCAGCAATGCGCTTGCCGAGTATTTGTTGGATCAAGTCGGATTGGATTGGCGAGAACTTTATGACTTGCGCAACACGGTCCTAGATGAGATCGATAAGGCAAAAATATTTCTGGAAATTACACAATAGCGGAGATGGTAATGAAAATAAGATTTTGGGGGGCCAGAGGTTCGATACCCAGCCCGGGTTCGCATTTTGTGAAATATGGCGGCAACACGCTTTGTGTGGAATTGAACTTTGATGATAATGAGCGGCGAATCATCATTGACGCCGGCTCCGGTTTGCGGTCGCTGGGCAACCACCTTATGAGCCAAGAGGCTGGTTCAGGGCCGCTCAAAGCCGATATTTTTCTAACGCACACCCATCTGGATCACATTATTGGATTTCCCTTTTTTGCTCCCATATATCAGCCCGGCGCCAGGTTAAAGATTTATGGTCCGGTTACCTGTGAGGATGATTCGCTGCAGGCAGTTCTCGGCGGGCAGCTGTCCTACCGATATTTTCCGGTTCGTCAGGAAGAATTGGCAGCGCGCATCGACTATATTAATTTGAAAGAGGGTTGCTTTGATCTGGGAGATCATATTCGGTTAACCACCCAATACCTCAATCATCCCTTGCTGTGTCTAGGACTCCGGTTTGAGTATAAAGGGAAGATCTGTTGTACGGCTTATGATACCGAACCCTTTCAGAACTTATTTGTTACCGATCCTCTTGATCCCGCTTTTGATGAGCTAATGGCTGATGAAGGGGCGGCAGCCGCCAGGGATGCAAATTGCCGGCTGGAAGAATTCTTCGAGGGTGCGGAATTATTAATTCACGACGCTCAGTACACCCAGCAGGAATATGATAGCTCCAGACATGGCTGGGGACACTCGCCTATCGAATATGTGATCAAATCAGCCATGCGATCGCACGTCAAACGCCTGGCACTTTTTCAAATTCATATAGTCGATGCGCGCAGCCAATTCTTCCTGACGAACCGGAAAATATCGGTAGGACAGCTGCCCGCCGAGAACTGCCTGCAGCGAATCATCCTCACA
>JARRJQ010000430.1:0-3118 GCA_037388985.1 Desulfobacterales bacterium | reverse complement strand
GGTGGCCGTCTGGCCTATATCCCGCCGACGGTCATGTCAACCCAGGAGGTTTTAAAGCGCGGAGTGGGCGCTTTTGTTTTAGATGATTTTGAAGATCAGGACCTGTGGTCAAAAAATTTCAATGATAAATGGAAGGTTTTTAAAAGAGGGTCAGCAAAGCTCGATGTTTCGGTGGATACATCCGAGGCGGCCAACGGAACTTCCGCCTCAATGAAAATAGAATATGACCTGGGCGCCAATTCCGTTGCCACTGTTCGCCTCGGGCTTGTGAAACCATTTATTGATGAACGCGATGCAAAAAAGACTTATGATCTTTCCCGGTTCAAGCGCATTACGTTTTATCTAAAAGGTGAAAAAGCCACTTCATTTTTATCAAAGCCCAACAAAATTTTTACCTCCATCATATGTTACAGTGAGACGGCTAAATCCAGAAGCGGCAAAATGGTTCAGTATTACCCGCGGACCGCAATCGTTCCCCAAACAGACTGGCAAAAGATAGAAGTCTCGTTTGAGGATTTTATTCCCTCGACCTGGACTCGACGCAATGTTTCACACTACCCCCCCAAACCCGACTTTGGCAAAGTCCTGCAGATCTTTTTCCTGGTTTCCAGTTTTAAAGGCGAAGGCGGCATGGCGGGGTCAAATACGGTTTGGATCGATGAAATAACGCTGCAATGAAAACGGCGGATCAAACCGAAATCTAATTGCTTAGTTGGCCCGGTGGCTTAACGCGGAAATTCGCATGTGGCATTTTCTCGACAAGATTCCCTATTCAATTCTCATCGTAGTCGCAATTTTTATGCTGCTGGCACCCTTTTACCCCATGCCGCATGTGGTTGAAAAGCTGATCATGCTTAAAAATGGTGTCCTGAAGCGACCCATCGACATATTTGATCTGTTCTATCATTTGGTCCCGGTCATTTTGCTGGCCTTGAAATTCTTCAAAAGCCTGAATCGATAAAAAATAGTGTGCCGTCCCAGAAATAATTTATAAAATCGCCCGGATCTAAATGAATCTTGTTCAGAACTTGGCCTCTGTAGCGTCAGCCGACGGCCATGTTTTTTTCTGAAAGCCGATATGTGGATGATCAACCCCAAAGCGACACAGTGGTCCGAGATTTGGGATGATTGGCACCTAAACCTTTGGGGCTGGTGACAGCTTGGATTGCATCCCAAATATCGGACCACAGGCATCTTAGAAATCATAGCGGCTTTCAGAGAATAACATGGCCGTCAGTCCATTTTGTAAATTGTTTCTGGGACGGCTTCTAAGACTTTTCAACCGCGGCAAAGTACTCGTGAGGGTCGAGCGCATCAAAGGCGATTTTTGCTTGCCTGCGCGCAGCGTTATATAGTTTGTCGATATAGGCGTTCCATTTATCCTTATGCTGCGGATCATCCCCGCAAACCAAATCAAGCGCATGATTGATCTCGTGCTTTAGGATTTCTTCAAACCCAGGATCTTTCAATACGCGTGCCGAGATAAAAATCATCCGGCTCCAGTGGTTATAAGCCGCCAGTTGCTCGTCCCACTGACGGCCATCGTCGAACCGATCTTCCACTTCGAACCATTGCCGGCGGCCGTCTTTGTTGATATCCACCCACCGGCCCGGTATAATCCGGCCGTCTGCGTCCAGATCCAGCCCAAAACCGAGCTCGGTCAACCGCGTGCCCGGAGCGCCGACAAAAATGCGGATATCGTTTTGCTTTAAGAAAGCGGCCAACCCCTGCGGATACCCGGCCATTTTTTGCGCTACCGCTGATTTCTCATCATGAGAGGCATTGCCGCCGATCAACGTTTCGCCAAAAGGGATGCGGATCTGCAATTCAGCGACCGGGCGCAACGGTTTTAGATCTAATCCGGAGATGAATTTTTTAAGATAGCCCTCGGTGGCAACCGCGGTTTCAAACATGGCCTGCGGATGATACATCACCAGGTCGGGGAACTCCCCCAGAAAGGTGTGGGTGGTGGGCGTTAGCTGACAGTGAGAAAAAATATCCTGCAGACTGTGCAGGCCGATGCCCAATTCCTGCTCGGCCGCATCGTAGTAGCCTTGGTCGGCAAGTTTGAGCGCCCGTTTGAGGTGGATTCTGGCGGCGGTGATGCGCGTATCCTGACTGCCGGCCGGGCTGCGGTTGTAATGCCGGTGAATGTCGCCGATTTCACCCACCGTGCCGGTGATCCTGGGCCGGGTGGCGTCACGGGGGTCGACATAGTGCGTGCGGCTTGTATCGACATCGTAGCATTTTGTTGCAATTCTGCGAGCCTGGTCGTCGGTAAAGCCGAACCTGACGGCAATATCATAGGTGCCGAAATTTTCGCCAATCCGGCGAGCGGGGTCTATACTTCCCGTATGCGGGCCCCTGTCCCATGCATACTGGGGTATCTTTTTACGTAAAATGCCAAAATAACGGGCCTCTTTGGAAAGGTCACAGCGGTCGCCTTTGATAATTTCCTCGAAGCGGCCGTATGGCGCCCCATGGTGCCGATCAGTGCCAAAGCGTTCTTCAATTTTTTTGACCGCCAGCGGGTCGACCAGCCGGTCGACAGCATTGACCAGAGGGGGAGAGATCCGGTTGATTGCCAAAGAAATCTTCTGGATAAAAGCGGCAATTTTTTTCGGAAACGGAAAGTAACGCGGATCCGGGCGATACTCGCCGATCAGCTTAAAGGCCCGCAGCATTTCGATGTTCGATCTTCCGGCAGTCAAGGATTTGGCCAGACCCAGATCGGCCAGATAGCCGTCAGGATCGAAACTCTCAGTCGGTCGTCCCCCAAGGGTTTCTTTGTATTTTTCAAAGACCCGCGGCGGCATGGCCGGTTTCCAGCGGCCGGAGCTGTGTGGATCATCGACTGCAGCCAGTTGGCGTTCGATCTCCTTTAAAAGCGCTCCTTTTGCCCATATCCGGGACTGAAAAAAATTTATTTTGGAAATAGTCATGCAGCGTTCGAATAACCTCTTAAGGCATAAAATAGTGAATCAAGCAGCCGAGGTCAACAGCCGGGGGATTCTTCAATTTTGTGTGCAAACCGGCTGTTGATGCTTGACACCCTGTGCTGTTTCTCCTAACCTTTGTGGCGGCTGATTGTGTGGTAGTTTGATTGAAAACGGGAAGG
>JARRJQ010000429.1:0-3128 GCA_037388985.1 Desulfobacterales bacterium | reverse complement strand
TTTGCGGCATAACGCCATCGTCAGCGGCAACCACTAAAACAACGATATCGGTTATCTGGGCTCCTCGAGCCCGCATTGCCGTGAATGCTTCATGACCCGGTGTATCTAAAATGGCGATTTGCCCTTTGTCGGTGCTGACATGGTAAGCCCCGATATGTTGGGTAATTCCTCCGGCTTCCATTTCGGAAATGTGTGTTTTACGAATAGCGTCGAGCAAGGAGGTTTTTCCATGGTCCACATGCCCCATAATGGTGACCACTGGCGGACGCGGCACCAGTTTGTCCGGATCATCGGTTGCTTGTTTTAATATGGTTTCTTCCTCAAAACTGGCGCGTTCAACCTCATAATTGAATTCTGAGGCAATCAAGGCGGCAGTGTCATAATCAATCGTCTGATTGACAGTGGCCATCGATCCCATTTGCATCATGGTTTTGATGATTTCACTAGCTTTAATTCCCATTCGTTTGGCGAGGTCTGAAAGCACAATGGCATCATCTATTTTAATTCGGCGCTTTATCGCCTTGGCAACCGTAATCTGAGTTTTTTGTCCCGCAGCTGTTTTTTTGTTTTTAGCCAGCTTGCGCTGTTTACGCGGCCGATACCCTTCGGCGTAAAGATCTTCGCCTTCGATGACTTCTTTTCTTCGAAAAGAAATTTTCTTTTTAAGAAATTTTCGATCTGCCTCCGGTTCCTCACATTTTTGCTTGCGTTTTCTTTTTTGTGCTTCTGCTGCCGGCGGTTCGGCTGCTTTAGGCGGCACCGGCGCAGCGACTTCTTTTGCGGTCGGCAACTCCTCAACTTTTGCTTTTTGCGGCGCGGCTTCTTTTTTCTTTAAGGGTTTTTCAGGAGGTTTGATCGGCAACTTGATGATTTTGGCAGCGGGTTCCTTTTTGCGAGGTTTTTTCGGCTTGACGATTTTTTTAACAGCCGGCGTTTTTTCATCCGCCGGTTCTTTAGCCTCTTTGATCTCTGCGACCCCGGCTTCTTTAACCGCTTCGCTTTCTTCTGCTGGTGTTTCAGGCGCTTTTAGCGATACCGCCTCTTCGCCGGATCTCTCAGCAGCTGCTTCCGAAGGATTGGAAACAATGGCGGCTTCTAACGGTTGTTCTTCATCAGCGACAGATTTTTCAGTTTCAACTTTTTTGCGGCGTCTGCGGATAATATTGGGTCTGATCCGTGTTTCCACGATAGTTTCTTCTTTGCCGCCGTAAAACGCTGATTTGATTTTTGCAATGACCTCATCATCCAAAGAGCTCATGTGGCTCTTTACGTCAATATCGAGATCATTGAGCTTGTCGAGAAGCTTTTTGTTGGTTGTATTCAGATCTCTGGCAAGTTCGTACACTCTGAGCTTAGCCATTTTACCCCCAAAATTTTAATTCTTGATCAATAAGTTAGCGATCTTCCGCATCGGTTTCAGCACTTTGAGTGGCTTCGCCAGCCGCCCCATCACTTTCTTCCGTATGGATTTTAGCAATTTGCGATTCATTGTCGGTTAGCTCATCGCTTTGGGCTAAATCGATTTTGTCGTTTTCGAGTCCCCCACCCGAGAGTACCTCGGCAGTATCGGTTTCAAGCGCCTCGGTCTTTTCCTTCAGTTCCTGTTGCAGCCTTTCAGCCTGTGCGGCTGCTTGTACAGCGGCCTGGGCGGCGGCAATCAATTTCCGTGCTTTCTCTTCACCAATTCCTCTGACTTGAATTAAATCCTCCGGACTGGAGTTGCTGACTTCTTCGGCCGAGTAAAATCCTGATTCATAAAGCGCATCGGCCATGCTGATGCCAATACCCGGCAGAGCGACCAGTGAGTCATATCCACTTTGCATCGCTTTGCTATACTTGGTTTCACTTTTTACATCCAAATGCCAACCGGTTAATTTTGATGCCAGCCTGACGTTTTGCCCTTTTTTGCCAATGGCGATCGATAAAAATTCATCCGGGACGATGACTTCCATAGATTGATTGGCTTCATCAATGATGACTCTGGAAATTTCGGCGGGCGCCAGCGCGTTGCAAACAAATTTGGCCGGATCGACATGCCACGGAATAATATCTATCTTTTCACCTCTTAGCTCCTGGACAACGTTTTGAACGCGACTGCCCTTCATCCCCACACAGGCACCCACCGGATCGATATCGGAATTGTTTGAAGCTACGGCGAATTTAGCGCGAACGCCTGGCTCACGGGCTGCGCCCATGATATTTACGATCCCTTCACTGATTTCGGGCACCTCGGTACGGAATAACTGAATCAGAAAGTTAGGATGTGTTCGCGAAAGGATAATCTGTGGGCCGCGAGATTCATGCAATACATCCAAAATGTAAGCACGAATCCGATCACCGCGCCGATAGGTTTCCTTAGGAACTTGTTCGCGTACATGAAGGATCCCTTCGGTTTGACCCAGATTAACGATGATGTCACCGCGATCAATTCGCTGAACAATGCCGTTGATGATTTCACCCTTGCGATCGATGAAACTGGAATAAACAGCGTCTTTTTCTGCATCTTTCATTTTCTGGATGATCACCTGCTTGGCCGATTGAGCCGCTATCCGGCCAAAAGTGGAGGTGTCCATTTTCGTACCCAGACTGTCACCGACTTCGCAATCCGGATCCAGTTTGCGCCCTTCTTCGAGGCTTATTTCAAGTGCCGGCTCGGTCACCACTTCAGCCACATCCTTGAATTGAAAGACTTCAATTTCTCCGGTTTCCTCATTGTATTGGACTTCGATTTCCATTTTGCTGCCAAACTTTTTGCGAGCAGCTGATCTCAACGCCTCTTCTAAAGCTTTAATCAGAACCCGGCGGTCAATGCCTTTATCCCGGCTAACCTGTTCAACAACTCGTTTGATATCTGAAATTTGCATCAGATTTCTCCATCGATGTCGACAAGCCGCGCTTTAAAAATATTGTCAAACGCGATGACGACTGTTTCACCATTTGATGATAAGTTTATCTGTTTTGCAGTAACTAGCGCGATAACACCGGTAAAATTTTTTCGCCCGTCAACCGGCTGCATGGTTCTTATTTTAACCCGGCGGCCTTTGAATCGCTCATAATCTCGTAATTTGGACAAAGGCCGCTCAGGCCCCGGAGATGTGACTTCCAGATTGTAAGGCCCGATGTCATTC
>JARRJQ010000428.1:0-6472 GCA_037388985.1 Desulfobacterales bacterium | reverse complement strand
GCCATATTGCTCAAGCCGCTTTTTGGCCTCTGAAGCAGATAGCCCCTTTTTGCTGGTTTCAAGTTTTTCGAAGACTTCTGCCAAAGAGGGTTTATTCGCCGTTTCTTTTTTGAGTGCTGTGTCCATGCGGTTACCTTTCTATCCAATTGCAATTTGAACACACTATAAGTTGTTTCAGACGATACCGCTATCGGTGTGGGTCTGATTATCAGGTAGGAATTCCGCCAGATTTGCTGTCAATGTTTGTCTGACAATGTTTCGATGAAAAGCTGTGAAGCGGGATGTAACTTAATCTTCTGCAGTGAAAAGTATGTTCAAATAAACTGAATATATGTAAGGTAGGGCCGAAGGTCATGTCAGACAAAATCTGACGGAAAAACGCTGCGAAATCCGACACAAAAATAGGACCCGCACCGATACTCAAATCCGATGTTGAATCCTAATTTAAATGATCAGAGCAGAAAACCATGACGAATTTTTATAGAAATCCACGTGTTTTGATTGTAACTCCCGAGATTGCCTATCTGCCCCACGGCATTGATAATATCGCCGACTATATTTCTGCCGGGGCCAGTGGACTTGCGGACGTCTCTGCGGCGATGATCAAGGCCCTATTTGAGGAGGGCGCTGACGTTCATGTTGCAATTCCGGACTACCGGGAGATGTTCAACGGCTATTTGCCTGCGTCGCTGCAGCAGGGGTTTTCTATGTTCAAAAGAAATGTACCGGAGGAAAGACTTCATCTTGCAGAGGACGGAACTTTTTTCCATTTAAATGGCATCTATTCAAATCACCAATGGGAAAATAGGAGACGAGCGATTGTCTTCCAACGCGAAATCATCAACACCATCATGCCGTTTGTGCAGCCGGATCTGATCCATTGCTATAATTGGATGACGGGATTGATTCCCGCCATCGCACGGCAAAGAGGCATTCCATGCCTGTTTACTTTCCAAAATCTGCAAACGAATAAATGTCCGTTGTCCAGCATCGAGGACCGGGGAATCGATGCGGCCGAGTTTTGGCAGCATCTTTATTTCGAACGGATGCCTTGCAATTATGAAGAGACCCGTGAATCCAACTCGGTGGATTTCCTCGCCAGTGGAATTTTTGCAGCACATTTCGTGAACACCGGAAGCCAAAGTTTCTTGAGGGAGATCGCCGGCGGCCGGTATGGATATGTGCCGGAACACGTCCAACAGGAGTTGGCCAATAAAATCGGTGCCGGCTGTGCTGTCGGAATATTGGATGCTCCAGATCCCGCATTCAAAAAAGACTGAGGCTTATTCAAAGCGACCGGGCACCGCTTATTTTCTGGCCGTGTCCTCTCGAACCGGTTTACCAGGGGTGTCAGCTGCTGGCCGATATCCTTTATCAAGTTGTTGCTAAATATTGGGCTGAAGAGCTGCAAATCGTTTTTGTGGCCGATGGTGATTTTCGCAGATATTTCCTGGACATCGCCCAATTTCATAATTTGGGTAACCGCATCGCCGTTTGCGAATACAATGAGCGACTCGCCCATTTGGCTTATGCGGCAGCGGACTTTGTACTGATCGCCTCTAGTTTTGAGCCGCTCGGATTGCCGCAAATGATCGGCCCGATTTACGGTTCGCTGCCGGTTGCTTATAATACCGGTGGAATTCATGATGCTGTGTTGCCGTTGGATGTTAAAAATGACACCGGCAACGGTTTTCTTTTTGAGGTGCATGACAGTCAAGGGTTGTTTTGGGCGATTCGCCAGGCCATGAAATTTTACAGTCTGCCTGTGCAATTCAGACAAAAAATTGTCGAACGCGTTATGACCGAAAGCATAGGAAGGTTCAACCAGGCGGTTACGGCGCGTCGCTACATTGAACTTTATGAAAAGATTTTACAGCGCCCATTAATTCATTCGAATTATGGGGCATGATAAAATAGTCGACTTTTGCTATTTCTCCAAAAAAATTGGACCGAAAACACAGAGATCCTTTCACATTGTAAGCGGTTTCATTTTTCAAAAAATAAATCCGCTGAACGGCAAGCTTAGACCCTTTGCCCGTTGTCGGAGAAACCTTTACAGAAAATAGTCCCAAAATCCTACTTGATTATCAGACTTACACCGATACCCAAACTGCATCTCAGGATTTATTTTTTATCCAATTTAAAAACAATACAATTGCTAGTGTTACTGGGTAAATCGGCTAACTTGAAGGCAACCGATCCCAGGAGGCGATAATGGTTAATCGTTCCAGATTTTCAATCGGCTATTACCTGATCATGTTCTTATTGATCCTGCTTCTGGAAAATTTGTTTTTTTCCGGGCCCGCAGTTAAAGAACTTCCATACAGTAAATTTCGTGATCTGATTAAGGAGAATAAGGTCAAAAGTGTAATTATAGAGCATGACAGAATCTATGGCATACAGAAATCTGAACAGACTCCCCCAAAAACAGCAACCCAGACCCAACCCCCAACAAAAAAAGACGATGCGGAGAAAAGCCCCTCATCTTCTAAACCGGGCTTCACGCCCCAGCAAAAAAAGACTCCTTGGTATCTTAGCTTTGAAAAAAATCTGACAAAATCGGAAGATACCCGTCGCCAGGAAAGCAAACGCCAATTCACGGTAATTCCCCTCACCGATCCGACCCTGCTGAAGGATCTGCAGCAGCATGGCGTCACTTACCAGGCATTGATTTCCAACTGGATTCTTCCCTTCGGCATTCTTTTCCTCGTCTGGGCCTGGATCATGCGCAAAATGGGAAAAGGCGGCGGACCCGGCTTTTTAAACGTGGGTAAAAACAAGGCCAAAATTTATGAAGTCGACCCATCGCTCAAAGTCACCTTTGAAGATGTCGCCGGGGTTGACGAGGCAGTCGAAGAAGTCAAGGAAGTCGTCGCCTTTTTAAAAGAACCGGGAAAGTTTACGCGTCTGGGCGCCAAACTGCCCAAAGGCATCATGCTGGTAGGCCCGCCGGGAACGGGCAAAACATTGCTGGCACGCGCCGTTGCCGGCGAGGCCAACGTGCCGTTTTTCAACTTGAGCGGCTCGGATTTTGTTGAAATGTTTGTAGGGGTTGGGGCGGCACGAGTGCGCGATCTCTTCAAAGAAGCCAAGGCCAAGGCTCCATGCATTATTTTTATAGACGAATTGGATGCTGTCGGCAAAAGCAGATCTGGAGGCCCTTATATGGGTAGAAATGATGAAAGGGAAAACACGCTCAACCAGTTGCTCAGCGAAATGGACGGTTTCGATCCCCAGATCGGAATCATCATCATGGGAGCGACCAACCGTCCCGAGGTTCTGGATCCGGCGTTGCTGCGCCCGGGGCGGTTTGATCGCCAGATTCTCGTGGATCGGCCGGATCTTATCGGGCGTGTTCGGACTTTTGAAGTGCATACCCGAAATTTGATTTTAAAAGACGACGTCGACCTGCACAAACTGGCTGCCGAAACACCCGGATTCGGAGGTGCCGAAATTGCCAATGTATGCAATGAAGCGGCTTTATTGGCCTCCCGTAAAGATGAGGACCAAATATCGCAGCAACATTTCCAGGATGCGATCGAGCGGGTGATTGCGGGACTGGAGAAAAAGAACAAACTGATCAATCCCCACGAGCGGGAGGTGGTCGCCTACCATGAATCCGGGCATGCCATCGTAAGCCATTTTACCGTCGGAGCGGACCCTGTTCAAAAAGTTTCCATTGTTCCACGGGGCATCGGCGCTTTGGGTTACACATTGCAAACCCCGCTGGAGGACCGCTTTCTGATGTCGCGATCCGAGCTGATGGGTAAAATCAAAGGGTTGCTGGGCGGCCGGGCGGCCGAAGAAATCATCTTTGGCGAGGTTTCCACCGGCGCATCGAATGACCTGGAAAAAATTGCCAAAATAGCCCGCAATATGATAACGGTTTACGGTATGAGCAAACAGGCGCCGAATATATCGCTGGTCGATCATCAGCAGGAACTTTTTTTGGGTCAAGGACCCGGTATTATGCAGCACTCTGAAAAACTTGAACAGATGATCGACGACGAAACGCAGAAAATCATTCAGACCTGTTACGCCGATGCCAAAAAAATACTCACGGACAAACGCGACAAACTCGAAAAAATGGCGCGGGTATTGCTCGAAAAAGAAAAAATGGAAGAAAACGAAATTGTTGCAATACTTGGCCCGCGCGTATAATAAACAAAACTGACCTGATCATCGGCAAAGCCTAATTTTGAGAGGAGGATTACCATGCATAGGAAAGCTGGAGTGCTTTTATTGACTTTGATCGGCGTGGCGATCGTTTTGCTTATTTTTTTATCCATGACTTCCGGCCTGATTCAGCAATGGCTCTGGATGCGTCAGGTGGGGTACCTGGATATTTTCTGGAGGTTGCTGACCATCAGATGGTCTCTTTGGGGCCTGGCCTTCCTGGCTGTCTTTTTTTATACCTGGATTAATTTCCGGTTTGCGGCAAAAAACATGGCTGCTTCTTTGAAAGCCACCGATGGTGTTGTTATGCAGATTTTCGTGAAAACGGGTGAAGGAATTTCCCCCCGACCTTTAAAAGCTGCCGCGATCATCATCTCGATTCTCATTGCCCTGATATTCGCCGTCGTCTTTTATCCCGAGTGGGACACCTTTCTTCGCTTTCACTGGGGAGGGGCCGTCGGCCAGGCGGATCCGATCTTCGGCAAAGATGTCGGTTTTTATCTCGTTCAGCTTCCGTTTTACGAGCTAATCCAAAACAGCTTGATGAGCCTGACTTTCATGACCTTGCTCATCGTGCTGGTTGCTTACAGTTACTTCGGGGCCTTTCGTTTCGGTTGGGGCCAGATTATGCAACGCAGCTGGAAAGTGATCGGTCACCTGTCGCTTCTTTTCATTTTTTTGATCGCTGTGTGGGGATGGGGATATTATTTGGATCGTTTCGAGCTTCTCTATTCAACGACCGGAGTGGTTTACGGTGTGGGCTATACCGCCTATAACGTCAGCCGAATCATGCTCTGGATCATGTTGTTTGCATCCATTTTGCTGGCGATCATGATTGCGGCCAGCTTCTTTACCCGACGATTTAAGATGCTTCTGCTCAGCGCGGTCGGCTATTTTGTGCTTTATTTTGCCATTATTATCCTTTTGCCCGGCCTGGTTCAAAAATTTAAAGTGCAACCCAGCGAACTTGAGCTGGAAACACCGTATCTCAGGCATAATATCGAATTCACGCGAAAGGCTTTTCAGCTCGATCAAATTGATGAAAAGACCTATCCTGCCATGGGAAACCTGACCCCAGACGATATCTCCAAGAATCAAGAAACAATTGACAATATCCGTATCTGGGACTGGCGGCCCATTCTTCAAACCTATCGTCAAACCCAGGAAATTCGGCTGTATTATGAATTCTACCAGGTGGATGTGGATCGCTACCACCTGAAGGACGGATATCACCAGGTGATGCTCTCCGCCCGTGAACTGGCGGCCCAGTTGCCTCCCAAGGCCCGAACATGGGTCAATGAACACCTCCAGTTCACTCACGGTTATGGCCCGGTCATGACCTTTGTCTCCAAAAAGGCTTCCGAAGGGCTTCCCGACTACATTATCGACAATATTCCTCCTGAGTCCCCATTGGGTATGACTGTAGATGAGCCGGAAAAGGGGGTATCCCCCTTGACAGCTTCTGGAAAAGGGTTTTGTTTGCCTGGACCCAGTCCGACATTAATATTTTGCTCACCTCATACCTTGGACCTCAAAGTCGCATCCAGATCTGGAGAGACGTTCGCGAGCGTGTCGCCAGAATCGCCCCGTTTTTAGAACTTGATCATGATCCTTATCTCGTGCTCAGTGAAGGAAAACTATACTGGATCCAGGATGCCTACACCGTATCCGACCGCTTTCCTTATTCGGCACCGTATGGAAAGGCTTTTAAAAAACTAAATTACATCCGAAACTCGGTGAAAGCCATCGTGGACGTCTATAACGGCTCGGTGCAGCTTTATGTGATGGATCCCCAGGACCCGGTCCTGGCTCTCTACCGGCGGGCCATGCCGGATGCTTTCAAAGACCTGGCGGATATGCCCCAGGATTTAAAAAAACATTTGCGCTACCCTGAGGATCTGTTTGCCATTCAAGCCGATGTTTACAGAACCTATCACATGACCTCGCCTCAGGTATTTTACAACCAGGAAGATCTCTGGGATTTTCCGCAGGAAAAATATGCGGGTAGCGCAATTCCACTTGAACCTTATTACATTCTGATGCGTTTGCCCGATACGCAAGCGCTCCAGTATCTTCTCATGACGCCGTTTACTCCCCAGAATCGGGACAATATGATCGCCTGGATGGCGGCTAAGTGTGATTTTCCCCAGTACGGACACCTGATCGTTTATCAACTCCCCAAAAAGCGGCTGATATTCGGTCCCATTCAAATTGAAGCCATGATCGACCAGAATACGCTGATATCCGAACAGTTGTCTCTCTGGGATCAAAAGGGATCGCGGGTCATTCGCGGCAA
>JARRJQ010000427.1:0-4233 GCA_037388985.1 Desulfobacterales bacterium | reverse complement strand
TTATCCAATTATTTCCTTTGGGCCGGTTGTTGTGTGCGGTTTCTGATTTTCAGCGTCTTTCCACCATCAGCGACATGGAAGTGGCGGAATTTTCCCCTCCCTGGCTGCGGGAGAGGATCTCTTTGATTACTTCGTTTTCCTGAGCTGCGGCGCCGCCGATCTCCACCCACTGGCCGATGGGCACCGTCAGTTCAGTTTGGGCTCCGAAAAACCGGATAGCCTCATCCTGGCGGTCGTCATAGACGACGCGCGGTACGATCCTCAAATGGACATTGTCGCCGACAACAGTTGGGGTGACCTCAAATCCGCTTTCCGCATTTTGCCAGGCGATCGTTCGGTCACGCGGTGCATGGCGTCTGAAAAATGCCGAACTTCGACGGTAGGGAATTTGCTGACCCGAGCGAATAAAAGCCGGACTGCCGGACATGGCGACCACAAATGCTTCGGAACTACCGGTCTGCCGGTACCGGCGATCTCCAACAGAAAGGTCAAGGCCATCTTTTTGTTTGCCGCCGGTTGCAACGCTCAGGTCGTCGTTTGAAACCCTGCCACGGGCTTCAATCGCCCTTTCCTGCTCGGCTCCCTGCGTGTGGAAGCGGACATAGATGCGCACCTGCTCAACCGGCCGATCAAATTGATCCAGATAGGCATTCACCCGCCCAATCGCCTCCGGCGTGTCAACAATAACCAGTGAATTGGTTCGCTGGCTAACCGTAACGCTTCCCTTTGCGGAAAGCATGCTTTGAACAATTGGAACCAGCTCTGCCGCCCGGCGATATTGAACCTTGATGACTGCCACCTCGTCTGCCGGCGCAACACCGCCCGGCAGCATTTCCACCCAAACCAGGCAGAAACACAGAATTATGCTGAACCTGATTTTTTTCCAAAAGCGCATCATTTACTGGCTATTTTTTGACCCAGCTTTCAGCTTCTGCGAGAGAGGAGAAAACCCGGAACTCATGCGGCATGTCTTTGGCAATCCGGACAAAGGCTTTGGCCATGTTTGACTGCAGCCCGTCTTCAACAACAATTGCCGTTTTGTTTATCGAAGAATCTTCGGGGTAGTTTTCTTTAAGAAGGTCTCTGATTTTATACAGATCGCGGGTTTTTGCGAAACAACCAAATGCGATTTTTATTCGGGATTTCAGGCACATAAAATAATCTGGCAATGCCTCGTTGGATCTCCCAGAAATCAGCAGCCGCTTTAGGTTCGATTAAAACATAATCTTTTTTTACGGTTATTTCCGGTGACATTTTCTACCTGAAATGAAGGTCATGGCTTTTTATGCTTTTTATAAAATATCATTTTGAGCATAAATAAGTCAATACATGCTCAGCGATGTCCATCGGATAAACGGATCAGGAGGGTCCGGTCTCCTGAATTTTTTCGGTGATGATTTTCCTGATTTTTTGGATGGTCGGATCCGCAGCCGGAAATTTTATTCCGCGCCGCAAAGCCATTTCCGTTTCCCGGCGATAGGCAGCCCGAACGGCACTCATCACCTCGGATATGAATCCAGCGATGGCCTGATCCACGTTGATTCCGGAAAAATAGCGCTGTCCATAGATCGTCCTGGCCGCGTTGTTAACAAAAATGGCGGCCGCCCTCTCCCGGCTAACACGTGCCATCACGGCCGAAATTTCCAGCCGGGTAATTTCCCCCTTGGCATTTAGAAGAACCAACGCTACCTGTTGGATGAGCTTCGGTATCTTTGAAACTTCCTCCATATACTCCTGCTTTAAAAACCTGCCGGGGGCAAACCATTCATATTTATCTGTCAATTCGGCCAGCAGATTCCGGAATTCCGGACTATCATAATCCCCACCTAGAAACAGCGCATGGGCCCGATCAGTGATCCCGGCTGCTTCCCGGTTGAGGGTCCACCTGGCCCTTTGCTGATTGCGGGCGTCACTGTCTTTGGCCAAAAGGAGGTAGGGCAGGAGGCTTTCGCGGTGCTGTGCCAGGGCATTGACATTGGTCTGCATCACATCTTTACCGACCGAAACCGGTGTGGAAAATTCGAGGTATAAATTATCATCGGTATTGACGATTCCATCATGGCTGAAAGCCGTCAATCCTGGGTTGCCCATGATAAAATAACTGAGAAAGTCAGTTGCGGTTTTCATCATCACCGGTTTCAAATCTCTTAAAATCGCAGGATTTGCAAGGCGCCGGTCCAATTGGGCTTCATCGATGATAATCGGCGCATTGCTGCCGATCAGCTCGGCATCGGACTCGGTCAGCCAGGCCATGGTATATGCGAAACTCTCGGAAAAGGTTTTGACAACCGACTTAAGATTATCCACACTCAGCTCATAGATCGGCAGCCACTGGCACATGATGCCGCCGGGCAAAAGATGTGCGGATGCAATTTTAAAATATTCGGTGGTATATAGATATCCGGAGCCCTGGGTCCAGGGATGGATGGGGTCCGCAGTGATGACATCATAACGGTGCGGTGTGGTCATCAGAAAATTGCGGCCGTCGTTGAAAACAATTTTAAGTTTTGGGTTGTCCAGCACATGGTTATTGTAAGCGGCAAACGTCCGGGCGGCTCCGATAACATTCGGCTCGATTTCCACCAGGGTCAATTCCTCGACACCGGGGTGCACCGAAGCTGCCCCCAGAGTCATGCCGGTTCCCAGACCGACCACCAGCACCTTACGCGGATTTCTGTGCAGCAGCATGGGCAGATGACCGAGTGTTAGCTGGCATTGCCGGTCTCCTAAGGCCGAAGAGGCAACGACTTTTCCGTTGACCAGCACCGCTTGAATGCCGCCGATGATTTTGATCGAACTGATGGTCGAATCAACGCCCTCATGGTAAAAAAGGACCTCGGTGTTCTCCAGCGCGTCTTTTTTCCGTTCCGGGGTATTGTAAGCTTCAGGCTGGTTGTTCCGGAAAATCGCAAAATACTTCCGATCCCACATCCTGACCGCATCGGGGTTGAGTATCAAAACCAACAGAGCGGCTGCCGTCAGACTGCCGATCCCCCAGCGGAGCAATTTGATCCGCTTAATGCTGAAGATCACCTGCACGCCCAACCCGATATTGACCACGGTTAAGAGCAGCAAAGACCTTTCGATACCGAAAACATAAATCATGAAATAGCCGCTGACAGCCGAGCCCAGGATGGCACCGACCGTGTTAAATGCCAGCACATTTCCCACCGCAAAACCGACCTGCTTGCGGTACACTGCATTTACTTTGCCGGCGATCGGAAATGCCAACCCCATGAAAAAAGCCGGTACAATCATATAAAAAAAGGCAAGGCTCAGATTCGCCCACTGTCGCGCGTTAAATACACCCAGACCCCGGTTTAGAAAAAATTCATGCAGGGCAATCGAGTGGACGGGAAGATCCCGGATATAATATGTGACGGCCAGTGCGCTGGTGCCGATGACAAATTGCGCGATGCCGAAAGCAAGCACCTGTTGCCGGACATCCGTATTTGCCGACGGGAAAAGTCTGAGCAAAAGTCCGTAAGTTTCACTGCCCAGCGCAATGCCCGTCAAAAAAGTCGCCAGCATAATGGTGAACCCGTAAACGCTTGTCCCGATCGTCAGGGTCAGAATCCGCGTCCAGAGAACTTCATAGCCCAGAGCGCAGAACCCGCTGATTCCGATCCCCAGAAGAACCAGTCGAAACGCATAGCCGTCCTGACCCTCACCGGATTCAGACCGCTGGCTTAGCGATTTTCCAGCCGGGCTTGCGGCAGCATATTGGTTGCCGGCTTTTGGATGGTCAAGCACTGTGGCAGTCCTGGCCGAAAGCAGGAGGCTCGCCAGGCCCGCAAGGCTGTTTATCAGAATTGCGATGGTAAGTGTGGTGCTGACCGAGTAAAACCGCAGAAATATAAATCCGGCTGAGGTGGTTCCGGCAACTGCCCCGAGGGTATTGAAGCCGTAAAGGAAAGCCAGGTGGGTCGCCAGTTTTTCAGGGTGTCTTGAAACAAACCGGGTCAGCACGGGAAGCGTCCCCCCCATTAGAGTGGTGGGTGCAATAAGTGAAATAAAGGCAAATAAAACGCGAATGAGGGACAGATAAAGATTCGAACTTTCCTTACCCTGGACGAAAAATATGTAGACCGCCGGGTAGATTTTCATTAAAAAAATGAATAGGATTGCAAAAAGAGCAATAGCAATTTCAAGCAACCCGTAAAATCTCAAGGGGTTTTTAATCGAATCCACCCGTTTGCCGATCAAGAAACTGCCCAAGGCAAGACCGCCCAT
>JARRJQ010000426.1:0-7005 GCA_037388985.1 Desulfobacterales bacterium | reverse complement strand
GGCGGTGAACCCTTGCTGCGCTCAGACATCTTTAAAATTGCCCGCTATGGCACCGATATCGGCATGCGTATGGTCATGGCTCTCAATGGCACCCTGATTACCGCGAAGGTGGCCCGGCAGCTGGTGGATGCCGGTATCCAACGCATCAGCGTCAGTTTGGATGGTTCCAGCCCTGAAACACACGACCACTTTCGACAGGTCAAAGGCGCTTTCCAAGGCTCGCTCAAGGGCATTGATTTTCTGAAAAAGGCCGGCCTGGATTTTCAGATCAACACAACCATAACCAAAACCAACCTGGATCAGATTCCCAAAATCCAGCGCCTGGCCGTTGACTTAGGCGCAGTGGCCCATCATATCTTTCTGCTGGTTCCCACCGGACGCGGCAAATATATTGTCGATCAGGAAATTGATGCCGCCGAATATGAAAGAACCCTCAACTGGTTTTATGACCAGCGAGAAAATACTCCGCTTCAGCTGAAAGCAACCTGCGCACCTCACTACTACCGCATCCTCAGACAGCGTGCAAAAAAAGACGGCCTCAGCGTTAGCTTTCAAACCCACGGACTCGACGCCGTTACCCGCGGCTGTTTAGGCGGTATCGGTTTTTGTTTTATATCCCATCACGGCATTGTTCAGCCGTGCGGTTATCTGGATTTAAACTGTGGTGATCTCCGGCAAACTTCATTTGCTGAAATATGGCAGCATTCAGATATCTTTGAACAACTGCGCAATTATGATAAACTAAAAGGCAAGTGTGGACTTTGCGAATATAAGCGGGTCTGCGGAGGGTGTCGAGCGCGCGCTTATGAGGCCACAGGGGATTTTATGAACGAAGAGCCGCTTTGCAGCTATCAACCCGGCAAAAAATAGCCGCCTATTCTCAATAGAAGTGGTTGCAAAATCTCAGATCATGTTTGAGAACCCCGCCCGCCAGGATGAGCAAATTTTAAAGAGGCGCGTAACAAAGCTATCGGAGCATTTTGAGCCCCTTAAGTAATCTTTCAAATTAGATGCGAAATCCCGCTTTGTTGAGCGGAGAGATGGAGTTTTGAAGCCACTTCTAAAAAAGCCAATAGAGAGGTCATATGAAAATCCAAGAGCAGATGATTGAAAACCCGATCACCATCGAACCCAATGCGACTGTCGGTGAAGCCATTGAATTAATGAAGGCTAACTCGATCCGGCATCTCCCCGTGGTTACAAAAGGCAAAAAGCTTTACGGGTTCTTAACGCTCGCAGATCTGAAGCAGGGATTGATTCCGTCCATGGTCAGCGATATCTCACTTGATGATTTAATCATCAAAGCACCTATCATGGTAAGCCCCGACGACGATATCGAATTTGCGGCGCAATTAATTTATAAGCATAAAATCGGCGGAATGCCAGTGGTGAAAGGTGACAGACTGGTAGGCATCATTACTGCTTCTGATATTTTACGCACCTTTATTGACATGATGGGAATTTTAGCGGCAACATCGCGCATTGATGTCATCTTGCCGGATCAGGCCGGAGCATTTAAGAAAGCGATGCAAATTATTCACGACAATGGCGGAGATATTATTAATGTCAGCATGACACCTCAACACGGGGGAGAGCGCATTTATTATTTTCGGCTGTCGGCATGCAAAACCCATGAGATTAAAACAGCTTTGGAAAACGCTGACCTGGAAGTATTAGCGGCAATGGATTGACTCTTCTGTTAAATTAGATGCTTCTGTGCCTCCCGCCATTTTCGCTCGATCGTCCTGGCAATGGCGCCGGACTTCAACGTCCGGATGAGTGGAACAATAGTTCCTTAATATATCGTCGAACCCATCTGCCAGTGCCTGCTGTTCACGGCTGGTCAGCAACCGAATCGGATGCTCAACGTTTTTTAAACATTCGAAGGTATTGCTTCCGAGCCGCGTATCCACCAGCGTAAGCGCAGTTTTGGCTTTGCTCAGAAATTTTATGGGTTCTGATTTGTTTTTAAATTGAAAATTTTTGGGTTCGGCTACGTGAACCGGTTTTTGCTCCTTGGATAAAAGGAATTGAAGCTTTTTAAGCTGGGGTTCCATCTGCTCATCAAAGACATTGCTTTCCCAGGTGGTGTTTAAAATGCGCTGATTGCAACGTTGCACAAGGTCCTGAAGCAATTTGTTCAACAATTTTCCATGGTTATAATCGTTTTTTTCGACGAGTTTGTTGGCGAGTTTTAGATGATCGAGATTGACACCTAAATACTCCACCTCAACATTATACGCATTGCAAAGCTCCTCGAGCTCATAATTGCCGTAGTATTCTTTGATAGCATCGCTAAGGATTTCAACCGCTTTCGTACTCATTGCGAAAATTCCTCCAATTGGGTTCCAGCCTTAAAAGGATTTTGGGACCGTTCTCGCCTGTCCATACCTTCGGCTGAACTTATTATCGGCACTTTCAGGGAAAAACTTAATATTTTTTATTATATTACAAATACTTAGAGTAATGCAAACAGATTATGCAAAAACCGTTCAATCCGCTTTAAATGGCTGCTGGTTATCTGTTGCGGCGATAAAAGATTTTGCGCTTAGGTGATCTCCATCGGTTGTGAAGATAACGGCCCCATTTTGATCGGTGCGAAATATCCGGCAACCGCTCTTTTGGTAAGCTCGCAGGACCGTTGCGTGCGGAAAATGAAATCTGTTTTTCCAGCCCGCAGAGATCACCGCTACATCCGGTCGAGCCTTTGCTAAAAACGCTCGACTGCTTGAAGAGCGACTGCCGTGATGCGGAACCAGCAAAACATCGCAAGCCAGATCTGCACCTGCAAGATCCACCAGTTCCTTTTCAGCCTTGGCCTCAATGTCGCCCGGAAAAAGAAAAGCAACATCGCCAAAGGACACCTTTAAAACCAATGAGTTGATATTGGTCGTACGCCATTTTTCAGCGACTCTTCTGGCCAGGAAATCAGAAGGTGGATACAGGATAGAAAATTCTACTCCGTTGATCAGCTGCTTGCGGGGCATATACTTGAAATCGGGAAAATCCAAATGCTTGCGGTCAATAATTTCTTTGAATTCGTTATAACCCAATGTATCTCTGGCCTCACCGTTGGTCCAGACCGTTTTCACCTTGAAATATCGGGCCACATAAATAAGACCGTTAAGATGATCACTGTTCGGATGTGAGAGCACCAATGTATCAATGGTTCGAATCTTTTTACGCCTCAACAATGGCGCAACCACCCTGGCACCCATGTCAAAGGCATTATTGTCCGAAAAACCGCCGCCATCAATTAATACCGCATAACCGGCCGGCAGTTCCAAAAGAGTCGCGCTGCCCTGCCCCACGTCGATATAGGTCACCCGGAGCTCGGCATTCCAATATCGCTGAAACAGCCAATAACCCGCATCTGCGGATAACACCAAAATGACCACCAGGCCAGCAATTGCGCGCCCTTTTATTGAAAGCACCTCCGCCAACCATCTCCGTATAGCAATCATCGATGCAAAAAGGTAATTGAGGCCGGATTTGCCGAAGAAAAAATAATCGGAATCCGGATGTGATCCCGGGCTGACGTTTCCATCAGAAGCTGTTTGAATGGATCTGGCGGTTAATTTGTCGAGCACCACCCAGCCCAGAACATAATAACAAACAATTTCCAAAATACTCGGCGTGAAGGTTTTGATGGCCGCAAATTGCAGGTTTGCCAGGTAATTTATCAGAATCATAACGTAATCGAGCACAAAGATACAAATCTGAATACAGCCCGATGCAATCGGGATGCTGAAGGGATAGATAAACACGGCCAAAAGTCCAAAGGGGATGACCCCAAAGCCCACCAGCGGTACCACTATACAATTGGCAAAGAGTCCGATGAGCGATATCTGATTAAAATAAAACATCACCACCGGCAGGGTGCCGCAAATGGCCAAAAAGGATACCAGAAAAAAAGCCATCAATTTTCGCCTTAACTGCCAGCTAACACCGGTTTTAATTTTTACCCCGGCTTTGGGCTTTGGCGGCCGGACGTGAGACAATCCGTAGACAATTGACAGTACCGCCAGAAACGAAAGCTGAAATGAGATGGAAAAAAGCGAAGGCGGATAGATGATGAGGATAATAAACGCAGCCAGTGACAATATGTTCATCGCATCGGTCTCGCGTTCTACCAGAAAGGTCATTAAAAAGGCGATGACCATAATAACCGCCCGCTGGGTGGAAGGCGACATCCCCGAAATGAGGGCGTAGACGCAAACCGGAAAAATGGAGAAAATTGCAGCTCCCCTTCGCGTCCAGCCACGCCAGAGCAATGGCTTAATAAAGCCCAGCAGTTTTTGAAAAAAGAAAAATGCAACGGTGGCCACGATACCGATATGCAACCCCGAAATCGCCAGGATATGGCCGACGCCGGCGCGATTAAAGGCTTCACGCACTTCTGTCGATATTGCCGAACGGTCGCCGATAACCAGCGCTTTAAGCACCGCGCCCGGCTGTTGCTTGTCTGCGCGATCAATTAGCTCCGCCACAGCAAGTCGAGCATCGAGCGCCATTTGCACCAGGCCCTTAGCAGAATTTTTGCGCACAACCTTTAGCCGGCTGCCTTGTGTATAGGCGCTGCGCCAAACGTTTTGAAACGCCATGAAGCGTTGGTAGTCAAATCCTCCCGGATTGTTGAAGTTGCGAATTTTACAAAAATAAACGTGATTGCTGGAAAAATTCGGTGAGACCCAGAGCTGAATAGAGATATAGCCAAGCGCAATGAAAAAAATAAGCGGGGCTAAAGCGGATCTCTTTTTGTAAATGATTTTGATTCCGATATAGCCGGCGCTGACAAAGCCGATGATCAACAAACTGGCTGTGTGACCGGAAAAGCGACTGCCCAGAACTATGCCGCAGATCAACGCTATCAGAAGGGCTACAATGGGGCGTGAATAGATCTGCCTCTCCATGGTTTTTTCCGTTATCCGTCACTCCCAGTTGCCCTTTTTGGATGTCAAAAACGGCCCTAGCTTACCCGTTTTACAGCCGCTCCCAGTGAGGAGAACTTTTTTTCGATGGCTTCATAGCCACGGTCCAGATGATAGACGCGGTTAATTTCAGTTCTACCTTCAGCCACCAGACCCGCCAGAAGCAATGAGGCGCTGGCCCTTAGATCGGTGGCCATCACCGGGGCGGCGGATAAACCCGATACGCCTTTAACCATCGCCGTGTTACCTGAAATCCGGATATCAGCTCCCATGCGTTTTAACTCGCTGACATGAATAAAACGGTTTTCAAAAATCGTTTCGATAATCATGCTGGTACCGTTGGCAATACTCATCAATACCATGAATTGTGCCTGCATGTCCGTCGGAAAACCCGGGTATGGCCGGGTTTCAACATCTACGCTAATGATTGGGTCATTTCCTTTAACCCGGATGGTCTTTTCGCCGGTAATCACCTCAGCGCCAGCACGCTGCAATTTGTGGATGCAGGCCTCTGCATGCTCCGGCTCACAGCCTATCAGTGTGACATCTCCGCGGGTCAGGGCAGCCGCAACCATGAAGGTGCCCGTTTCAATTCGATCCGGAATAATAGACACCGATACCGGTTTCAGAGAGGTCACCCCTTTTATCTGAATAACCGAAGTGCCGGCTCCCTGAACATTGGCCCCCATTTTATTAAGCACATCTGCCAATGCAACGATTTCAGGCTCCCTGGCCGCATTGCGCAAAATGGTGGTGCCTTCGGCCAAAACGGCCGCCATCATCAGGTTTTCGGTACCCGTCACTGTAACGGTATCAAAGTAAATCTCGGCGCCTTTAAGTTTTTTGGCTTGCACTTCGACATAACCGTGTTCCAACCTGATTCTGGCGCCCAGTTGAGCCAGGCCTTTCAGATGGAGGTTGATCGGGCGGGCGCCAATTGCACAGCCCCCCGGCAAGGATACTCTGGCTTTTTGCAGGCGCGCAACCATGGGACCGAGAACCAGTATGGAAGCCCGCATTTTCCGCACCAGATCGTAGGGCGCCTCATAGCCGAGGATACGCCCTGTATCGATGTAAACCGAATCACCATGAGGTTCGGCCCGGGCGCCGAGATTGGAAAGCAGCAGCTTAATGCTTTCGATGTCTTTTAAATCGGGAACGTTTGAATAGGTATTGATCCCCTCGGCCAGCAGAGAAGAAACCAAAATGGGCAAGGCCGCATTTTTTGAACCGCTGATCCGCACCTGCCCTTTCAAAGAACGTCCACCTTCAACGATGATTTTATCCATCAGGACTCCTAATCACACAAAAAAAGCGCTCTCCCGGACGTGGCAGGGCAAGCGCTTTTTGAGATTCATCGGGTCGGTCATCAGTGGTGCTGACTGCCTTTTCCTTTGCTGGTATCAACAACTGCTTTGACGATACAGTAAGTTAACCCGAGGCCCAGCACGCTCAGGGCATACCAGAGTCCCCCATGAAATACCATATGCCCCGCATCCCAAATCCATTCAAAACTAAACGGTAACATGCAATTACTCCATAATATTTTTTTAAAAACTTGCGCCTCAAATCCAACGGGTCGGTTGACCTTTTTGATGCTGACCCTTATTAGGATTTCGCCGGGCTCAATTCCGGCTCCGATCCCTTGTCAGTAGGAGCCGGCTCGCTTGCGGCGACTTCGGCCCGAGCAGCTGATCCTTCAATGGGATTTAACTCCGGTTCCTGGGGAAAAACCGGCAGATACCGATAGGATGCTGAAATCAGAATAACACCATAGGACACCGGCATCAGAGTCGTAGCGATTTCCTGCCAGCTTGGAAAATAGGTAAACCAGTTTTCAAACGTGAGCACCGGAGTGGCCAGCACCTGAAGCACCATCACCCAGCGATTCAAACACACACCGATCACCGCCAAGAAGACGGCCAACCATAGAGCCGCCTGGCTTTTACGGCCCTTTTCGGTGATCAGAATCAGGGCCGGTATCACACCACAGATGCCAATTTCGGCAATGAAGATCCAGATCCCATAGGCCGAACCGGGGTTGTTGGTGTAAAAATCCCAGAAGGTAAAGCCC
>JARRJQ010000425.1:3155-7963 GCA_037388985.1 Desulfobacterales bacterium | reverse complement strand
TTTTGATAGACAAAATCAAGCAATTTATTTAGCTGAAAGCTTTTACGCTGGAATTTTGTTTTTCAGCCACGAGCACACCCCAATGAAATACTACCCTTCAATTTTCAGAGCCTCGAGTTGGGCAAACCATTACCTAATTGAATGTGATTTTTTCATTATAATTCTAGCACCCTTTAGTCCAAAAAATAGAATAAGAATCTGTAATTATGGAATTTTTTAAATTCCCTATTAAAACCCGATTTTTGCATGGATTTTGCAAATTTAGCCTAGCTGAGGGAGGGATGAACCATTTTAATTATCAAAATACTTCTCATCGTCGCGGCGATTGCCGTTATATTTTGCCTATTGGGTGCCATCGCCTGTTTGATAGCTGCGTCCAGAGAAATGGAATTGTCTGATATTGAAGACATCGAAATTGCTGAATGAATTATGCAGCGAATCAACAAAAATGAAACATGTCATCATGCTAAGCCCGTTTACTTTTTTGCATTGACAGGTCCTTTTGATTCGACCTATTCTGCTTTGCAGGGTTAGCCAGCTAAGGAGGGGTTTGCCACTATGGTGGGCATTGTAAATGTCATGTCTGGAATTTGCGGCATGATCACCGAGATCAGAGCATCGTCGGGTGAGAAGCCGGACAAGGTGCGTTTGGATATTAACTCCCGCTGTGAAGGTATCCAAAAATTGGCGCAAGAATTAAACGCGGTAAATCCGATGGAAGAAATTACTTTCAAAGGCAAAGGGCCCAGAACGTTGCGCATGGCCGCGAAACACTGCAAGCACACTTCATGTCCGGTGCCTTCGGGTATCATCAAGGCTATCGAGATTGCATCCGGGTTGGCGCTGGCAAAAAGCGCCAGTATACAGGTTTCGCAAAAGCCGGATTAAAAGATTGAGTTTTTATCCCGGCAATAAGGAGCGAGCTGATGATAAGGGAAAGAGAACTCTGGGTGGCTTACATTTTGTGGTTTTTTCTCGGATTCGTGGGGGTACATAAGTTTTACGTGAACAAAATGGGAATGGGCATTTTGTATATATTTACCGGCGGTCTGTTTGTGATCGGCTGGCTTATCGATCTTTTTACGCTACCTTCACAGGTTAGAAAGTATAATGCAGAAGTCAGGCGAATGCAGGGACAGGGTTCAGATTAGAAATGCACTTTTAAACATCATTATCCGAAAAATATGACTTATAATTTTGATCCGGATCAATGGTACGAAGATGAGCGCGGAATACTCGATTCCCGATATAAAGCGGGTGAAATGAGTAAGTCGCAGTATGAGGCTGCCGTCTCAGATCTTGACCGCCGCTATGATGAGATGATCGAGCGCCTGGACGGAACGTATCAGATCCCCAAATGAACGCCCCAATCCCGAGGCATATCGATTTGATTTTTATCAGCAGGCGGAGCAGTGCGTTTATTTTCTCATGCCTGCCGGTAGCTTCGATAATAAAATGAATTGTACCTGCGACTGGCAAAAAGCCCTGAGACCCGTGCGGTCACCTCGGATTTATTTTCAACCCGCATCGTAATAATATGTTTTTTGGCTTTCATTTCAATTCCCCGCGTCAACATCCGTCTGATAACTTCAACTATACCCAAATGGAAACTAATTGAAAGGTCGGGGAGTTTTTTCTTGGCCCGCAATAGCGAGTGCAATCCCCGTCCCGCCGAGGCGGGACTGCGGGGTTAGCGAGCGAATGATCGATCGATTAAAATTCCTTACGGGAAAGATTGCCCGCAGCTAGCTGCAGGGCAATCTTCAAACCCATTTTGCGGCAAGCAGCGGCATCTTCACATAAAGTCAAAGGGCCCGCCAGGGTTTGCCTGCGATAAGTGGTCAATAAGAGACTTGAAAAATAATGATTCTTAATTCATAAATAGAAGTTTTGAGGAGACGTAAAATGCCTAGCGTTAATTAAATGAGAGGTTCGATCCGATGTTATCTGAATTCTACAATGAGGTTTTAGCATTTGGCCCGGTGGCGGTTCTTCCGCAGAACCTGAACAGCAAATGGATTCAGCGGTTACAGCAGATGGCCGATCAATTTTTGGACAGTAATTTTTCGCAGTATGCGTGTGCGGATATACGCGAAATCGGCGATCCGGTTCTGGCTGCCAGCGTATATGAATTATTGCGATATCAGCACAGTAATAAGTTCGATTTGACGCCAAAAGAAATGGCCGAAAAAATAGTTATTTATGCCCTGGCGATCACGATGGAATCCGTCAACCGCAAATCGGATTTCGGATTAAAGCCGCCAACTCTTGACAACATCCTTTCCGTGGAAAGGATCCTTGGCTACAAAAACAGGGAAAAAGAGCGCCTGAGTTTGAAGTCAAATATTTGGATGAAAGCAGTAGCCCGCGCACCCGAACGAGTATCGCAAAAATTTAAACGAATGTAGATATATTGTATAAATTTATACAATAAAACCCCGATCATGCAAAAATTGTCATTGACCAAAACCGTCGGCCCTAACGACCCACCGAAAGCCAGTGATTTTTTGGTTGCATGCACTTCGCTTTCCAAAAGCCGGATCAAGGATGCCATGATCAAAGGCGCCGTCTGGCTCAAAAGACAAAAAAGCAAGCAGCAGCGTCTGCGCCGCGCCACTGCCGGCTTAAAGCCCGGTGACGTCCTGTCCATTTATTATAACAAAGCCCTGCTTTCAATTGCCCCTCCTCGAGCAGAACTTTTCAGCGATCAAAGGCGTTACAGCGTCTGGTTCAAACCGGCCGGATTAATGTCCCAAGGAACGAAATACGGTGACCATTGCTCGCTTTTAAGACAGGTCGAACTTTTTTATAAATCGAAAAGAAACGCATACCTCATTCAGCGCCTGGACCGTGAAGCATCCGGTCTGGTGTTGCTGGCCCATGACCGGTTGGCAGCCGGCAGGCTGTCACGGCTGTTTCAAACCCGACAGGTCATCAAGAAATATAGCGCACGGGTGCAGGGAAAATTATTTGAAACACGCCGCCAGGGCAAAGTTGATCTGGCACTGGAAGGCAAGGCTGCTGAAACCGAATTCGTGGCTGACAGCTTTGATCCGGTGACCCACAGCTCAACGGTTCAAATCGTGATTCGCACGGGAAGAAAGCACCAGATTCGCAGGCATTTTGATCTGATTGGCCACCCGCTAATCGGCGATCCCCGGTATGGAAAAGGCAATAAAAATAGAGAAGGGTTGCAGCTTGTCGCTACCGCGCTTGAATTTGAATGCCCATTTAAGAAAAAAAGATTGCTCTTTGAATATGCTGCCAGATAATTGCTCGGCAGCCAGATCGGCTTTTGTAACCATTGCTGAAACAATACACTAGTTTTTACTAGAAATCTCCTAGCCTAAAAAGCGGATATTGAAAGGAGAATCTAGGGTATGCTTAAAAATTCTCGGCCGGCAGCCGATTGCGGTCCAGGTGTGCGATCAGATCTTCTTGCTTTAAAACCGGGTATCCCTTTGACTGCGCCAGCTTTTCATCGTGTGGACCGATGTAACCCCAGGATGCAAACAGCAGGGCAAGTATTTTATGATCTTTGTTAAAACACCGGTCTAACTCTACAAGGTTTTTTATCGAATCATCGATAAATTCAAACGATGGGCAGCCAAAGCGTTTTTGAATCTGCCCCATGTTTTCGACTTTGCTGGCTCCCTGATCGCCGCTGTAAACGCTGCCGGCATCGATGTTCAAGCCAAAATGCCGGCAAAGTCTTAGGGTTGCCTCACGGTTTTTATTGGTCAGAATCAAAAATTCGTATTTTTTGCGCTGCAGCAGTTCAGCCCAAAGCGGCTGATAGGGTTGATGAAGCGCCAGCCATTGGTGAGGATCGCTGGCGGCGAAATTCATGCGCGTTTCATAAATTCGACGTGTTCGAACAGTTGCCGGGTCCGCTGCTCCGGAAATAATGGCTTGATATTCCTGCGGGTTCAAAATCGTTTCAGGCCTGTTTTGGTAATGGATCAAACACCATTTCATCAGCAAAATCGCATCGCCGATGGACTGTACGTGGAATCGGTTGCGTTGAAACAGTTTGACAAGTGCGGGCGGCAAATCGGCAAGAGCAGTGACCCGCTTACCGGTGGTCGTATGATAAACGGTTATGGTGACTTCAGCCAGGGAATTGATCAGCACACCGTCAAAATCAAAAATCAGCATGGCGTGTATATGATACCGGATAATTTTGCTAAAGTTTTTTAAAAAAGAACCGATATGGGTGTCAAGCGTGTTTCGGGAGACACGCTAAGTCACCTTCTTTTATTAACTTCGGAACCTGGGGTGGTCTTTATGAGACTGCCCCAGTTTTTTTGCGCTCGAATTCATACGGTTAAAATGGTTCAGCGGGCGTCTGTCTTTTTAACCGGCGGCGCCGGCGGCGCTTAAAATCACCTGCTCTCCAGCCTGCCCCACTATTGTCGATTCACAATATAAATTCCAATGCTTACAAATATCAAGCTCAGGATTACACGCAGCGTCAAGGGTTCTTTCAAGATCAAAACGCCCGCAATGGTGGCAAAAACCGGCGTCAGAAATGTAAAAGCGGAAAGCCGGCTGATCGGATACCGGTGAACGAGAAAAAACCACACCAGGTAGCTGATACCTGCAACCAGGATGCCCTGAAAAGCAACTGCGGACAGGATCAATCCGTTTATGGTCTGAACCGGTGTTTCCTGAAAACATAAGCTCAACAGGAACAAAATCGGGATAGAAAACAGGGTCTGGTAAAAAAGGGTGTGATAGGGCAATACCACTTTTGCCAGCCGACGCTTTACATAAACCGTGGTCGATGCCCAGGCTACTGCTGCGCT
>JARRJQ010000425.1:0-3150 GCA_037388985.1 Desulfobacterales bacterium | reverse complement strand
CTGGTGGATGGATGACAGCCCCAGGTGTTTCGACAGCAAAATCAGAACGCCGCTAAATGACAGACTCAATCCGATCCATTTTTTTGCGGTCAACCGATCACCGTGCAAAAACAAATGAGCCCCCAGGGCATGGAAAAACGGTGATGTGTAAAGCAGAATATAGGCTGAAGAAACGGTTGTGAATAAAATTGCCATATACAACAGTCCGAATTCGATCCCGAACAACAGCCCAACAACCATGCCGTCTTTGATCCGCGCCGGGAACAGTTCAAGTCTTTTGAATCCCATCCAGATCAATAAGCAAACGGTGGCAATAACCGACCGAAGGCCGGCGCAGAAAATAGGGGCGATGCCAGCATTGCTGATTTTTACCGCAACGGCATTCAGACCCCAGATCAAACATAAGACAGTCAGCACACTGCCGGCTTTAACGTCAAGTGCGTCGGCGGAACCTGATTCAGGCATCATTATTCCCCAAAAGGTGATATTTTATTTAAACGATCGTCTTTCATACAATATATATTGCTATTTGTCACCAGGTGGGAGAATATAAAAGCACTTTTGCATCAAGCACTCTGCAGGCCGTTTTATGTAAGTAAAAATTCTACGATCTTTAGATGTCGATCAAGGGGAGGAGAATTAAATGAGAACCACAGCATTATTGCTGATGATTTTACTGCCGGCCGTTGCGTTTGCCGAAACCTTTGAAGAAACCCGCCATCTTGAATTAGCGGCCAAAGACATTAAAACTCTAAAGATTTATTGCGGATCCGGGTTTCTAACCGTAATCGGAGCCCACGGAATCGACCGCATCAGCGCCACCGGACACATCGAAGTCAGAGACATCGCGGAAAATGAGTTTCAAAATTACCTGCAAAATCAGCTGCAGCTATCGCTGAAAAAGATGGGAAATTATGCCGTTTTACGGGCTGACTTTAAAAATTCAATTCAACGGGCAATTGAAGCAAAAATTGATCTAACGGTGATAGTGCCTCATGCGCTCAATGTCACAATTGACGACGGTACAGGTCCCATCATCGTCACCAGCCTTTCCAGCGCCCTGCAAATAACTGATGACTCCGGAAAGATCGATATCATAAACATGCAGGGCGACATAAAGATTAAAGACGGCTCCGGCGGCATTAACATCCAGGATGTGCGCGGCAACGTTGAGGTGCACGATGGTTCAGGTGAGATTAAAATCGGCCCGATTAAAGGCAATGTAGGTATCACCGATGCCTCCGGAAGCATGACGATTCAGGACATCGATGGAAATGTCACCGTAACAGACGACTCAGGAAGCATTGAAATTTATCAGGTAACCCAAAATGTGTTTATCCGCCAAGCCGGAAGCGGCAGTCTTGAAATTGAAGGGGTAAAGGGAAAGGTAATCACGCGCGAAGGTATTTAGGACCAAATGGGTTTAGGTTGGACATTGGTTTTGAAATCAGTTGGCGGAGTTGATGTCTTCTCGAATAACATAATTTAAATAGTCCAAAAACTCCGAATCTTCACACATGCCCTTGTCTTCGGTGTCACTGAGTTTGGCAACCGGCCTGTGGTTGCACTCCACCATCTTGATCACCACCTGGGGGGCAACAAATCCACAGTCATTGGTCAGGTTGGTTCCGATACCGAAGGAAACCTGAATCTGATCATGGAAGCGCCGAAAAATATCCACCGCCGACTCAAGTGTCAGACCGTCACTGTAAATCGCTGATTTGGATCTGGGATCAATTCGCATTTTTTTGTAGTGCGCGATGAGCTTCTCGGTCCACTGGATGGGATCGCCTGAATCCTGGCGGCATCCGTCAAAAAGCAGGGCGAAAAACCGGTCGAAATCCTTAAGAAATTTATCGAACCCCATGGTATCGGAAAGCGCTATTCCCAGCTCCCCCCGGTACTCATCTGCCCAGCACTGCAGGGCTTCCTTCTGGCTGTCGACCAGCCGGGGTCCCAGTTGCTGATGGGCCTGAAAAAACTCGTGGGCCATGGTCCCGATCGGCCGGATTCCAAGCTTCATGGCAAAGTAAGTATTGCTGGTTCCCACCAGGCTGCCGACACAATTGTCCTTTAGATATTTGAGGACCTCTTCCTGCCAGGCAGATGCTGCTCGCCGCCGGGTTCCAAATTCCGCAAATTTGAACGGCTGGCCTCCTACAATGGCTTTATTCAGAAAATCGACTTTTTCGACCAGCCGCCTGCGGCCTTCCTTGAGCCAGGTACCGTCATCGACACCGTGCAAACTGGAGTAAAGTTCGCTGACGGTCGCCAGCATCGGTATTTCATATAAGATGGTATTTAACCAGGGCCCTTCAATATCAACTTTCAGCTGGCCGTCTGCGACATCGGTACGGATATAGGCCCGATTCAGCTGAAACAGCCTCAGATACTCGATGAAATCCGGCTTAAAAAAATAAAAAGCGGCCAGATAATTCAGCTCTTCTTCTTTAAATCGGAGTTCACATAACCGGTCTATCCGGTCATCGATTCTGTTTTTGAAATCAGACAATGAAATTTTTAAGTGCATTTCATCCCAGTTTCTCCATTTAAACGCATAGCGCACCCATGCACTGGCATGATGGTGAAGAACCACCTGCATCATGGTCAATTTATAAAAATCGGTATCGAGCAAGCTGTGTACCATGCGTTTTTTCCTTTCCCCGGAAGACCAGGCAGTAATTAAAATTTATTCCGCAGCAAGCTGCAGAGAATGCGCTCTCTCTTGCGGTTCAAAAGTCACTGCCGGCATAATATGATTGCGCTGGAGATCTTGTTATATGATCTAATTGATTTAATCAATTTAATAATATAAGAATCTTTTCCGGATAGTCTGCATCAATCGTTAAAGCTTTATTCAGGTGGAGGGGGATATGGCAGTTAAGGTTTTCATCAAACGGCATGTCAAAAAAGACAAAATCGAAGCAGTCGCAAAATTGCTGATGGACGTCCGCAGCCAGGCGCTCAAGCAGCCGGGCTATATCGCCGGTGAAACCCTGGTGAATCACTATGATCCATGCAACATCGCGGTGGTCTCAACCTGGCAGACAATTGAAGACTGGATCCGATGGCAGGAAAGTGATGAGCGGGCCGCCAAAGAAGACCAGCTGGAAAGCCTACAGGAAGGACCCGCCAATTTCGAAATTTATG
>JARRJQ010000424.1:0-5284 GCA_037388985.1 Desulfobacterales bacterium | reverse complement strand
CTGCAAGACCAACATCAAGGATGTGAGGATGCTGACGGAAATCGCTCACCAAAACGATATTGGAACTGATTATCATCTCAATGAACCGCCCCACAGCTTCGTCGATATCGGGCATTACAAACATCAGGATGACGGGCTGCATATCACGCCGGACGAATTTGATGACGTGGATGACCTCTTGAACTGGATAATTTACAAGCAACGCCAGGGCTGGCCTATGGTCAATTCTATTGAGCACCTTGAGGCCTTCAAACATCGGATGCGGGGACGCATGTGGCCTTGGGACTGCAGGGCTGGCCAAAATGGGGCTCTTATCAGGCCTGACGGAACGCTTTCGCCTTGTTTTGACATGATATCTTATGATCACGATTGGGGTAAAATCTGGGAGCCAAACTTCGATCTGGAAGAGTTGAAGAAGCTAAAGCAAAAATGTTTGCTACATTGCTCTTCCACTTGCTTCTGCACGATGGCACATTATTACAACCTGCGAACCATTCCAGAATGGGTTCGCAAGCACACGCGGGTAGGTTGACGCTTTTCGGGGCCAGGCTAAAGGTAGAGAGGGGAAGTCTGAGATACGGCCAAAGACTGTCGGTTTCCGCTGCGAACGGCAAAGCTGACGTGGGCCGTAAATTTACTTTTAAAGCTTTTGCCCTGACCAGAAGATTATCGGTATCGATTTATCACCAAAGGTGCAGAAAAAACTCGTGTACGAGTTGCCTCGTTCAATCTTTTATAGTCAAGGAGCTGACCAAAATGGATGCCAAAACAAGAATCATCAATGCCGCAATTGAAGTATTTGCCGAAAAAGGCAAATATGGCGCACGCATGGAAGAAATCGCCGCAAAAGCAGAGATTAACAAGGCTATGCTCTATTATTATTATACCAGTAAAGAGCTCCTATTCAAGGAGGTCCTCAGGACCATTCTTCATTATACCGGGCACAGGATAGCAAGGGGTATAGAGCAGGCAATTGAGAACACCGATAATATTATTGAGAAGATAACAGGTTTGATAAAAGTTCATTATAAATCATTTTCCCAAAATACGAACTACACCAAAGTGTTATTGAGCGCACTGTCCAATGAACCTGAAGATATTCGAGAGGCGGCGGAAATAGTACTACGAAGTCCTGAAATAATCTCTTCTCGAAAACACATGGAAACTGTTTTTAAAGAAGGAATTTCCCGCAATGTCTTACGCAATGTTGATATTGAGCAATTCCTCATTAGTATGATTGGAACAAATCTAATTTATTTTATTGCGAAACCGATTGCTGAGCTTCAGCTTGATCTAGTGATAGATGATGAGCAGACCTTTCTTAGAAAACGCGAGCAGTTTTTTGCCTTTTATTAACCATAACGTTAGACGATATGGTTGGTATAATATGGAAACAGAATCTGAAACAAAACCCGCGACTACCCCCTCAGAAACATTTACTTCAGGCTCACAAACGGCGACCGACTCAGAATTTACGATATTAATAAAGAGCCAACGACCTGAAGATTGCTTAAAAACTGAAGCGATCCATCGCTTAGATGAAGACTTTACAAATATAAGAGATGACAAGATCTGTAGAGAACAAATGGAAAACCTAATTTCAGAAAAATACATTCTAAAAGCCCACTGATTTTGTTTCTTTCCGAGACTGTAATTTTGAAGGTCGTAACCCACACTTCGGCGGAAGTTCAGATGGCTATGTAGGCACAGTTCTCTGTGTACAAAAACTTTTATTGGTTATACTTACAAATCTTCATTGAACGCATAAAAATTAAAAGCATGTCCTAAATTAATAGTAGAAATGAGTTTCTGCCGGCTCTTGACCGAAAACGACAGTTCATGGCCTCAGGAGGACGGCTCATGGCCCAGGCAGACGGATCATGGTCGAAAAGTAGCCCACCGTTGTAACGTTTTTGGTATCACGATGTCGGACAGGCAAATCACCGGGGATATTGGTTTTTACTTCACATTATAACCGTATTCCTTTTAACGATTTGAACCGAATTTACGTTCGCAGCAATCCGCCACCAGTCAAGCGAACCAGCGTCACCCAAAATTCTTTCCTTTTGATCGCATGTCCCTTGCAATAATAGTCAATTGACAAGATTTGAATGGCTGTTTATTTCAATTAACAGAACCGATGTTTCCAAAGGCGACCCACTCCCGCCACAAAAGGATTACGACTGGTTGATCGTTCTGGGGGGATTCCAGCATGCCTGGGAGGAGCAGAAGCATCCGTGGCTGGCAGATGAGAAGCGCTTTATTTCAGATGCCTTATCAGCAGACAAGATCATTCTGGGAATTTGTTTCGGTGCCCAACTGCTGGCCGAGGCCCTGGGCGCCCGGGTCTTTCCAAACGAAAAAGATGAAATCGGCTGGCATAATGTCCGCCTTAACGCCGAAGGCAAACAATCATTTCTTTTTAAAGCTTTGCCCGAGACGTTTTTGACCTTTCTCTGGCACAGCGATCATTTCTCTCTACCCCCAGGGTGTGCAGGACTGGCATCCAGCGAACTCACCCCTTACCAGGCTTACACGCATAAAGAAAACCGTATCGTCGGTTTGCAGTTTCACCCCGAGTACACGATTGAAAACGTCAGATCTTTTGCCGGACAATACGGCCATGAGTGGAAAAAAGATCGGTATGTGGCCGGCAAAGAAGCTGTTTTGTCAAAGTCCAGGGAAATTCCAGAAACTTATTGGTTGATGGAGCATCTTCTGGACAACATGGAGCGCAAATTCGGCGAAGCCTCGGGCGGTTGATCGGAAATCATTCAGTGTCAGATTTTAAGTTTCAGAAGCTAGCTAACAGTTGTCAGAAATCAGAAATTCGATCTTGCGGTTTAATTGAGCCACCGCCGTCTTTGGCCTAAGCTCGGAAAATTGCTTCAATTTCTGCACATGCATTTAAAGCGCAATATCTTGAAGTGGTTTCAAAACCTCAGATCAGGTTTAAGGGTCCCGCTTGCTAACGCGGGACTTCGCTTCTGATCTTAATTAAATTAAAGTGCTCAGCAAGCGTCCCGGCTCGGCTGAGCTCGCCGCAGGCCCGGATTGAAAACGGAGCATACACGTGAGTACGTGAGTATTTCAATTCGCGGGACAACACAGCCATTGGGCCTCTTGAGCCCTTTAAATTATCCTTCAAACAGATGCGAAATCCCGCTTTATTAAGCGGGGAGATGGGGTTTTGAAACCACTTCTATAATGGTTGGGCATCCAAAGGATAAAAGGCCATCGACAGCTTCATGATAAACGCACCGGCAGGCGTATTGGCAAGGTTTCCGTCTTCAGCAATTGCGAAAAATTTGCCGGTCGTTCGCATCTGATCCCAGTTATAAAAAAACACAGTAGAGACAGGCAGACCGAATTCGCGAAAGGTAAAAATGTACTGATTGTGGTCGAACTTGTATACGGTGGCCATGTCGACATCGCCTTCGCCTTTCAGCGGTCCAATAATGCACTGCCAGGCATAACGCTTCGAATTCAGGTAAATATGTTCGAAACACTGTTTAGGGCCATAGGTATAGAGCCCGCGCAAACCGATTAGATCGCGCGTTGGCGCCGGCTTGCGCCCTGTCGGCGGGACTGCCGGGTCACCGAGCACGCCGGGCTCGAAGATATGGACAGCGCGCGGTTCTTTGCCTGTGTCGCCCTCGCGCATGATCGTGCGAATAGCGAGAACTCGCCGTGTTTCGGTGTTCACGACAAAGGTCTGGGTCTCGCGGGGCTGATGGATAAAGGTCATGTCGACGAAGTAGGTTTGCGCTGCGACTTCTATAGCTTCGCACCAGTCTTCGCCGCGATCTTTACCGGATTGCCAGATGCATTTGTTGAGATCGGCAAATTCAATATTGAAGGATTTCCCCGAATCGAGCGTGATATTTATCGTTTTATTCACCAGAGCTGTTGTCGGTGGAAGGCGGTTAACCGCCACTTCTGACGCATAGTCCTCATACTTATAATCGGTCTTACCCTCTTGCTGTGGCATTGTTCACCTCCCGTTAATAATAAACCGTTATCGTGTTGGCAATCTGGACGCCATCTAGTCAAAAATACTACCGCAAAAGGTCTCTTTGCTCCAAATCGGCAGCCACATCACCCAGTTCCAGGTCCCGAAGCTTGTTACGGGTCGGCAGACCGCTTTTAACCTCCAGCCGCGCAACCTGTAATACTCGCTTTTCAGTTTTTCAAAGTCGGTTCTTTCTATTCGGGCGCCTTTTCGGGATTCGACTTCACCGTTTTTGCCCGGAACCAGGCAATCAGGATTAAAAAATACCTCCTGCAAGGGCTCTTCGTGAAGGTAATCCATAAGCCGATCTCCCTGTCTCCCGCCCCAACCCTGTCTAAGCAATACCGCTCTTTGCAAATTATAAATTCTTTCCCCGATTTTATTCAACCCCACCTCATCTATATCTTTGCCTGTAATCGCGGATAGTACCCGGCTTTCCATAGTCGGATCACCGGTATGGTTTTCGGCGAACCTAACCCATATAATCGGCCACAGGAAATCACAGAGGATGAGGCTTTCTTTGGCATAGGCGCGATCCTGGATTTTCTTGGCGGCCAGAGCTTTGCCTTCGAAGCTGGAAAAGTCGGCGGCGGCGGGGCCGCCCCAGAATTTCTCGGCAACAATTTGCAAATCATGGAAAGATAGAAAAGCATCGGCTTGCCCCTGTAACCAATTCAGCCACATCCACAGGGCATGCGTTAGTTCATGAACCTGATTTATCGGTCTTCTTTGTTCGGTTGCATAAAGAATCGCATTGGTTATCACAAGCCTGGGATCATAGTCCCTTGTTTCATTAGCACTGGTAAGGATCGATGCACTTAGCAATTCTTGAGCTTTTGGCCCCACCTCTGCGGCGGCTTCTATCGTGCCCCTTGCCAACAAATCACCAAAGCCCTCTCGCAACGCTATTTTTCTGGTGAGTTCTTCAATAAATTCAACACTGCCTATCCTTGACAACGGCAGACCGGTATCTTTCTCTCCCAGGATCCCTTCTTGATAACAGCCGGCCAGCCACGTAATTAAAGGCTCCATCACGGTCGTATCCAGCCCATATCTGTCACATAACCTGATGGCCAACAACGAAACTTCTACCCAATCATCATGGTACTTTTTCGGTATTTCCCAATAAACATGTACTGCCTGACAGAAAAATTTGAATCGTCGGCCGCCTTCGGCCCGATAAGATTTTCTAAAACAACCGCTGACACATCCATAGCAGGGGCGGAGTTTGGTTCTGCCCGGTATATCCTCAAGCCAGTTTTTCCAGGTATC
>JARRJQ010000423.1:936-7042 GCA_037388985.1 Desulfobacterales bacterium | reverse complement strand
CGAAGCTTATAATGCCAGAGTCAATGAACATAATGCGGCAAATAAATCGCAATAAAATATCGACAGCCAATCAACCCCCATCCAGCTGCAGCGCTTAATCCGTTTACCTGATGGTTTAAGTATAAATCCTTCCCTGTGTGTCAAACGACTAAAATATTTGTTATTAAAACAGGTTTTTACTTGACAGAGCCCACCTAATTTCTCTATTCTTCCCATACACGCGTCTGGTTCAGACACACTAGCAAACTGGGGAAAATGAAATGGCCGTTAAAGTCTTCATTAAGCGGGTAATCCCCGAAGGCAAGGTAAAGGTCCTTCTGCCTCTTTTCAGACGTTTACGTAATTTAGCAATCAACCGGCCCGGATATATTTCCGGTGAAACCTTGCGAGGGATAGACAACGCCGGCCAATTTTTGGTGATCAGCACCTGGCAATCCATTGATAATTGGAGGCAATGGGTTGTAAGCCCTGAAAGAATCGAAATTCAGGACGAGATAGATTCTCAGCTGGAAGAGGAGACGGTTTACGAAATATATCAGTACGGATAATTGCAAGCCATCACCAAAATGCATCTAACACTCAATAACGGCGTTAAAAGTCTCCTTAAAATAGACGCTCACCCCGCCTACGGCGGGACTGCGCTTTTGCGTCGGCTTTTGCCTTGTTGAGCACATCAAGTTTTTAGAATAAGTGGCGAAATCCCGCCGCTATCTGGCGGGATTCTTGAGCGGTATCTACAATTTTTGAGATGACTTTCAATGCTTTGATATTATAAGGATAAATTATCGGAAAAAAATGATCATCGCCGCTGACAATAATCTGATCCCCTATCCTGGCCATCATCATCAGGTTCAGCCGTATATTCATGACCATCCTACAGCAAATCAGCAGAGCCAGCAGGGACCAGTCGGGGAGCATAAGCTTTTTCAGCGACCTTTTTCTAAAATAAACGCCCATACCCGCGGTTATGACCGTCCCGGTAATTTATATGATTTCAAACTCTTTTTGCAATGTCCTGCTTTCGATCAGCTGGGGCTACTCGTTGATATTTATGCATAGAAGTGGTTTCAAAACCCCATCTAATATCCGATAGCTGCGTTGTTCCGCGAATTGAAATACTCACGTACTGACGTGTACGCTCCGTTTTCAATCCGCGGGACGCCTTGCTCTCAAACATGATCTGAGGTTTTGAAACCACTTCTAACCAAAAAGGAGATACGAATATGCCGCAAAAAGCGTATAGAGCTAAAAAACGTAATAATTTTGACGACGCACTTCAAGTTGGCCGGCCACCGAATATAGCGAAACTCTTCCCACATTCCAGAGCGTTGATTGTCAGCGGGAAATTTATTGATCAGGCAATGTTTGCCAAGGGCAAAGCAATCGCGCTGGCTGCCAACGGAAGAAACGGCTTTGTCATTCGCGGCGCATTGAAAGCTGCTCAAAGGGCCAGAGCTGCCCTGATCATTGAAATCGCAAAATCCGAAGGCGGAGCAAATGCCTATTGTGCGGTTAATTTCTGGAATCTCGCCCGCATGGTGGATGCCGCTTGTAATGAACTGAAAATTACCATACCGGTGGCCATTCATGCCGATCATTACGGAATTAAAAACACTGCCGACATTGAAGCTGCCAAAGTAGAAATTCCAACCCTGTTTGAAGCCGGTATCACTTCGATTGCCATTGACGCATCCCACATGCCGGATGATGACAATTTATTGGCCAGTCTAGCCCTAAATAAATATGTTCCCAAATGGGCAGGGCTTGAAACTGAAGTCGGTGAAATTAAGGGCAAAGAAGGACTCTCAACTGTTGAAGAAGCCCTGTTTCTCATCCAGGGTTTAAACGCCCATAGCATTTTTCCGGATTGGATTGCATTGAACAACGGCACGACCCATGGAATTGAGGTCAGCGACCAGGGGATCCAGGTTGACCTAACGAAACAAATACATATGGCCTTAACGGATTATCATGTTTCCGGGGCTCAACACGGAACCTCCGGTAATAATTCGGACCGACTGAGAAAAATTGCCGCCGAGACACGAACCACCAAGGCAAACGTGGCCACGGCACTGCAAATGATTTCATGGGGCCTGCAAGTAAACGACTACGGCAATGCCATGCTCGATAATAACGGTAACTTCAAAAAAGTTAAAGATCAGGGAATGACCGAAGAAAGCTGGGCCAAACTTGTCGCTTTTGCGAATGAGAAAGGATATAAAGGCGGAGATTACAAAAAATTGAATCTGCCATTTGAAAACGTTTTGCTTGGCCAGCCTTTGAAGATTCGGCAGCGCATGATAAAACGCGTCGAGGATTTTGCATATAATATGCTGGTTAATGTTTTCAATGCCAAAAATACAGCACCACTGGCGATCGAGCTGATTCTTGATACCGGGTCATACAGAGCAAAACCAAAGGCAAAGCGGATCGAAGACCCCAAGAAATGGACACCCGAGCTGATCAGGCAGCGCGGCGCTCAGATTAGCAGCCACAAAGGTCCAGCCGGCGATTTTGAAGATTAACTGGCAGCGCTCGCACCACAATAATCGTTTTTATCCGAACCTTGGCGATCCGTTGCGGATACCTCCTGTCCACCCTTCAATCCAAAAAAGCGCTGACTTCTCACCCACCGATCGCCGGCAACCTGCACCTGTCAAATTTATTATATACCAATAATAACAAATAGTTATATTTTCAGTCGCTCTTCCCTACATTTTTTTCTAAAGTTCTATTAAAAGCCTGCCGATAAAGTAGACAGAGGAAAATTGCCTGATGTTAGTATCCAGCTATCAGATTCATAATGTGTTAAATGTTTACAGTAAGCAGCTTAGTCAGGCTAAAGGTGTTCAGAAAGAGAAAACGGAAACCAAAAAGCCTTTATCCGATCAAATTAATCTCTCGGCCGAAGGCAAACGCCGGGCGACAATTGAAAGAGTCGCCGACATTGAGTCCGATAGCAAAAAGGAAAAGGAGTTTGAATTTAATTTTATTGATGTTCTAAACAGAAAAACAAAAACCGCCTTATCAGTCAAAGATACGAACTTTCTGATTGGCAGGCCTGAGGAACCTGCAAAAGAAGCGGTTGAAAAAGATTCAGACAGCTAGATCATTTAGCTCTCAGAAGAACCAGCATATGAGTCAGAAGGACTCAGCTTAAAAAGGAGGAAATCATGTTAAACGCTATTGGAGAAGCCACCATGCAACAAACGGTGCGCGCAAATTATGATAGTGAGATTTATGGTCAGGATCTTGCTGTGAAGAAAAGCGACCAAGTGCGAAAACAAAGGCCGGTCGAAAAAGCAAAAGACAGTTCCGAGCCTAAAATGCAATTAAAAAAGGAGGAAGATACCAGACGGAAAAACACCTTCGAAAACGGTGACATTGTCGTCGAGGAATATGATGAAAACGGACAAATCGTCCGCAAGACACCCCCTGGGTATATACTGACTGATGAAATGGTTTAATGAGAGTATACTGTAATTTCAGTGTTGCATTGCAAACCTGAACGGTACGAAATTCTCCATGTGGGCCATAGGAAACCGTCCCCGCGGGTCAAACACCACTTCCTTATTCTCTCCGCCCTGCCCCGATTATTTATATAAGTAATTGAAATATCACCATATTTTACGAATTTTGATCCCGTTTTGCACCAGAAAAGTCTTAATTTCGGCAATGGTGTACGTCCCATAGTGAACCATGGAAGCGATTAAGGCCGCATCCGCTTTGGCTTTGGTAAACACATCTAATAAATGCGCTGTGGTGCCGGCACCCCCCGAGGCGATCACCGGAATATCGACATTTTCAGAAACCATGGCAGTTAGATTCAGTTCATATCCCATTTTGGTTCCGTCAGCATCCATCGAATTCAGGCAGATTTCACCGGCCCCCAGCGCCTGTGCTTCAATAGCCCAGTTCAAGGCATCAATACCCATGGGGGTTCGGCCGCCGTTGATATAAATTTCATATCCGGATGGCGTTTCTTCGGTTCGACCCACGAATTTAGCATCCATGCCAAGGACAATGCACTGACTACCAAATGCTTTGGCCCCTTGGGCAATAATTTGGGGATTTTTGACTGCGGCGCTATTGACACTGACTTTTTCGGCGCCGGCCAAAAGCACATTGCGCATGTCCTCAACGGTTCGGATTCCGCCTCCCACAGAAAACGGGATAAATATCGTCTGGGCCACCCGTTGAACAACATCTAACATGATGTCGCGTTTTTCATACGATGCCGTAATATCGTAAAAAACAATTTCATCGGCTCCGGTTTCATAATAAAACCGGGCCATTTCAACGGGATCCCCGATATCCACATTATTTTTAAACCGGATGCCTTTTGTGGTCTTTCCTTCACGCACATCCAGGCAGGGTATAATTCGTTTGCTTAACATTTAATCATCCTGAAATAAATAAAATGAGTTTTAATCACCACAGAGCTCACGGTGTGCACAAAGAAAATTATGAAAAATATTTTCTTAAGCCTATTACATCTAGTAAGTTCTGACTCTGTGTTCTCAGTGCTCTCTGTGGTGAATAATTCATCAAACGCAAACGGGCTAACGGGTAACTGGCTCAACCGACTTAAGGTTTCCATTTGCAGAAATTTTCAAGTATTTTCAACCCCGGGCGCCCACTTTTTTCAAGATGAAATTGAGTTGCAAATACATTCTTAAAACCAAGAATCGAAGCAAATGAGATTCCGTAATCGGTGACGGCAATCACGCTGGTATTATCTCGCGGTTCAGGGTAATAGCTGTGCACAAAATAAAATTCATCATCTATCCGTACACCCGAAAGCAGTGGATGAGATTGCTCAATTCTTATCCCGTTCCAACCCATGTGGGGGATTTTCAGCTTTTGACCGTATTTTGACTGGCTATCGGGCGCAAAAGCGCGCACAGTTCCGTCCAAAATCCCCAGACAGGTGGTGTTATTCTCTTCACTGTGAGACAGTATGATTTGCGTACCCAGACAAATCCCCAGAATAGGTTTCCCACCGGCAAACGCTTCTTTGATAAGCTTATCCAAACCGGAACGCTTTAAACTTTCCATGGCTGCGCCGGCAGCACCGACTCCCGGAAAAATGATCCGCTGCGCGGCGTTAATTTCATCGGCAGCTTTGGTTATGACATTTGGCATCCCAAGATGCGAAACCGCTCGAGACACGCTGGTGAGATTGCCTGCATCATAGTCGATAATCGCGATCATTTGTTAAAAACCTCATTCTCCATCTGCCTGAACCGTTTTTCAAACTTTTTAACTGCTGCGGAAAGGGCGGTCTCGGGATGAATTTTTAACACGCGTGACAAATGAACTAAATAAAGCAATAAATTTCCGAATTTATTATCAATATTTTCTATTTGATCCAGTTTTACAGCCTGCTTCAGCTCATCGAATTCAGATAGGAGTCTATTGAAGATGGTTTCACTGTTTTCGGCTTCGAAGCCGCTTTGCGCCGTTCGCTCACTGATCTGGTAGGCGCGCATTAACGCTGGGAGTTTTTTAGGCACGGAATCCAAAATAGATTCTTTTGGGGCGTGCTTTTTTTCATTTTGCTTGATTTTATGCCAGTTTTGCCTGACTTCATCTGTATTGTCGACCTGTAAATTGCCAAATACATGGGGATGGCGCCTAATCATCTTATCGGCAATTTCCTGAGCAACATCGTAAATGCTGAAAAAACCCCTTTCTTGATATAATTGGGTCAAAAAGACAATGTGAAATAACACATCCCCTAACTCTTCTCGCACATCTCGGTAATTGTCTGACTCCACCGCATCGGCCAGCTCATACATCTCTTCCATTAGATAGATAAGCATGCTCTGAGGTGTTTGCTGTCGATCCCAGGGACAGCCATGCTCTCCCCGCAGGGACGCCACCAAAGCTACCAGGGTTTTGACTGAATCAGTTTCTGACTTTATTTTGGAATTTTCCACGCTTTCTTGAATTCTTCGAGCTTGCTAAAAAATTCTCGCCTAACTTCTTTGGAAACGACATTAACCATTTTTTCTGAAATCCAGGTTACATGTGGAGCGAGCACAGATTGTTTGATTAAAGGTGCTCCTTTGGGAAGAAAAGTGGTGAGAATGATAAACAATAC
>JARRJQ010000423.1:0-926 GCA_037388985.1 Desulfobacterales bacterium | reverse complement strand
ACACCGCATAAGCGATCAATCCAACCTAAAAAGGCCACATTCAGCAAATATTTGATGATGACCCCTATAATGCTGATAGTAATGAGGATTGCACAAAATATAATCAGAAAACTCAAAATATTCAAGTAGGAAGGATCCTCTATAAATCCGGCGATTAATTTGGCGACCATCGGGTAATACGAATAGGCTGCGTAAAAACCACCCAACACACCGATAATGGATGAAACTTCTTTGACCAATCCTCGAAAGAGGCCCCGGATGATACTATAACATATTACAATTATTATAAAAACATCAAATGGGTTCATTTAACCACGAGAATTGCCGTCAATATTGAAGATTACCCTGCAGCAAGCTGCAGTCCCGCCTCTGGCGGGATTCCCCATATCGATCTATAATTCGCTCACTAACCCCGCAGTAAGCTGCGGGGAATGCGCTCGCTGTTGCGGACCAAACCCGAATATTTTTTCGTTTCAACATATCTGCTCATCCCGCAGTTTCTGTTGCAAACAGCAAGAGTATTAGCCGGTTGAACTAACAGAGGCAATTTTTCGAGTCAAGGTATTTTTACTACCGGCTAAGAGGTTCCCATTTGTATCTTGCAATCATTTTGGGTTATGATAGACAATAGCATATGTGCAAAATCAGGTATTATTTCGGATGAAAGAGATTTCAGACAACAAGCAACTCACCGTAAATTTTCCAGATACCGAACACGCCCGACAGTTGTTTGGAGAGCGTAACAGCCACTTGGAACGCATCGCAGCGGCAACCGATACGACTGTGCATACCAGAGGCAGTACGGTATTTATTCAGGGAGACGGTATCGGCGCACGCTTGGTTGAAAATGCTCTCACTCAGCTTTACGGTTTGCTGCAAGAGGGATACCCGATTCACCCCAATGACATTGATTATGCGGTAAGGGT
>JARRJQ010000422.1:0-3164 GCA_037388985.1 Desulfobacterales bacterium | reverse complement strand
TTTATGCTTTTTTTGGCGGAGCATAGTGAAGGCCTCTTGGCTTGTCAACATCAAATCAAAGTGACATTCTGCTGCCGCTATTCGACCATTTAGCGACGGGGTCAAAATCTTAATTTAAGAGAAAATAGAAAATCTTCTGAAGGGTCGGTGATCAATGCTTCGGGAAAGGAAAATATAACCTGGCAGCTCAACTTTTATTGATCAATTAATTTCCAGCCATGAGCCGGAGGAGTTTTTAACACGGCGTGCTCACGCGAATCTTGATTCATATCCTTATTCAAGCGCTTTGGAAATCAGGCGGACCTTGCGTTCGAGATCAGAAAGCTCTTTTAGCAGACCATCCGGCGGATTATCGCCAGAAAACTTGTGCTGGGTTATTTTGTATTGCAAATTCAGATATTGTTTGTTGAGTCTGATAAATGCTTTATCGCGATGATCAGATCTTATTTGTGCCCGGTTATGTTGAGCGGAACCTCTCTTGTTTTTATTTTTGCGGCGGACACTCAGCGCACCGATTACCCCCACAGCCAATAGTAACAGGGTCATGCTTTTGGAAAGTGAAACGGAACGGTCGCTATTCGGTTCCGGTATTTGATGTTGATCGCTATGGCTTGGAATCACTGACGTGTTGCGTATATCGAAAAATTTGAGAATTCCGATTCCACAGACAGTCATGCTGATTAACGCAATAAATGCCAGGTTCTTGATTTTCACTATAACACCTGACGGCTCGGTTGGTTTCAAAGGCGGGTTCGTTATGCCGACCTCCGTTATATGGATGGTTTCTTGTTTAAACAGGGTCTGGGAAAAAGTCAACCAAAAATTTTTATAACTTATTGAATATATTTAAAAAGTTTTGATTTTGATTTAATAAATGGTTTCTATTTTTAAAAATAAACCGGTTTAAAAAAGCTGAATTCGCATCTTATAAATTATGGATTCACCCTACGGGTGTTTGCGACCATTTGCGCAGCGCTTGCGGATGAGGGGATGCGCCATAATGATTTGCATGGCGAATGAGAGTTTTATATACTATAAGCAATCTGAAAATTAGCAGTTCATCTGAGGGAGGAAATCTATGGCAGACAAAAAAGCAGATCTGGCGGGTCCTGGAATAGGTAATTATAATGACTTAAAAAAAGAGCTACCGGACAACTATGAGTCCTTGCTGTCCCCCAAAGAAACCATGCAGGCAGTCTTTGCCGTAAAGAAAGCCATTGAGCAGAATCTCTGCCGGGAACTCAATTTGCAAATGGTCCCGGTTCCTTTGATCGTTGACCGAGACAGCGGCGTCAATGATTACCTGGATCGTGATGGATCGCGCACCCCGGTGGAATTCTCCTGTGGTCTGGGACTCGATCATCCCATAACCGCTCAGGTCATTCAGGCTGCCACCAAGTGGAAACGCATGGCGCTCAAGCAGTTTGGATGCGGCGTGGGCGAGGGTATCTGCACCGACATGAGGGCCGTGCGCAAAGACTATTTTTTAGACCATGATCACAGTGCTTATGTAGACCAGTGGGACTGGGAACGGGTTATGGCCAAAGAAGATCGCAATCTTGAGTTCCTCAAGGACGTTGTGCGAAAGATCTGGAAGGTCATCCGGGAAGCAGGCCAGATGTCGCAGGAGATGTTCCCCCAGCTTAAGACGCCTAAATATCCAGACTTCCCTGAGGAGCTCACATTTCTGCATGCCGAAGAAATCCTCGACTTATACCCGGATTTACCCCGCAAGCAACGGGAAACCCGGACGCTTATGGAACATGCACCGGCACTTTTTATCATCGGCATCGGCTGGCCGTTAAAAGACGGATATCCGCACGAGATGCGCGCTGCCGATTACGACGACTGGGTTACCGAAACCATCGTAAATAATGGCGAACAGTATCATGGTTTAAATGGTGATATCCTGGTATGGAACCCGGTGACAAAGAGACGTCACGAGCTGACATCGATGGGCATAAGGGTCACCAAGGAAACCCTTAAGGTCCAGCTCAAATTGTCCGGCCAGGAAGATTTTCTCAGCCTCCCTTACCATCAGGCCATTCTCAACGATGAGATTCCATTGAGTATCGGGGGTGGCATCGGACAATCAAGAACCTATATGTACCTGCTGCGCAAGGCCCACCTGGGTGAGGTGAGCGTAACGGTGTGGCCAAAGATCCTCAAAGATATCTGCGCGAGTAAAAACATCTGCGTCTTGGAATAACCCAAAAGACGAACTTAAAAAGGCAGTTTATAAACCTGGGGTGCAGTCAGTCGCCACAGGCGGATTGCGATGCGATTGGAGGCGTGGATTGTTATTGAGGTTTGGGGATAGGTCCAATCGACAGTACCGGCAGCGCACTTTTGCGGCGCTGACATTACCCGCTTACCGGATCTTTTTCAGTGCACTGCTGATGCAGATGACCGCCATGAATATGCAGATGGTGGCCCGTTCGTGGTTCATGTACGAGCTGACCGGAAGTGCCGTCATGCTGGGGGCGGTGGGGCTTGGCGGTGCGTTGCCTATGTTGAGCGTTTCCCTGTTCGGCGGCGTCCTGGCGGACCGTGTCAGAAAGAAGAGCATTTTGGTTGCCGGTCAGTTCGCGTCGGCTTTAGTGGCATTGGGGATTGCGGTTTCCATTACGGTAGGCACCATTTCCTGGATTCACCTGCTTGTGGCCGCTGTGTTTCAGGGCCTGGTTTTAGCCCTGATGATGCCCGCCCGGCAAGCGCTCATTTATGAGCTGGTGGGCGCAAACACTCTGATGAATGCTATCGCCCTCAATGCGGCAGCCATGAATTTCATCCGCCTGACCGCGCCGGCAATTGCCGGCTTCTGCATTGCCTTCTGGAGCATCGAAGGCGTTTACTATATCATGGCTGTTCTTTATGTCATCGGTTTTATATTTGCCTTGCGGCTGCCGCGCACCGGCACGGACCGCCCCCGGGAAAGAACAACTATCGAGGAGCTCACCGATGGGCTGAGTTACATCCGGCATAATGCCGATGTTCTGGCCCTACTGGTGCTTACTCTTTTGGCCACTATTCTTTCCATGCCATACTTATTTCTACTGCCGATGTTTACCAGGGATATTTTTCTGGTGGATGTTTCGATTTTCGGCCGTCTTACGTCATGGCCCTTGATCGGATCCCTGCTTCTGGCCCTGGAAGAATCCAGC
>JARRJQ010000421.1:0-3174 GCA_037388985.1 Desulfobacterales bacterium | reverse complement strand
TAAACGAGAAAAAAGGTTTAACAGGGCACGTAAAAACACGAAAAAGAAATAATATAAGTTTCGTGCTCACGCGGCGCACACGCCGCGCAAGCGCTGGCGCTGCGGGAGCGCCTGCGCTGCGCGTTTTAGATTTCGTGTTTTCGTGATGAAAAATAAAATTCGAAGAAATTGCAATTAAAATTCCATCTAAAAAGTGAGGAGGAAGCACCGATAATGAAAAAACAAAAACTGCTTCGAAACCAACAGGGTTTTACATTGGTTGAAATTATTGCCGTCTTGATCATTTTGGGAATCCTCGCAGCCGTTGCCGTACCGCGCGATATTGACCTGGAATCAAGTGCTAGGCCGCGGGCAATCGACGCTGGAATATCCGAGCTTAACGGCCGTGAGAGCCTGACCTGGGCCGATGAGAAGATCTCACTTACCGGATATCAGGGCGACACCGCCTTGTTCTCAGCGGTTAGTTATAGTCTCGGCGGTGATTACACTTGGACGGGTTTGGGTGAGGGGGGCGGCACGCTTAATTTCCGAACCACCACCTCGGTTCCTTTAACTCGAACGCCTTCCACGCAATCTCAACCTGGGACTTGGAGACGCAGCCCATAATATCAATTTAAGTGAACCCGGTTTATGAGTGAAGGATCCATTTTTCGCACCTGAGCCTATAATGAAGTGCATTCCTGGTGAGCAAGGCTTCACTTTAATAGAATTGATCGCTGTGCTGGTCATTTTAAGCGTTTTGGTCGCGATTGCCATCCCCCGTTACATCAGCATTGATGAACGCGCCCGCCAGAGGGCCATTGATGCCGGGATAGCCGAACTGAACGGTCGAGAGACACTGACGTGGTCCAATATTAAGATCACAATGACCGGTTATTTAGACGACGCCGCTCTTTTCCCGCTGGTGGATAAAACTCTGGGCGCGGATTATTCCTGGGAAGGCGGATCTCCTGACAAAGACGGCGGCACGCTAAAATTCAAAGAAAGCACCGTTGTTCCTTTGACCCGCAACGAGTCCACCTTCGAAAAACCGGGACACTGGTCAAGGTAATCAGGTGGCGCCGGTCACAAATACGTTAAAAATCGATTTTCAGAAAAAGCAGCGCGTGGCGCTGCTTTTTTTATTTGAGCAACACGTGGCCGCCGGGAGATAAAGTCGCCGACGCCAACCTTTTGCCCTTGCCGGGAATGTTTTCTGTGTTATATTGCAGAAGTGGTTTAAAAACCCCATCTCATGTCCGATAGCTGTGTTGCAGACCTCTTTAAAATGCTCACATACTGAAAAGTATGCTGCGCTTTTTCATCGGCCTGCGCCTTGCTCTCGAACATGATCTGGGATTTTTAAACCACTTCAAGTGTGTTAAATGTCTAAAATGCGCTATATCAATTATTGACCACAGAGTTCACAGAGAGCACAGAGCCTTTTTATTTTATAATAAACTGTTTTTGTATGATAGTCTGTGCCTCCGTGATCTCTGTGCTCTCTGTGGTGAAATATTAAAAGGACACGTAAATGAAACTGGCGGTTAGTGGAAAAGGCGGTGTCGGAAAGACTACATTTGCCGCATTGCTGATTCGAACGCTTAATGAAGAAGGCAAACGCGTACTGGCCATTGATGCCGATCCGGATGCCAATCTGGCTTCCGGACTGGGTATTGCTGATGCCGATAAAATTATACCGATAGCGGATATGGAAGACCTGGTGTCTGAACGAACCGGTGCCAAACCCGGCAGTATCGGCGGTTACTTTAAACTGAACCCGAAAGTGGACGATTTGCCGGATGCGTTATCGGTAAAATTTGACAAGATCAAGCTCATGCGGTTGGGCGGCATAAAAAAGGGCGGTGCCGGATGCATCTGCCCGGAAAGTGCTTTGCTCAGGGCCCTTGTTATGCATATCGTGCTGGCTCGCGATGAAGTGGTCGTTATGGATATGGAGGCCGGCATCGAACATCTGGGCCGGGCAACCGCAAAGGCCGTCGATAAGCTCATTGTGGTGGTGGAACCCGGCCGACGCAGCATTGACACTGCCGCGCATATTCGCAAGCTGGCCGGAGAAATCGGGTTAAAGCACATCGCTGTTGTGGGCAATAAAGTTCGCAGCGACACGGACGAAAGCTTTTTAAAGACCCACCTGAACGACTTTGAATTCCTTGGTTTTCTGCCATATGATGAGGCCCTGATCGAAGCCGATCTCAACGGGATCTCACCTTTTGATGTGGATTCGCCATCAAAAGCTCAGGTTAAGTCCATTATCTCCAACCTCTAATGGTCAGACGCCGCAAATATCCATACCGGCCGCAGCGTTATCCCCGTAAAAAGCCCAGAGAATTTCATTTAAAGCCGGGTGCCGATGCCCGGTTGCGCAAGATCTTTGCCGAAATCGGCGTCCCCCAAAACCGCTCCTTCAAACCGGACCCGTTTCAAATCGAAGCTCTGGATGCCATTGAACACAGCGACTGTCTGGTGACCGCACCCACCGGAGCCGGCAAGACCTGGATTGCCCAACAGGCCATCGCCCGGATAAATGCCGGTGGTGGAAAAGCCTGGTACGCCTGCCCGCTGAAAGCATTGAGCAATGCCAAATACGCCGAATTTTCAGCAATTTTCGGCCGGCACCAGGTCGGTATCTTAACCGGTGACCGTAAAGAAAACCCGGATGCGACGATCATCGTGGGAACCACTGAAATCCTGCGAAATCAGCTCTATGATGCCATGTATCGGGGCGAAGTGCTGGCCACCGATTTTGTGGTACTGGATGAAGCCCATTTCCTGGGCGACACCGATCGGGGAGTGGTCTGGGAAGAAATCATGATTTATCTGCCGGCGCGCATTCCCCTTTTATTACTTTCAGCTACGATCGGCAACGCCGATCAAATTGCCGCCTGGCTTTCTTCGATTCGCTCGTCTCGCTGTGCGGTGATCAAGGAAACGAAAAGACCGGTTCCGCTGGTGCCCCTTTTTCTGCACCCCTCCGGAACGCTGCTGCCGCTAACCGAGCCCGTCAAGACAGCTGCAAAAGAAAAAATGTACCGAAAAGTTAGTGCATTTATTTCGGCAAACCATACCGGAAAAAATTATACAACACGTTTAATAAATTATTCGATGGCAGTTTTAGTTGGATCAGTAATTAATTACCTGGTTCTTATACTACTCGTAAATTATGTTAATATG
>JARRJQ010000420.1:0-5431 GCA_037388985.1 Desulfobacterales bacterium | reverse complement strand
GCGACTTTAGGTCGCTACAATGACCGGCCGGGTTCGGCCGGCAAACCTCTTGAGCTGGCTGATGTGAGACTGGTAAATGACAGTGACAGGCCGGTAAATCCCGGTGAGATTGGCGAAATTGTGGTGAAAGGACCAATGGTGTTTAAGGGGTACTGGAATCTGCCGGAAGATACCGCATACACATTTCGAGGCGGCTGGCATCATACCGGCGACCTGGGCCGTTTTGATGAAGACGGATTTCTGTGGTACGAAGGACGCAAGGCCGAAAAAGAGCTGATCAAGCCGGGCGGGGAAAACGTCTATCCGGCGGAAGTTGAAAAAGTCATTCTAGAGAATCCGGCGGTGGAAAAGACGGTTGTTTTTGGGGTTCCTGATCCCAAATGGAAAGAAGGAATCAAGGCGGTCTGTATTTTAAAAGCCGGCCGGCATCTTAATGCTCACCAATTAATTTCCTTTGTGGGCCAGCGCATCGCCAGCTATAAAAAGCCGCATTATGTTGAATTCGTGGAAGCGTTTCCTTTATTGAAGGATGGTTCGCCGGATCGGGTGAAGATAAAAGAGTTATACGGCGGACCGCAAAAATAATAAGGTTCCTCTAAAAAACATCGCCTCTTGGCCAATCTCTGCCTCAGAATCCGATTTCAATCCTCGACATACTCAGTGCATACCTCCGGTTAAAATCTTCGCTTTCCTTAATGAAGGTTGACTTCCCGCCTTCTTTTTCTTATATGCTTTTCTGATTAGAACTTATCTTGGGTTAAAATTTATATATAAAATCGCGATGCAATTTTATAGTGATTTTATGAGGAGTAGCAAATGGTCAGAACGGAGATTTCACTTTTTTTAAAAAATGTGCCCGGCGAACTCGGCAGATTGGCGAACATATTTGGGGGGGCGAGTATAAACATCGATGCCTTGACCATCCAGGATGCATCGGCCTATGTTCAGGAGCTTTTTAAAGCCAGGGGAAAATCCCTTAAGCGGATTGCGTCGGCTGCGAGCTACAATTCTATGCGTAAAGATTCTGCGGAATTTGCGCTTATCCGCCTTCTGGTAGACGATACGGACAAAGCCGTGGATCTGCTTTCAAAAAATGATTTTATTTTTGATATGATGCCGGTAATTGCGCTTGAGCTCGAGAATCGACCGGGCGAACTGGCCGGGATTGCCTCAAAATTCGGCAAAGAGGGGATCAATATCAATTATGTTTATGGATCGGTTTCTTCTCCAGATGAAAAATGTTTATTTGTTTTTTGCCCGGAGGATATAGAGCAGGCTTCAAAGATTTTCAAGTAAGAGCAGGTGTCAGGCTTCTGCCTCAAAGGTTCAAGGTGCAAGAAATTGTTAGATTAGTTTCATTTGTTTTATGAGTTGGATTGGTTGGTTTAAACTGAACCAATTGAACAAATTAAACCAATCAAACCAATGTAACGCTTGCCATCCGACTGACACCCGACACCTGAAACCTTTTATTCCCGCTGTTAAATTGTTAAGGATTCCTTTTATCTTTGAAGATATTATTGGATATGACGATTCGCTGAATTTCGGAGGTGCCCTCGTAGATCGTAAACACCCGCGCGTCGCGGTAATAGCGTTCGACCGGATACTCTTTTGTGAAACCGTAACCGCCATGCATCTGAAGGGCTTTTGCAGTAATGCGGTTGACCATTTCAGAGGCAAACAGTTTCGCCATTGAAGCATGGGTCGTATAATTTTCCCCGCGATCCTTCATTTCGGCAGCCGAAAACATCAACAGCCGTGCCGCCTCGATTTCAGTTGCCATATCGGCAATTATCCACCGCAATCCCTGAAACTTAGATATCGTTTGACCAAACTGCTCTCTTTGCTGAGCATATCGAACCGCGGCATCAAACGCGGCCTGGGCAACTCCCACCGATTGGGCGGCAATTCCGATACGCCCGCCGTCGAGGCCGGTCATCGCAATTAAAAAACCATCGCCTTCATTGCCCAGCCGATCTTCTGCCGCAATACGGCAATCTTCAAAAATAAGATCGACAGTGTCCGATGCGCGCAGGCCCATTTTGTCCTCAAGTGGCCCGGTTATGAAACCGGGGCTGCCCTGTTTTACCAAAAATGCGCTGATTCCACGGTGACGTTTTTCTTCGTCGGTCTTGGCGGTTACGATGATAAGGCCGGCGTTTTTACCGGTGGTGGTAAATCGCTTCCGGCCGTTAAGAATATAGCTGTCGCCGTCAAAAACTGCCTTGGTTGCCTCAGCAAGAGCCAGCACATAGCTTACCGTATCTGCACCGGAACCACCGTATTCGGCGGGAACCATCATTCCCATCAACCCCAGTTCGCCAAGCTTTTTCAAATTTTCGGCCGGAAACTCCTTGGTCTTGTCCCTTTCCATAGCCTTGGGTGCAAATTCCGCTCTGGCCAGGTCCCGGACCATCGACTGGATCATGAGTTGCTCTTCGGTTAGCTTAAATGACATATCCCTTTGCCCTTTTAGTTTTTGTGTAAATGCTACGGATTTATGGACATTGGTTTCTGGTTACTGGCAGCTTGGTTGGTGTCAGGTTTCAGTGTTCAGCTATCAGGGTAATGGAGACAAATCAGAAATTACTTTCGATGATCTGTCATCTGTTTTCTGACACCCGACACCTGACACCTATTTGGGGCCAGCTGCCGGTCAGGGGGAATAGATGACGACCAGCAGTTCAGCGGTTTCATCGCTGATGCTTTTCAGCTGGTGGTGGATTCCGGAGTTGAAATGCAAAGAATCTGCGGTTTCAAGTACATTAACATGTTCACCGACGGTCACCTCTATTTTGCCCCCCAAAACGTAAACAAATTCCTCGCCCTCATGATGGTAAGCGACTCCTTTATGATTCTGTCGAGGTTCGATGGTGACTAAAAACGCCTTCAAGTGCTTATTTTCAGCACCGGGTGTTAAGGTCGTATAGGCGTAGTTTTCCGTCCGCTTGGTATGCGCTTTAATTCGGTTCTGCAGCCGGGATTCCGGTTCTTTGAGCAAAGCTCCCGAGTCAATTTCCAGTGCTCTGGAAATTTGCAAAAGTGCTCCCACCGGTGGAATCGCTTTTCCGGACTCGATTTCTTTCAGGTAATCGATCGAAAAACCGGTCTCGTTGGCCAGATGATCAAGTCTTATTTTTTTGACGGTTCTGACCCTTTTGATTTTTTGGCCGATCGCTTCGCGTTTTTTTGCCTTCTTTCGCGGCATGATTTCCTCCGACAATCGGTTGACCCGTTTGCCCGTATACCCGGTGGCCAGTTTTTTTAGGTACGGACCAACGGGCTCAACCGGCTAACCGGCGTAACCTAATTTTTAGTATTCATAGAATCCTTTGCCCACCTTCTTCCCCAACCATCCGGCCTCGACATATTTTCTCAGCAGGGGACAGGGACGATATTTGGAATCCTTAAAGCCATCATACAGGGTTTCCATAATGGCCAGACAGGTGTCCAATCCGATCAGATCAGCCAGCGCCAGCGGGCCCATGGGATGATTCATTCCCAGCTTCATGACCGTATCAATATCTTCACGGCTTCCGACACCGTGGTACAGACAATAAACGGCTTCGTTAATCATGGGGAGCAGAATTCGGTTGGCAATAAAGCCGGGATAATCATTTGCCTTAGCCGGTGTTTTGCCGAACTTTTCGGCCAGATCCCAGGTGATCTGAAATGTCTCATCGGAGGTGGCAAGTCCGGGGATGATTTCCACCAGCTTCATCACAGGCACCGGATTCATAAAATGCATCCCGATCACTTTTTCAGCTCGCCGGGTTTGGGCAGCGATCCGACCTATCGGAATTGACGACGTGTTCGTTGCCAGGATCACCTGGTTTTTGCAGATTTCATCGAGATCATTAAAGATCTGAAATTTTATCTTCTCATTTTCAGTTGCCGCTTCAACCACATAATCTGCCGAGGCCATATCTGCCAAACTAACGCTGGGCTTTATTCGGCTCAGAACTGCCTTTTTTTCCTCTTCAGACATTTTCCCTTTTTCAACACCGCGACTTAAGATTTTGGCGATATTGGCCAGGCCTTTATCAACAAATTCTGTTTTGATGTCGTTCATGATGACATTCAGACCGCTCATTGCCGCAACCTGCGCTATTCCAGCACCCATCTGACCGGCACCGATGACGCCAAAGGTTTTAATCTCCATCTCTTTTCTCCTTTTCTGAAGTATTAGTTTTCAGGTGTCAGTTTTCAGGTGTCAGCAAACAACCGGCAAATAGCCCAGACGAGGCGGAGCCTCCAGCAAAAGCCGCTGCCAGAAGAAAAGACTTAGCAGCCGCTGGCCGGCCGAATGATCCCCGAAACCTGAACACTGACACCTGACACCTGACACCTCAAAACCTGAACACTGAAAGCTTTTTAAAAATTAAAGATTATCTCTTTACGACCATCGCGACAGCCTCTCCGCCGCCCAGACATAAAGAGGCCAGGCCCGTCTTTTGATTCCGTTTGATCATTTCAAACAACAGGGTAACCAGCACGCGGCAACCGCTGGCCCCAATCGGATGACCGAGCGCTACACTGCCGCCGTTGACATTAACCCTCGCCGGGTCCAGATTGAGCTCCCTTAAGACCGCCACCGTAGAGCCGCTGAAGGCTTCGTTGATCTCGAACAGGTCCACTTCATCCGCCTTTATCCCCTCCTTTTGCAAAACCTTGGGAATGGCCAAAATAGGTGCTATCAGCACATATTTCATATCCAGGGCCGCAGAAGCCTGGGCACCAATGGTGGCCATAATATCGCAACCCAGCTCGCGGGCCTTATTTTTGGACATGACGACAACAGCGGCGGCACCGTCACTGATCACCGATGAGTTGCCCGCAGTTGCTCTGCCGTTTTTTTGAAACGCCGGTGACATTTTTGCTAATATTTCATATGGTGTCTCGCGCGGGCATTCATCCTGCTCAAACAGTACCGGATTTCCTTTTCGCTGGGGAACCTCCACGGCGATAATCTCGTCTTTAAATCTGCCGGTGTTGATGGCTTCCAGTGCCCTCCGGTAGGATTCGGCGGCATATCGATCCTGATCTTCGCGACTCACCTTATATTTTTCCGAGCACAGGTCATTCGATATACCCATATGAAAATCATTGACAATATCCCAAAGACCGTCATGCACCATGTGGTCCTGCAGTTTTCCAGGGCCCATGCGATAGCCGAATCGGGCCTTTTCCAGGAAATAAGGTGCCCTGCTCATGTTTTCCATCCCTCCGGCTACGATAACGTCGGCATCGCCCACCTGGAGAGCCTGGGCGCCGAGCATAACCGCTTTTAAACTGGAACCGCAAACTTTATTGACGGTGAAACATTCTGTTTCCCAGGGCATGTTCGCGAGGACGGCAGCCTGCTTCGCAGGATTTTGCCCATAGCCACAGGGCAATACCATTCCCATGATCGCTTCATCCACACTTTTTT
>JARRJQ010000419.1:0-3221 GCA_037388985.1 Desulfobacterales bacterium | reverse complement strand
GCTATAATCCCCTGGATAGTATCCGGCACTTCAATCTCGGATACCTTTCTGGTCAGGACATACTTATGGTCTTTTCTCTGAATAGAGCCGTTTTCCACCAGGCTGTGGGTGAGTTCCTCCACAAAGAGCGGATTGCCGCCTGCTCTGCTGAGGACAAGTTCCCTGAGTTCCGGCACCACTTCTCCACCATCCAAAATGGCCTGCACCAGCTCCGCACTGGTTGTGGTAGAAAGTTGATCCACACCGATTTTAGTGTAAAAAGATCTACTCCCCCATTGATGGGTATATTCCGGGCGGTAGAGAAGAATCAGCAGAATATGGGTGTTTGCCAGCCATCCAATGAGATAGCCCAAAAACGCCTCAGTGGTCTGATCGATCCAGTGGAGATCCTCAACGGCAAGAATCAGGGGTTTATTTTGACTCACTTGAATGAGCAGATCTCTGATGGCTTCAAAGGTTCTGTCTCTTTTCTCCTTTGGCTCAAGTTTTAAATAGGCATCATCCTCGACCTTTAGAGAAAAAAGGTCCTGGAAAGGTAGAAGGACGTCTGCTATCTTCTTATCTAACTGCAAAACTTTCTCTTCCATTTTCTTCTTGATAAGAAATGCTCGATCCCCTTCCTTGATCTCAAAATATGACCTGAGAATATCCAGTATGGGCAGATAGGGCATGGAACCCCCGTAGTGCAGACACCGGCCCTCGAGGTAGGCAAATTCACCTTTAGGCAGCGTGTTTCTCAACTCAAGCAGCAGCCTGGATTTCCCCACACCCGCCTCGCCCACAATTGCCACCACCTGGCCTTTCCCTGACCGGACCTGTTCATAGGCTTCTTTGAGGGCGCTTGATTCTCTTGTGCGACCGACGAATTTTGTAAGTCCCTTGGCAGCAGAAGCTCCAATTCGGGTCTCCACCTCGGTCGTCCTTTTCAACTCATAGGCGTCCTGAACGCCTTCTTTCCCTTTTACCTGAAGCTTGCCTAAAGGCTCAAACTCAAAAAAGGCCCTGGCAAGCTTATAAATGTTGCCTGTCCCTAATATGGCGCCGGGACTGGCCATACTTTCCATTCGGGATGCCAGATTGGTGGTGTCTCCAACAGCCGTATAATCCATTCGAAGGTCATCGCCTATGGAGCCCACAATCACCGGGCCGGAGTTGAGTCCGATGCGCATCTTGAACTCCACACCACAGTCCTTGTTTACCTTCTCAGCGTAGTTTTCCATGGCCTTTTGAATCGACAAAGCCGCGTAGCAGGCTCGCTGGGCGTGGTCCTCATGAGCCACAGGGGCGCCGAATAGGGCCATGACGCCATCACCGGTAAATTGATTGATCGTGCCCTCATACTTATGGATTTCATCCATCAGAATCTGAAAGCATCCATCCATGATCTGGTGAGCTTCTTCCGGATCGAGTTTCTCTGCAATAGAAGTAAAGTTGGCCACGTCCGCAAACAGCACCGTCACCAGCTTCCGTTCCCCTTCAATGGAGCTGCGACTGGTAAGGATCTTGTCAGCCAGAAATTTAGGAGTATAAGATTGGGGTTGATCGTAATCAACTGGCGGGACTTCTCTGGGCTCTCCAAGATCCTGGCCGCATTTATCGCAGAATTTGTTCTCAGGCGGGTTCTCGGATTTGCAATGGGGGCACAGCAGAGGAAGCTTTGCCCTACAATTACCGCAAAACTTGGCCCCTTCTCTGTTTTCAAACTGGCATTTCGGGCATTTCATAGTTACCATCCTTTAGATCAACAGACGGGTTCATCTATAAAGGAAAAACTAATGATAAAAAATATGCATCTCCCATTCTGGCAATGCCTAAGCACCGCTATTTGAAAAAACTTTTTTAACCGGATCTGCATTTAGAAAGCCCGACTTCAGCTCATTGTCAGAGAGACGGCTTGCCGTGTTGTTGATTAGTTGAGCCGCCCGACTCCAATTCTCCCGTGCCTCTCCGGACCTGCCCGCTTTATTGAAAGCAGATGCTAAAGAGGAGCAGGCCTGCCACAGCTGGCGGGGATTGCCCACTTCTTCGAGGATGTGAACCGATTCCCTTAGATAATTGAGCGCGTTTTCAAACTCATATTGCTTGAGAAGCAACTCGCCTGCCACGCGCAAAAAACATCCCTCCCTCTTTTTCATGAGTTTATCTTTTACCAATTTGAGGTTCTCTTGAATAATGGCATCTGCCTGAGCCGTATCGTTTTTCACCAGCAGAATTTGGGCAGCTAAATAATTCATCCGGGATTCCCACTGGTGGCGGAACCAGTTAAAATCTTCATTTTTCGCTTCCACCCTAAAAGATTGTATTCCATTCCAGGCTTCATCCAAATTGCCTTGATCAAAATAATTCTCAATTAGATTAATACGGCTCTGAGCAAGCATTTCACCATATTGGTGTCTGCCCATGGGGTATTTCACCAGCAGACCGCGAGCGGTTTCTTCTCCTCTTTTATTAAGCTCCAATGCGCGTTCAATGTTATGTATTTCTCCATAACAGTAACCCAGACAGTTATATAGACATCCGAGTCGTATAGAGACGCCGAATTTTTCGCAAACATCGATTCCGTCTTTTAAAAGCGCAATTCCTTCCTCAATTCTGCCGGTTTCTGCCAGAGCGGTGCCCCGGACAAAAATAACATAGCTCATTCCCGTCATATTAAACATCTGACGTGCGATTTCAGCGATACCTTCGGTCAACTCGATGGTTTTTTGCGGCCGGCCAAACCACCTCTCAGTGACTGAACGAATTGCGCGTGCATATGCGATTACTTCAATATCCCCCGATTCCGCTGCCATTTTTTCTGCTTCAATGTGGATTTGCTCTGCTTCGCGAGGATGGCCTTCAAGAATCATATAGGTACCCATTGACGACAGAATGGAACTCTCGAGGGCCTTATCACCCATCTCTTGAGCTCGATCAATGCCTTCTTTTAGAATATCTTCAGCTTCGGTTTTTACAGGCCACATATGCGCCAGGAAGCTATATGCAAATAGATTCTCCTTTTCATAGTCAATGAAGCCGTGCTGTCTGCTGAGATCAATGGCCTTTCTACATGCTTCCACACTCTTTCCGATGGCACCGATTTCCAGGTACGCTTTAGTGAGCCCGGTATGGATGCGAATCTGTGCTTTTGTATCCAATGCGATATCATTCGTTTCAGCCACCATCAGTGCCTTTTCGAAAAAATCACACGCAGTCTGAGCGGCGCTATTCTGATTTGATTT
>JARRJQ010000418.1:0-3837 GCA_037388985.1 Desulfobacterales bacterium | reverse complement strand
TTTCCGATGGCGCCGGAGCTACCCTGGTCGAAACTACAGAAAAAGATGATGGAATTCTTTCCCACGTTACAAGATCTGATACATATGATGATGCTTATCTATTAGGAGTTGGCAATTCCTATAATCCCGGCCGCAATGGTGACAAATTGTATATCAAAATGCAGGGACACAAGATATTTAAATATGCCGTCAGAACAGTTCCCGAAGTCGTAAAGCAGAGCCTTGATCAAGCCGGGCTGAACTTAACCGATGTGAAAAAAGTCTTGATGCACCAGGCAAATCAAAAAATGGATGAAGCGATCTTATTGAGGCTGTTTAAATTGTATAAAATAGAAAATATTCCCGAGCACATTATGCCGATGACCATCTCCTGGCTTGGTAACAGTTCGGTGGCAACTTTACCGACAATGTTTGATCTTTTGCAGAGGGGAAAGCTCAATAACCATCAATTGAACAGCGGAGATATCGTTGTATTTGCCTCGGTTGGTGCCGGCATGAACATTAATTCCATGGTTTATAAGATGCATTGATCTATTTATGGCTTAATTCACCAATTTTTATTTTTTGATTACAGCTATGTACGTGCAATCTTAAAAGGCCTAAATTTTTCGGTCTTGCAAAAGAAATATAACAAATCTGGAGATAGATAACCGGCTATTAACCTCAACTACTTATTTTTTGCACATATCATTTGGCAATGTGATATAAATTATTCACTCCAAAATTGGGGATATCATCCTCACGCCAGATTTATAATCATTAAAGACCACAATAAACTCTCCGGTTTGTCAGCCAATAAAAAGCGAGCCACGAAAAATTTGTAGCCCACTTAAAATATTATAAAAAATTGTGCCGAAGGCCGGACTTGAAGCGGCAGGCCACCACGAATACCAAGGGTTTACAGGGCAGGTGGTCCACCGCTGGCCTACATCATACAGTAAAAACTGATAATATATCTGGTATATCAAAAATTAAGTTCTGACAAAATCTGACAGAATCCAGATATCCCTTTCAATTCATATGCTGACTTCGTTTTATGATCCAGGCAAGAAATCACAGTTTTTGAAAAGCCTGAATTTAATCCCCGATCAACCACATATCTTCAATTTTCCCAAATTGCATGTTACATCTTGATATTCAAAAGAAAAGTAAGCCCGCCAAATTTCACCTGAAGGCACGCTAAAAGCAACAAATGCTGTGGGATGCCATATGAAATGTACAAGGATCCGATTCGATAACTTTGATAAGCGGTATCGACTTAAAGTTACAACTTCGCCGAATTGTAGCGAATCAAATTTATTTTTAAAAATTTTAAATAATTAACTTGCTATTGTCTCAACGAAAGATTATCATATGACATTCAATAAAGTCCCGCCTTCAATTGGCGGGGTGGTTTCTTTCTGAAGGAACAATCCATTTGTCAGAGTGGCATCCTCCAGTTTGCGACGTTGAAAATTTTAAGAAAGGAGAATGTTATTATGACTAATGGAACTGTTAAGTGGTTTAATGACCGAAAAGGGTTCGGATTCATTGAGCAGGAAGACGGACCGGATGTGTTTGTTCATCATTCAGCAATCAACTCAGCCGGTTTTAAATCTCTCAATGAAGGCGATAAAGTTTCCTTTGACATACAGCAAGGGCAAAAAGGTCCTGCCGCTGCGAATGTCACTGTGATCTAACCTTCAAGTCCAAATAATAAAGGGCATTCTTCGATTAAAGAGGAGTGCCCTTTTGTTTCTTTTAAATCTGTATCAGTCTTATTCTTATTTACAAGACCTTAAACCATAAAAAAATCATGGCCAAATTCCTTTTCTTTTCACCACTATTGAGAATAGAGTCCTTCGAGGTGACAACATGGCGAAATCACATTATACAGTTAAAAAGCGTAATAAAGAATTAGAAAGGAAGCTAAAGCAGGAGCAAAAAAGACAACGCAAACTGAATAAGAACAAAATTGAGCCCGAAGAAAATCCAGGCGAACCTGAGCATGAGATCAAAAATCTGCAGGCAGTTTTTTGATGAGCTTTTCAATTTTGTTCCGGTATTTTCTTATTTCTATTTCCGCCCAATCGCGTTCGACAATTTGTGCGATATTTTCAGCAATAGTGGCGATTAAATTTTTTGCCTCCTTTGGAAACGGTCCCTCTTCAAGTTCTGGTTTTTCTTCGAGATAATAAACTTCCAGAGCGCCAATCCGTTCATTATACACCTTGATTTCTTGCGACAGCTTCCATTTGGTTTCTTTATAATTTTTGGTTATAAACTCATATCGATCAAACAAAATGCGAGCACAGGTAATTTCCGGGTATTGAATCGCCGGAGGGATGAAATCGACAATTGTTTGGAGAATTTCATCCAAAGAAAAGTTCATGCCGTCCCTGAAGCTTGAGATATCATAGAGACAATTTAATTCTTTGATACGTTCTTTAAGCCTATCAGAAACATCCCCGAGTTCTTCTTTATCTGCACTTTTAAGTTCATTAATCTCTCTTTTCAATTCCTCATTAATTTTCATCAGGCTTATCGTGCGCTTCATGTGGCTGTATTCAACCGATTTTCGTTTCCTGTTAAACTCTTTTTCTTTGCGCACATATTCCAGAACTTCTCTCTCTAATTGGTTGATTCTTTGCTCCAATTCTTCGTAAGACGGCTTTCCAGTCATGACAATGTCGCTTTCGCCAATATTTTTAATGACTTTAAAATTTTGAGAAATTCTAAACTACCTGATAAACTTTAAATTTTTTCATACCAAACTTAAATACAGAGTAAACCAAAAATAAAGAGCACCGCACATTTATGCTGGACTCCTAGATTAAAAAAGACTGCGATCTTCTCGCCCCCTGTCACCTCTTCAGCCTTTGCCTTTTTCAACTCTCTGGCGTGCCTCATTGACTTTAAGCGTCCTGCCATTTAACTCTTTGGCGTTTAAACCAGCGATCGCTGATCGGGCTTCTTCTGCAGAGGGCATCTCAACGAATCCAAATCCTTTTGATTGGCCGCTATATTTGTCCCTTATTATCTTAACTGTTTCAACTTGACCGAAAGATCCAAAAGCCTTACCTAATTCATCTTCGCTGATATTGTACGATAGATTCCCGATATAAATATTCATTTTAATCTCCTATTTTAATGAAATTTAAAAGTTTAGGGCCAAATTGCATTAGCAAGATTCTCTCCAAGGCTAAGTCGAAATATTATTCAGAAAAAGAATCTGATTTGCCGTTGAATAAGTCGATGACTCTTTCGGCAATCAGCTCCACACAGGAAGAAATGGGGAAAAAATCATCGGATCGGAGCGCCGAAATCAAAGCATACTGGCCCCTGACAATAGCTTCACGAATGTGATCAGCATCGTAAACCACCTCGCACATCAGCGAAAAGTTTTCGTTGGCAGGGCTGGAATAATCACGTTTTCGTAAATTTCCTTCGATTACCGCAAATTCTTTGATTGAAAGACAATTTGTTTCACCATTGACCGATATGTCGTATCTTTGAAGCATAATATCCTCTCTGCATCGATAGACCTTTTTCAGCAATGCCAATTTATAATTAGTTGTTGATGAATAAAAAAATGCTTATTTCAGTAAATAAATAGATGCGCTTTAAGTTTAGGGGGAAGGCAAGCACATCGTTAAATCAGTTCCATATTAGTCCTTATCTGTTCGAGGCAGAAGCCTACAGGTTTCAAGGAATAATTTGCCACGCGGCTCAAAGAATATGTATCTCGCATATCTTGCGGAAGTGATAGCCGTATATGGCAAGGGTGACGGCCAGGGGAAGCAGCTTGGGTTTGCGCACCAGGGTCCAGGTCATCAAATACCAGTAATGAAAACGCTC
>JARRJQ010000417.1:0-3237 GCA_037388985.1 Desulfobacterales bacterium | reverse complement strand
GTTTTTCAGCAAAACCATCTATACATACAGACATGACAACTCGATCCTGGCCGTAGCCAAATCACTGGTGGACGGGGCTGCTGTTGACGGTTTGATCTGGGAGTATTACCAACGAAAAAATCCGATTTTTACATCACAAACCCGCATTATCCGAAAGTCAGAATCTTACGGCATACCGCCGATGGTGGCCTCAAGCGCCATACCATACGAGTTGATAGCCAAAATTCGCGGGTTTTTGTTTTCCATGCATCAGGATTCCAAGGGGCAAATGATTTTAAACGAATTGATGATCGACAAATTTGTCGCACCGAATGATAAATGGTACGACAGCATTCGCAAAATAAATCTGGAACTTGCATCGCTGGAGAATTAGAGTTATGCGCCCGCAAAGCTTAAAAAGGAAACTGCTGATAGCCGTTTCGATAACCGTGATCGGCAGCGGATTACTGATTTCTTTGATTGTAACCCAGCGCTATAGCAGCAGTCTTTTTTCATCATTAAGCGCTCAGGCCGAAAATATCGCTCAGGCGGTTGCGCTCGATGCCACCGATAAAATCCTGACCAATGACCTGGTGGCGCTCCAGAAAATGCTTGATTACCACATAACGAGTGATCCGAAAACAGCGTATATTTTCATTGTCAAGGACAATCAGGTGCTGGCGCACACTTTTTCCCATGGGATACCAATCGAGTTATTGGATGCCAATTACGCTATTCTGGAAAATTATACCCACCATAAGGAAATCATCTCCACAAAAGGAGAACGATACCTGGATATTGCAAAACCGATTTTTTCGGGAAAAGCCGGGCTGCTGCGCCTGGGCATTTCCGAAAAACCGTATCGAGATCAGATTGCCCAATTGTGGTTGCAAATGAGCGCAATCACCCTTGCCATTCTTCTGGTCGCCCTGGCAGGAAGTCTTTTGTTTATCAGACGGATAACGGGCCCGCTGGCCGTCCTGGCTAAAGCGGCTGAAAAAATCGATGAAGGCAATCTAGATGTCAAAGTCGAATTGAAAGGCCGGGACGAAGTCGGTAAACTGACCGTTGCTTTCAACCATATGATCGCCCGCATCAAAGATCACACTCAGAAGCTTAAAGAAAAAACCATTGAACTGGACCGTGCCCACCGGCAAACACATACGTCATTCGCCATTGCCCAGGAAATCGGGGCGTTAACCCACCTCAGCGATGTTTGCATGTATCTGATAAAAAGGTTGCAAGGAATTGTCACTTGCAATGACATGTGCATGCTGATCTTTAGTAATGACAAGAACCATGTTTTTCTTCAATCCGGGAACGAATTTCAGGTGCTGGATATCGCCACCTCGCAAAAAGCAATTGCCACACTGATTGATTTGGACAAAAGGCGCTTTCTCAAAAATGATTCCTTCAATGCCGCTTTCCTGCCGGATAACTTTAAATCCGCAAAAAACCTGGTAACGTTTCCGCTAGTCTACGAGAATCAGCTTCAAGGCGCCATGTTAATCGCCTGCCCCGGCAATTGTGCGTGCGTCACTAAAGAGCTGGATATCATCGATCTGATATTGAACCAGACCGCAGGTGCGATGCGGCGCTCGGTAATACACGAAGACGAAATTCGCGCATTGAGGACCCGCATTGAAAATACCGCCGAGTTCAGCGGAATTATCGGCAAAGATCCTCAAATGCAAAACATCTATCGCTTGATCGAAGATATCGCGCCCACCGATGCCACGGTTCTCATCCAGGGCGAGAGCGGAACCGGCAAAGAACTCGTTGCCCGGGCGATTCATCGACAGAGCCTGCGAAAAGATAAACAGTTTGTCGTCATTAACTGCTCGGCCTATCCGGCAACCCTGCTGGAAAGCGAACTTTTCGGTCACGAAAAAGGCGCTTTTACCGGCGCCATCCGCCAGAAGACCGGTCGCTTTGAGCAGGCTGACGGTGGTACGGTATTTTTGGACGAAATCGGAGAGATCGCTCCCTCGGCCCAGATTAAACTGCTGCGGGTGCTGCAAAGTCAAAAATTCGAACGGGTGGGCGGCGAAGAGACCCTAAAAGTGGATGTCAGAATCCTCGCAGCTACCAATAAAGATCTTCTGAAAGAGGTCAAAAAGGGCAATTTCAGAGAAGATCTTTTTTATCGGCTCAATGTTATTCCGATTCAGTTACCCCCATTAAGAGCGCGACGCAACGATATTCCGTTTCTCGCCCGCCACTTTTTGCACCGGTTTGCCGCCGAACAGAATAAAGAAATTGAGGATTTCAGCTCGGAAACCATGCGGCAGCTGCTAGATTACACCTGGCCGGGCAACGTTCGCGAACTGGAAAACAGTATCGAGCATGCTGCTGTTTTAGCCAAGCGAAGCACCGTCGAAATTTCAGACCTGCCTTCTGCCATTCGCAATGCTATCCACTTTGTCGCATCGGAAACCACGGCTCCGGGAACCATCGTTGAAAACGAGAAAAAATTGCTCCAGGAAGTGCTGCAGGAATGCGGTTGGAACAAGAAAAAGGCAGCTTTGCAGCTGGGGATCAGCCGCAGCACACTTTATGAAAAAATCAAAAAATATCAAATCGACAAACCGACCATTCACTAGCCGCGATTTAAATGATATCGAATCCTAGCACCATTAACCATTAGGATAGGATACCGGAAACTATGTTGAGTGCCCCCAAAAAGTTGTCCGGAATTCGTACACAGCTAACTATTCGGTATAAAAAAGAATTAATCATAAGGCCAATTCTCCTGTTTACAATTCGGACAGAATTAGAATAATGCTGCCTGCCAATTACCGCTACGCTGAAAGTAAATTATCGATCCGCATCCTTCTTTAAAAATTATTTTTACTTAAATTTCAACTACTTAAATTAGATTCTGCCTAACCACCGATCCTTGTATTCAACACCTCGCGACCGAAGGACCCATCTTGGCATAAGCCTTGCTGCATTGTGGTATTGAAACCTTTGCGTTTAATTTCTGGGTCCATTTCTTTTCGGATTCGTTCAAGGGGTTCGCTAAAGGATGAAAAAATCAATTCTGGTGATCGATGCAGATGAAGAGCAGTGCCGAAAATTTTGCGATTTGCTCGAAAATGGTCAATTCAGAGCAACGCCCTTATTTTCGACACACAATCTTGAAAAAAGCATTGAAACCACCGGATGCCTGGCCATTTTTTGGGATATCGACACCGTCCCGGTGGACAATCGAACCATTAGGGATCTCACCATAAAATTCCCGGGCGTCTATTTTTT
>JARRJQ010000416.1:0-3255 GCA_037388985.1 Desulfobacterales bacterium | reverse complement strand
GGCCACAGGTCGCTCTAATGACGGCGGTTCAAGTTGGCAGGTAATCGTCTTAAGCGGGGGATCAATTAAAACATCTATCTTCTGGCCTTCGACCTGGAGCCGCTGCTGCGCTTTCAGGGATTCCGGCGGCACCTCCACCTTACAATCGCTGAAAGGATAGCTTTGGCAGGCCAGCCGCCATCCGCTTGCCAGTTCCGCTTCGCTAAATGCCTCCTGCTGCGCGGGGGTCAATTCCGACAGCTTCCCCTCCACGATCCTTATTTTGCAGCTGTAACATTTGCCGGTACCGCCGCAAAGGCTCGCAATCTCGACTCCCAATCGACGTGCACAATCCAGAAAAGTTTCTCCGGAAGGGCATGGCCCCCGCCTGCCGACCGGCTGAAATTCTATCAGATAATCGCTCATCTCTCGATCCACAACCGGCATCCGCCCCCGGCTGTCAGCCCGGGGGCGGATGCCTTTATCGGTAAAATCTTGATATCTATTTCTCCATTTTGAATTCTATTGGTACCCACCGTATTCTTTGCCAAAGTCGACCATCGCCTTGATATTTTCGGGCTTGGCGTGATCAAAAAATGCCCCGTTGGCCAGGATAAAGCCGCCGCCTTTGCCAGCGGTATCGATGAGTTTCTTGGCGTAATCCTTGATTTCCTGGGGAGTGCCTATTTTCAACATGGTGGAAGGCATGTTGCCCCAGAGACAGATGGTATCACCGACGATTTCCTTGGCTTTAACCATATCGGTCTGATCAAACATCCAGATTGTCTTGCCTTTGGGTAGGTCCCTTATCACTTCCAGTCGGCTGTTATAACCTCCTTCGGCCGCAACAAATGGGATGCATCCACCCTCAATCAATGCCATGATAACCGTTCTTAGGGTGGGCCAGTAAAATGTCTTAAACTGCTCATCGGACATGAATCCGTCAGCACCTTTATGCAGCGGAATGAATATGACGGGCTTTCCGGTCTGCTGGGCTGCGCCCAACCCCATGCCGATCATGATGGGCGTTAGGACTTCCAGAGATTTAAGGAGCTTATCGGGTTGCCGGTACATATCCATAATGACCCCTTTGGTGCCCCTGAGTGTGTCGCCGATGGTGTCAAATGGTGCTTTGGTGAACCCGCCGAGGATATTCGGAAATCCGAGTGTTGCCAGTTCACCGTCTACACCACCCATAACCATGGCCCATTTCAGCGCTTCAGCCCCTGCTTCGAAAAGAGCCTTAAACGTATTTTGGACGGGGGGCAGTCCATAGGGGATAAAATTAAATGCAAGGCCGTACATCTCGAGGTTGCTGGTTAAAGGCGGCAGCATTGTAAAGCCCTCTAAGGCACCGAAGACACGCGGCAAGTAGAAATTTCTGAAGAAAAACGACGGATCGGTAATCAACAGATCATATTCATAGGGCTGCATGTATTCCTTCTCAAGACACTGGTAGCCAGCATCAGGATTAACCCCATGACCCGGCCAGGCATATAGCTTGTAATCCATGATTTCAAAAAATTTTCCCGGACCTGGCATTACCCCGCCCCACTGAATATCCGGCTTAAAATCTAGAACGAATTTCTTAAAGGCTGCTGCGCATTTTTCATAGTCATACATCGCCTCTTGAGGAGTCATCCCGGAATAAAGAACAGGATACCAGCCGGGAAATACCGTGATCGGCACCCGGTCCGACTCTTTTAGCTGAATGGCAGCCTTGAATCTGTTGATGCTTGCTTTATAGGCAGCTTCTGCTTCCGGGCTTTGAAACTGAAGGTCATTGCCTTCAGGGTCTTTAGGCGTAAGCAATTTCTGAAACTGCGCCTCCTGTTTTTCATCAGGTGACATTTCTTCCCATTTCTTTTCCATTGTCTTACCCTCCTATCCAGCCTTGGGCCAGTTTAACGGCCGCTACGGCGTCTCTTCCGTAAGCGTCCGCCCCAGTAAAGCTTTTAACCTTTTCGTCAATCTGACCGCCGCCGATCATGATTTTGACCTTATCCCGCAACCCAGCCTCTTTGATGCCATCTATGGTATCTTTCATCGAATCAAACGCCAAGGTCAAAAATCCGCTCAGGCCGACGATAGTGCTGCCGCTTTCTTTGATCGCATCCACGAATTTCTGAACAGGCACATTGATCCCCAGGTTCAGGACCTCAAAGCCGCTGACCTCGAGCATAAAGGCAACCAGGTCTTTGCCGATGTCGTGAATGTCTCCGGCAACCGTTCCGATAACAACCTTTCCCACATGTTCAGCCTTTTTGCCTTTCTTTGCTTTAAGATGCGGTTCGAGTTTGGCGACGATGAGTTTAAGGATCTCCCCTGAAAAAATGAGATCCGGAATGAAGTAGTCTTCAGCGGCAAAGCGTTGGCCGACAACATCCATTCCTTCCCTGGCCTCGTCTAAAAGAGCCATCGGATCGACCCCTTTTGCCAGAGCATCATCAACAAATTTCAGGGCTTCCGGCTCTTTCAAATCGGATAGCAATTTTACCAATTCCCCTGACATGGCTTTCACCTCCTTTGTTAATGGTTAATTAGAGCATATCTCAAAAATGTCGTTTGGCTCGGTATCTTTGTTGGCGTCTTGTTTCAAATCCTAAATCCGCCTGAGGCGGACCTACGGTCTGCGACCCGCAAAGAGGATTTAACCAGACAGCAAGTCCCGCTTGGCGGGCAAACTCGGCTCCACCACGATTGCGAACCAAAATCGTATTTTTGAAATGGCTTCTAGTTTACATGCTTGATTCTCTCCATGGCTTCATCAAACGCATTTTTGATAAACAACGGTATCATCTGTCTTCGATGTCGGGGCGAGGACGCGGTATTGTCAACCGGATGGGCCATCTTGCGTGCAGCCCTGGAGACCTCCTCAATCAATTTTGAGGTAATCTGTTGGCCGCGCATTATCGCGGGCGCTGCTTCCACAACCACAGGTGCCGGGCCGACTGCTCCAAGAACCAGACGGACATTTCGGCATCTGCCATTTTTGCCATCCATCTGGATAAAGATCGCCACCCCCAGAAGGGGAAAATCCATCGTATCCCGAAGCCTCAGCTTCCGGTATGACACACCCGAATATTCGGGCAACGGCGGCAGACATATCTCGGTTAAGATTTCATTATACTTCAAAATATTGGGTTTAATTCCCGATCCGCTAAAAAATCTTTTTAAATTTATTTCTCGCATGCCTTTGGGACCGGTCACCCGCACCTTAGCATCCAGGGCGATCAGCAGGCTGGCCATATCGCCCGAGTAGACCGCATGACAGAT
>JARRJQ010000415.1:0-3257 GCA_037388985.1 Desulfobacterales bacterium | reverse complement strand
GTCGGGCTGATCGTAAGCGCGGGATCTCTCTGGCTGATGTCGGATTTTAATCTAGAGGCAAGCTTTCGGGCGATCGCGCTGCCCAGGATCAGTCAAGGCTTCGGGCTCGGACTTTTCTGTGTGCCGCTAGCGGCAGCGACTTTTTCCGGTATCCGTAATGAAGATACCGGCAATGCCTCGGGGATCTTCAACCTGCTGCGGAATCTAGGGGGCAGTTTCGGGGTAGCCTTCAGCACAACCGTGCTTGCCCGCCGCACTCAAATGCATCAGACATTTCTGGTGGAACATGTTACTCCCTATAATCCGAGCTTTCAGCACTATTCCAATCAGATTCAACAATGGCTGCAAACCCACCAGCAGCTATTCGCTGGCCCCTCCGCTGCCCTGGATGCGGTATATCGAGGGGTGTTGGAACAGGCTTCTATGATGGCATTTAACGACACGTTTTGGCTGTTGGCTCTGGGCACGGCAGCGTTGGTGCCGCTTACCATTGTTTTCCGGCAACAATCAGACACTGCGCGGGGCGCAGGCATACCCTGAAGACGACACATGGATATACTGGCGATTGTTTCGGTCTTGATCAGCTTATCGGCTGTTTTCAGTTTTATCAATTATCTTTATTTCCGGCTGCCACGAACCATTGGATTGATGCTGTTCGCGCTGGTGCTTTCAATTGTTCTGATTGTGATCGGGCGTATCGGTTGGGACGTCCGGGATCAGGCGGCGGTGCTTATCCAGCGCATCGATTTTAATCGCCTCCTGCTGCAGGGCATGCTGGGGTTTCTGCTGTTTGCCGGGGCGCTGCACGTTGAGGCCAATGAACTGATGCAGCACAAGTGGATTATTTTCTTGCTGGCCACGGCAGGAACCATTTTTTCGACCTTTCTGGTCGGTGTTCTCGCCTGGCTGGTTTTTCGTCTGATGGATCCTGTGCTTCCGTTAATCTATTGTTTGTTTTTCGGTGCCCTGATATCACCCACGGATCCGGTAGCCGTACTCGGGATTCTCAAAGAGCTCAAAGTGCCTAAAAGCATTGAAACGCAGATGGCCGGTGAAGCACTTTTTAACGACGGGGTGGGAGTGGTGCTGTTTATTGTCCTGATGCGCATTGCTGCCGGAGGAACCGGCGCCTCCATCGGTCAGTCCTCCCTGTTGTTTGTCAAAGAGGCTTTCGGCGGGATCCTGATCGGACTGGCCATCGGCTGGATTGCCTATCAGATGCTCAAACGCGTGGACAACTATCAGGTGGAGGTACTCATTACCCTGGGTCTGGTGATGGGCGGTTATGACCTTGCACATCGATTGAGCACTTCCGGTCCGCTGGCCATCGTGGCGGCCGGCCTGCTGATTGGCAACCATGGTCGCGCTTTTGCGATGTCGGAGACCACCCGCAAAAATCTCGATATGTTCTGGGAACTTATCGATGAAATCCTGAATGCCATTCTCTTTATCCTGATCGGTATTGAGGTGCTCGTACTGGAAATCAGTTACCGTTATTTTCTGGCCGGTCTGGTGATCATCCCGCTGGTTTTGCTGGTGAGGTTGGTTAGTGTCGGGATTCCCTTTGGTCTAATTGGCCAGCAAGTGCCCTTTCGTAAAAACGCGGTCAAAACACTGACCTGGGGTGGATTGCGCGGCGGGATTGCCGTGGCACTGGCCCTGTCAATTCCGCAGGGTCCGCATCGAGGCATCATTGTGTTCATCACTTACATGGTGGTGGTGTTTTCGATCGTCTTCCAGGGGCTCACGATTAAAAAATTTCTCAAAAAATGGGGCGTCTGAACTCCGAGGCAGCCCTTTAACGCACATCTTCGCCCAAAGCACTTTTCATTAACGCTTTGTGTTTCTTTATCGACCCGCCAAAAATTTTTCTGGACCGCCGGAACAATTTGTTCCGCAAACCGGGCTTCAGGATTTGCTTGATCTCATCGATTTTCTGTTCCGCAGCCAATTCTCCCTGGTGAATGAGTTCCTCGAAGGCGAAAAAATCGGTCCAGCCGAAGTTTCTGACCACAGGTTCTATAAGAACGTCGGCGCTAATTCTGTCGGCTGTGCCCAGATAATAATTCATAATTTCGGTGGCCCGGTGGATAGCATCAATGCCGTCTTCAACAGGGTGATTCCGTTTGAGAATCATGCCGACATCTACCCCGACAACCACATCAGCGCCGCTTTCCTTGGTGGGGATTACCGGAACCATATTGATCAAGCCCCCATCCACCAGCAACTTTCCATCCCACTCGATGGACGGCATAAACCCAGGGACCGCGCAGCTCGCCATCACGGCCCGGATAAGCGGTCCTTGCTTCAAAACAACAGGCCGTCCCGATAGGAGATCTGTTGCGGTTGAAAAATAGGGAATTCGGGTATCTTCGATAGCGATATCCGGAACAAAGGCTTCCACGCTGATGCGTAAATCCTGTTCCGAAAGTACGGCGCTTCTGAACAGCGCAAAATTCAGAAACATTTCTTTTTGGGCGATTCGAACTAGCCGATGAAAAAAATCGGGTTTAAAGTCTTCATCCCAGTATGATCTTTCGAGTAATTTGAGCCTTGTTTCCTTTCTTCCATGAGGATCCAGAACCTCGTACACCCGCCTCGCCAGGGCGAATGCGTCTGGGTTTGCCGCATAGGCGGCTCCCACCAGAGCCCCGATACTGGTTCCCACGATGAGGTCGATCGGTACACCTTCCCGTTGGAGCACCTTAAGGACTCCGACGTGAGCAATACCCCGTGCACCTCCTGCTCCAAGGGCGAGTCCAAGCTTCGGTCTTTTACGCATCTCAGCTCACCTTGTTGATTGGATATTTTGTTACGCGGACCAAAGCGTCGGGATATCTCGAATTCATAACATGTTACGGGTCTGAGCATATGCACTTTAGAAGATATGATCGACTGAAATCATAGCGTTGTTCTTTCGCATTTCGGAACATGTTCGGTATTCGCAAAAGACGATCCGCGCTGTGCTGTAAATCAGCATTTTTCATTTGACCGCGATTTTTTAAACAACATGTAAGCCGATAAGGCCGGCAAATAAATCGGGGGTAGAATGTATTTTGGTCAAAAAACAACTCTATTTTCGAATATAAAAACGGTGGCCGTGGTATTTCCCGCATACCGTTTATCTCGTGATCAGGAGATATGGTATAGATTATTGCAGGTAAAACGATGGTACTCCGTCTTTTTGCCAGATGGATAATAGCAAATATAAAATATCGTCGAAATTTCAGCATTTTTCTAATATTGGACGGCCAATT
>JARRJQ010000414.1:0-6454 GCA_037388985.1 Desulfobacterales bacterium | reverse complement strand
TTTGATAAAACCGAAACCGGGATCAATTTTAAAGAAATCCGCTACCCGGCGGATCAGGGTATCGCCGGGCTGGTGTACCGTACCGGCAAACCGCAAATTATAAAGGATGCTTACAAGAATCCGCATTTCGTTCGCCAAATCGATCGGCAGGCCAAATATCGCACACGGAATATGGCGGATGTGCCGCTGGAAATCGAAGGGCGCATGATCGGTGTGTTGTGTGCGGTCAACAAGAAGGAAGGCGAATTTGATCAGGCCGATATCGAGCTGCTGACCACCATCGGCAATCTAGTTGCGCTGCCGATTGAAAATGCCAGCATCAACGAAGAGCTCAAGCGATCCTATGAAGAAGTCAAAAGCCTGAACCGCACTAAAGACCGCGTGATTCATCACTTGTCCCACGAACTCAAAACGCCTGTTTCTATTTTATCCGCTTCTTTGGAACTGTTGAATAAAAGGCTCCCGGATGTGGCGGACAAGGGATGGCGCCTGATTTTTGAACGGGCGCAAAGAAATCTTCAGCGATTGCTTGAAATGCAATATCAATTGGAAGATATTCTGCGCGATAAGGATTACAAAACCTATTACCTACTATCTGCTTTGTTGGATGCGTGTGTGGATGAACTGGAAGTATTAATCTCTCTGGGTCTGGGAGAAAAAGACATCATTCGCAAAATCCGACAGCACATTGAAGAAACCTATGGGCCTCGGCGATCTAAATCAGCAGTGCTCGAACTGGGGGAGTTTGTAAAGAAAAAAATAAAAAGCCTCCGCCCCCGATTTGTCCATCGAAAATGCCGCTTGAGAACCTATATTCAGAAGACTGCTCAAGTATATATCCCTCCGGAGGTTTTGGAAAAGATAATCGAGGGACTCGTTCGCAATGCCGTCGAAAATACCCCCGATGGAGGAAAAATATCGGTGAAAGTGCGCAAAGGAGAAAGAGGGCCCGAATTGGAAGTAAAAGATAACGGTATTGGCATCAGCGATGAAAATCTGCGAATGATTTTCGAAAACTATTTTACATCATATGAAACGATGCAATATTCCACCCGCCAGCCTTATGATTTTAAAGCAGGCGGTAAAGGATTTGACTTGTTGCGCATGAAAATATTCTCGGAAAGATATAACTTTAAAATTAAGATGGCATCCAAGCCCTGTCATTTAATCGATCGAGAAGGACGCGCCTGTCCGGGCAATGTGGCTGACTGCACGCCACAGCCGGGTATCGAAGGTTGCCAGAATACGGGTGGGACGACTGTGACGGTTCAGTTTTACCCGGCTAAGCGATTTACGAAGAAATGAGGTCCCAGTGAACAAACGAAAAAACGAAAAACAACCGCCGGCTGAAAGCAGTCCGGTGCAATTTTTCAAGGAAATTGAAATCGAATTTTTGGTCCATGAACTCAAAGATCCGATTGCCATTATTGAAACCGGACTTCGCACGCTACTGGAACGCCAGGATAAGTTCGGAGCATTATCCACCCGCCAGGAAAGCACGTTAAAGCGCGCGTTACGCAATTCAAAAAAAGCCCGGGAACTGTTATACAACTTGCTCGAAATTGGACGCTCCGAAGCCGGTTGTTTTATCGGTGAGCGATTTCAACCGTCAAAATCAATCCTGCAGGCCTTAAAAGATGCCCTTGAAACCGACGACTGGAATGTGTATGAAAAATATATCAATTATAAAAATGAAACCGAAGCTCTTAAATTTCTGTCATCCAGGGGCATTATTTTGGATATTTCATCCTCGACAGCCGATCTGGAGATATTTCAAGATGAGATAAAATTTCGCCAGATTATCGGTAACCTGATTAAAAACGCGCTACATCACCGCAATCAGCAAGTAACCATCCGGCTAGAATTGACGGGTGATCATCTGCGGATCGCGGTTGCAGATGACGGACCCGGCATTGAACCCGAACAGCATGATATGGTTTTTCGACGCTATGCCCAGGTGAAAGAATGCTCCATCATACCGCGCAAAGGTCATGGTCTGGGCCTGGCCGGCGCCGATATCATATCCCGCTGTCTGGGAGGGCGCCTTGAACTTGAAAGTGCAAAAGGCAAGGGGGCAACCTTCCTTTTAATTCTTCCCGTAAAGCTTGCGATGGATTAAATTTCCAGCCGGCATTTTTGTCATAGGGATATCCGATTTTCGAAATTCCCGATCCCGCTCTGCTTTGATTAACGTTTGAACCCTTCTCCTTAATAAATTAAACAGATCTGTTTTCAATTGAATCAGGATATTCAGCTACAGCTGATCCAATGAATATCGGCCGAGTGTTCTTTGCTTTAGGCTGAAACGATTATGACGAGCTTCATTTATCTATCATCATTATGAACATATTTTCAAAATAAGTACTTGACTTTTTAGTTTTTCTTATTATTATGAAAATAGGTTCAAAATAATAGGAGACAACATGCCACGACCGAGAATAAACAGACGTGTCGGCCAGCAGCCGGTTGCCGCTTTTTATAAGCCTCAAGGGGTTGCGCTGCATCGGCTCAAAGGTCTGATACTTCCCGTTGAGGGATTGGAGGCTCTTCGTTTAGCAGATGCGGAGGGATTGGAGCATCAACACGCTGCTGCATTGATGGGCATATCGCGTCCGACCTTTTCCAGACTTTTAGCTGAGGCCCGCCGGACGCTGGCGACGGCCGTCTCCAATGGGTGGGCTATTCGCATCGAAGGCGGATCTTATGAAATTGCGCCGCATCATGAGATTGATTTCACCAGACGCCGGCGCCATCGTGGCGGTCGGCAAAAATTTATGTGAAAATGAGAAAATGCTCAAAAAATGGTTGACAGCCCACTCGCCATGCAATATTCTATTTATGGGCATTCGCTCAATACTTATTTAAGGAGATTTACATGTCTCGACCGCGAAAATGCCGGATGGTCAGTCAAATTCCCAGCGTAATTTATTTTAAACCGCGGGCCATACCCATGCAGCAGCTGGCCGAGGTTTATATACCGCTGGAGGGATTCGAAGCGTTGCGCCTTGCCGACTTAGAAGGTTGCAAGCATGCAGAAGCCGCTAAAAAGATGAATGTTTCACGTCAGACGTTTGGCCGTATTCTTTCACAGGCCCGACACTCGGTGGCTGAAGCCCTGGTGCATGGTTTTGCACTGCGCATCGACGGGGGTGATTACAAGATTATTGATCGCAACGGGCAAACAGCGCTGGCTGATGATCGTCGTCAATCCGTCTCTTTAGACGATAATCTGCAAAGTTCATCTGTACGGAGACAAAGGAGTTGCCAATGGAAAAAATCGCAATTTCGGCCGAAGGCCCAACTTTAGATGATGCGCTGGATCCACGTTTTGGGCGTGCAGCGGGTTTTTTAATTGTGAACCCGCAAACGCTGGAACACGAATATGTGGATAACGGGGCAGCACAGGCGATGTCACAAGGTGCTGGTATTCAGGCTGCCGAAACCGTTGTGCGTGCGGGTGCCAAGGTTGTCTTAACCGGTCATGTCGGACCCAAGGCCTTTCAGGCGCTGCAAGCAGCTGGGATAACGGTCGCACAAAACCTGCAAAACCTGACGATCCGCGAGGCTTTAGAGCGTTATACCAGCGGCAAGGTCGAAATGGCAACCGGCCCCAACCGAAGGGGGCATGGCCGATGAGACTGGCCATTGCCAGCGGTAAAGGCGGTACCGGTTCTGACCTAAATCACTTGGAAAGGAGTAATCCCACATGAACACGATGATCGCGATTCCTACTGCGCAACCGGGTGGCCTTGAGGCCGCTTTAGGTGAGCATTTTGGACACTGTGAGCTCTATACGCTCGTATCGGTTGAAAACGGTAAGGTGAAGGATGTACACGTTATACCCAATGTTCCCCATCAACAGGGAGGCTGCATGGCGCCGGTCCATTATTTATCCCAGCAGGGGGTGAAAAAGCTCATTGCCGGCGGCATGGGGCTGCGCCCGCTGATGGGATTTAATCAAGTCGGCATTGAGGTTTACTTCGGCGGCCAGGCCCAGACAGTCGGAGATGCCGTAAATGCGGTTATAGAAGGCAAGTTAGCCCAATTCACCCAGGAGCATACCTGTGGTGGCGCCGGTAATCCTACGATGTAATTGCGTTTGGAAAAATGGCTCTAACCGTTCAATGAAGAAAGGTCATTTTTAAAATGCCGATCTACGAGATTAACTGTAAAAGCTGCGGATTCAGCGGTGAAGTTCTGGTATTTAATCATTCTTCTCCGCTGGTATGCCCTACCTGTGGTGCTTCCGGACCAAAGAAGCTCATGTCGGCGACGAGTTCATCAACTGGACGTACGCCACAATCCTATCCCGGCCCCTCAGACACAACCTGCTGCGGAAATCGTCCATCTGAAGCAGGCTGCGCCGGCCCCGGTTCATGCTGCGGAAAAAGCTAGAAGTGGTTTTAAGACCCCTAAATATCAGGGAATTGGGATGCAGAGCATTGTGCTGGTGACCCCGGAGCCGGATCATTTTCTGGAGTTGGCCAAAGAACTAGAAGCCACCCAGCAGGTTCAAGTCAGTTTCGTGAAAACAAAAGCCGAGGCGATTAAAATTGCCTCAACGGCATCTCCTGCGCTGATAATTCTTGACGCTCAGCCGGAAGAAGAAACGGTCTTTGAGATGGCGCGTAGTCTGATCATGGTGAATGCAGCCATCCCGATTGCCGTTGTCAGTCCAATGCCCGAAAAAGAATTCGAGTCTGCCAGCGAAGGGCTGGGAATATTGGCTCAGCTGAAACCGAATCCAGGGAGATCTGAGGCGCAGATGCTCATCTCCAAGCTTAAGATGTTGAAAACTTTATTTTAAAATGCACCTGTGCTATATAAAGTTTTCAATTTGATTTCGGTCTTTTAAGGTTGCCATACCTGTACGCTTTATCATATCCAATATTTTTAAAATAACTTAGTGGATCAATTATGGCCGATTCCAACGCTTGGAAAGTCGTTTTAATTGATGACGAAGAAGATATTCGGGATGTTTTGAGCCTGGCGCTTCGGGATAGAGGATATGAGGTGGTTGCTGCGCCTGATGGCAGAAGTGGTCTTCGAATTTGTGAGAAGATATCCCCGCAAATCGTCATTACCGATATCCGAATGCCGGGGATGGACGGCCTGCAGGTATTGGAAACGTTGAAGAAGAAAGACCCGGATACGGAGGTCATTGTGGCCACTGCTTTTGGGGAGATGGATGTGGCGATTCAGGCATTGCAACTGGATGCTTCGGATTTTATTACCAAGCCGATCAGCGATGAAGCACTGCAACTAGCGCTTAAACGGGCGCAAGACCGCTTTGCTTCCAGAAAACAGCTTCAAGACTACACTGCACTTTTGGAGAAGGAAAAGGCAGAAACGAGTCGAGAACTTTTAAAAACAATTACCTACCAGAGAAATCTTATTGAAAGCTCAATCGACGGTATTTTAGGCTGTGACGAAGATAAGCAGGTCATTATCTTTAATAAAAGCATGGAAAAGATGCTCGGTTATGACGGAGATGAAGTTCTACGTCGGATGACATTTAACCAATTTTTTTCGCCGGGAGAGGAATTAGATTTCCTTGTTGAATTAGACAGTAAACGTTACGGGGGGAAAAACCGGCTTTTTCTTTATGAAACCAATCTGATCGGCAAATCCGACAGAAAGGTTCCCGTACAGGTGTCCGCAACCGCTCTTTTTGGCCAGGGTGAAGTCGGTGGCCTGGTTTGTTTTTTCAGGGATCTGCGGGAGATCCGAAGACTGGAAAGAGAAATGGAGGATCAGGCCCGGATCCTACATCAGGACAAAATGATGTCTTTGGGACGATTGGCCGCCAGTGTGGTCCATGAAATTAACAACCCTTTATCGGGAATTTTAAATTATATTCGCCTGATGCGGCGGATTTCGCGTGAGCAAAAGCTCGATGAGGAGCGAATGAAAAAGTTTCAGCATTATCTGGAATTGGTGGAAAATGAAACCGATAGATGCTCACAGATTGTTTCCAGCTTGCTCAAATTCTCGCGAATATCCAAGCCTGCATTTGGAGAAGTCCGGGTTGAAGAACTGATTGATCGCTGCATTCTTTTGTGCCAGCACAAATTAGAACTGAGTAATATCCGACTCGAATCAAACATCCCAAGCAATATGCCTGCGGTAAAAGGCGACTTCAACCAGTTGCAACAATGTGTTATCAATCTCATATTCAATGCGATTGACGCCATGCCGAACGGAGGAACTTTAACCTTGGAGGGGCATTATGATTCCGAATCCAATATGGCAGTGATTTTGGTAAAGGACTCCGGGCAAGGTATTGCCCCAGAGGATCTTCCGAATATTTTTGAACCCTTTTTTACAACTAAAAATCAAGCGTATGGCGTCGGACTTGGCTTGTCGACTGTCTATGGCATTATGGAACGGCATAACGGCAGTGTTGAGGTAAAAAGTCAATCCGGAGATGGGGCCGTCTTCCAGCTCAAAATAC
>JARRJQ010000413.1:0-3264 GCA_037388985.1 Desulfobacterales bacterium | reverse complement strand
TTTAATTGACTTATTCAATTAAGTATGAACAAAATTCAGGTTTAATTAATAAATGAATGTATGCGCATTCGTGCGCATAATGGAGGCATAAATTGTATGGCTTTGAAAACATAACCAGCAATAATGGGTGGGCCATGGCTGCGGTTGGCGCATCCATCGTGTTTGCCGGCTTGGTTATCCTGTCTATTGTTATATCCCAGATCCATAAAATTCTTGCGCTATGGGAGGAAAGAGAAAAACTTATTATCCGACTCAAGACGCTGCTGCACGCTCATGCTGCTGAAGGAATTCATGCTCCGGCTTTTGCGCAACGCCAGTTTCCTTCTGCCGATGAGCTTGCCGGAGATTACGAGCCGGTGGTTGACCAGCTGAAATCACCATTCACGCTATCCCAGCTCTTCGAAGCTGCAAAAGAAAATGATTTGCCTCACCCGCATCTTTCAATTCAGCGCCTGCAAGAGGCCGGCATTCTGGTTTCAGAGGGAGATGGCACCTTTGCCTGGAACAGATAGAAAGGAAATTAACGATTAGAAATGTTTGATTTACTTTTCCAATTTCTGCAAAATACCGGATATTATCTGGCAGATTATCGTAATTACATCATGCTGGTTGTGGGTTTTATTTTTCTCTATCTTGGAACAGCAAAAAAATTTGAGCCTCTTTTGCTGGTTCCCATCGGTTTCGGCATTTTGGTTGGAAATATTCCTTTTTTCAAAGGATTCGGCATCGGAATCTATGAACCTAACAGCGTTTTGCACTACCTGTATTTCGGCGTGACCACCGGTGTCTACCCTTCAATCGTATTTCTGGGTTTAGGAGCCATGACCGATTTTTCATCCTTGTTGGCTCAGCCGAAATTGATGCTTCTGGGAGCTGCTGCTCAGATGGGCATCTATTTTACCCTTCTGGGCGCCCTTTTTTTCGGATTTGCGCCCAAAGAAGCCGCCTCGATTGCAATCATCGGCGGAGCCGACGGGCCGACATCCATCTTTTTAACGGCAAAACTGGCACCCCATCTCATCGGACCCATCGCCATTGCGGCCTATTCTTACATGGCATTAATACCCGTTATTCAGCCGCCGATCATGCGGTTGCTGACCACAAAAAAAGAACGGCTGATCAAAATGCCATCGTCGCGAAATGTTTCCAAAAAAGAATTACTGATATTCCCTATAGCCGGTGTTCTGCTGTGCTGCTTTCTGGCCCCCACTGCCCTGCCGCTGCTGGGCATGCTGTTTTTAGGAAACTTCCTAAAAGAATGCGGCGTTGTCAACCGCCTGGCCAATACTGCTCAATCCGCCATCATTGACACGGCCACCATATTCCTCGGGTTTACCGTCGGCTGCAGCACCCAGGCCGATGTATTTCTAACACCGAAATCTTTGGGGATTTTCTTCCTTGGATCGGTCGCCTTTTCAATCGCCACTGCCTCGGGTGTAATCTTTGGGAAAATTATGAACCTGTTTCTAAGAGAGAAAATAAATCCTTTGCTGGGTGCAGCCGGCGTATCGGCTGTCCCGGGATCGGCCCGGGAAGTGCATTTAACGGCGTTGAAGGAAGACCCGACAAACTTCTTGCTGATGCATGGAATGGCTTGCAACTCATCTGGCGTCATCGGTTCGGCGATATGTGCCGGGATTTTGTGGAGCTTCTTTATTTAATCGTGGATTCGGTAATGGGTTCCCAGTGCAAGGCAGGCAAAAAAACGGCCTGCCGCAAAGAGCAAAGCGCATAGGGCAAAGGGTTAAATTAGTGAACTTTGATGAAATTTTTTCACTCTATGCTCCATGCGCTATGCCCTTTGCCACTTATTGCCGCGTCGGAATCTCCTTGACACAGCGAAATCCCAGCCAGTGAGCACCGTTGATCGGGTCTTCGGGCGTCCATCGGCAGGTTATTCTCACAAAGGTAGCGGAGCCCAGAAAGCAGCCTCCCCGCATGGGCAATTTATCTTCCAACCATCGCCCCTCACACATCTCCCAGACGTTGCCGCACATGTCATAGCAGCCATAGGGACTGACTCCCCTGTCGAAAAAGCCGATTTCAGATGTATGGCCGAGACCGTTTTCCCTTGAATTACATCGTTCAGGTAAAAAGTCATGTCCCCAGGACCACCAGCGCCTATCGTCTCCGCGGCCGGCCTTTTCCCATTGCTCCTCTGTCGGAAGCGATTTGCCGGCCCAGCTGGCATAGGCGCGCGCATCATTCCAACCCACAAAAACCACCGGTTTCATCGGCTGCCCCCACAGCGGATGATTCAGCAGAATCGGAAGGCGATGGCCGGTGGCCTTAATGAAATTCTGGTATTGGTAGTTGGTAACCGGATAGCGGTCGATATAAAAATCATTCAAATAGACCTTCCGGGCAGAAACTTCTGTGGCAAATATGGGGTTTTCGCTTTTGTCCAGAAGAAACAGATGGGCCAATTCTTCTTCGGTGATACCCTTGATAAAATCTCCGGCAGGTACAAATACCATCTCGGCATTATCAATTGGAGAAATAATGGTGTCAGGGTACGGCCCGCTGCCCAGCTTCTCAGTTATGTCCCATTGGGTCTTCATGTCAAACTTACCAGTCCAAAATCTCTAATTTAAGTTTTGGCAGAGGACATAGGGTTTTTGGCAAATGGCATGGGGCATAGAGCAAGGGTAGACATATTGACTTGCAGTCTTGCATTTCATTCACTTCACGCTTTGCTCTATGCCCTTTGCTCTTGGCCTTTTTGCCCATGCTCCATGCCCTATGCCCTATGCCCTTCGCCCTAATCTTTTTATAAATCATCCTGCCCTTCTTTTTCCAGCAGCTTTTGATACCAGCAGGAAAATTCGAACATTCCCCGGAAATAATCGTCTTCGTTAACAATGCCCAGCGCGATTTCCAGTACTCCCCGCCCATAAGCATTGGTGTATTGTTCAGAACCGCGTGATTGCAAAAACTCTCTGACCAGCATCTGGGTGGTCCGTTGGGTTTTGTCCTTGCGAATATCAATCGGATCTTTAGGTTCTTCAAACGGGTCCCAACTTTGATAGCCTTTTTTCAGGATGTGTTTTTGACGACGGGGGGACATGCTTTCAAATATCGCCCGTTTTCGTCTTTCGGCTTCATCAGGAGAACCATATGAGCGAATTTTCTCCCGATGAAGCCGAAAGACGAACACGGGCGATATTTGAAAGCATGTCCCCCCGTCGTCAAAAACACATCCTGAAAAAAGGCTATCAAAGTTGGGACCCGTTTGAAGAACCTAAAGATCCGATTGATATTCGC
>JARRJQ010000412.1:1867-5760 GCA_037388985.1 Desulfobacterales bacterium | reverse complement strand
TGGACACATTGCAATATCGTTCGGTGGTGGTTATCCAATTGTGGCCTAACAGATCCTGGATGCTTTCCACCTGAGCATCGGCATTGAGCATCTGGGTAGCCATGGTGTGGCGCAGTTGGTGGCAGCTGGTTTATTTGGGGTCTTTATTTGTTTATTTGGTATTTGGTATTTGGGGTCGCCCATTAAAGGGCGACCCCAAGACACCAAGACACAGGCTTTGATTCTTTATGCAGCCAGACAGACCAGATCAATTGTCAAAGGAGTATTCCAGAGGTGCGGCTATCGTCCGGGCGCGAAGCGCAAAAAGCAGCCTTTTATTTTACAGGGACTGCCGGGTGTCGGCAGCGAGAGAGCTGCCCGCCTGCTGGATGCATTTGGAAGTGTGGAGGCTGTAATGACGGCTACCGGCCAACAGTTGCAATCGGTTGAAGGCATCGGCAGGCAGATTGCCGAAAAAATCAGGTGGGCTGTAAGCGAACAGATTCAACCTTATGAAAGTATTGACGAATTTCCGATCTGAGATTTTAGGGGACTAAACTGTTATTTTGTTTTTATTTTTACCTTTTACTTTTTCTTATCTTCTGCAATTTCTCTTTCCAGTTCTTCCAGCGGCGGAAGGATCGTGGTGATCGCCTTTCGCAGAGTTTCAAGATCTTTTTCGATGATTCGCCATATCTCAGCGACACTTACACCTTCATATTGGTGAATCAAAACATCGCGCAATCCGGAAAGTTCTCGCCAGGGAATTTCAGGTTGCTTCCGGCGATATTCCTTTGGGATGCGTTTGACGGCTTCCCCAATGACTTCGAAATTGCGGATCACGGCATCTTGAGTACGCGGATCCGCAAAAAAGGCTTCTTTCCCTTCAGTCGTGTATTCGAGGATACGATTAATCCTCTCTAAAATCTGAGCCAGATATACTCGCGGATCTTTTTTCATAACGGCCTCGCTTCCTTGAGAATCCTTCTACGCAGGAGCCAATAAAGTCCATCCTCGGAAACCACGTCAACTTTGACCCCGAGCAAATCAACAAGATCTAATCTTAGGGCGCTTAAATCAAGCAGACTCCGGTCATTTTCCATCTTTACCAGCAAATCAATATCGCTTTCAGGGCCGGATTCGCCCCTGGCGGTCGACCCGAAAATTCTTAGGTTTTTCGCGCCGTGTTTGGCGGCCAGGGCCATAACGGCATTGCGTTTTTTCTTCAACAATAGTTCAGTCCTCATTTCTCATCATCTCCCTTTCCCTGTCACGGCAACGCATTTTCCTTATGAAATATTTAACCTGAATCTGTTGATAGAGCAACAATTATCGGATTAGATTTGTGATTTGATCCGATTATACTTGTTTTGCAGTGCCTGACTGTTTCTCAGCAGATCTTTAAAAATTGAAACGCGCTGACTCACCGCCGGGTAGGTCAGACCGAATTTTTCACCGATCTGCCGGTTGGTAAGCCGCCCCGACTGCCACAGCAGATAAATAAGCAGGTCCCGGTCGGCTTTATGCGCCTTTGAGACCCGGGCAGCTTTTAGAAACTGTCCGGGGTCGCAATTTAATATTTCAGCGGCTCGCAAAAATAAGACTTCAGGGTCAGCGTCTCCAGCCAGCCGTTTTTGCGGGGGTATCTCCTGGTGGGGCGCGCCGGTAAGATACTGTTGCTTGATTTTTGCAGCGAATTTTCTGGTGCCTAAAAATATCCCGTGCCGAAGATCTTCCCATGTGCGCTGTTCCTCTCTCGCATACTTTTGAGCAGCTTCGCGGTAGGCCTGATACCGGTCTTGAGCATTTGCAAACTGCGACAGGATCATCTCGCTGTCGAGCCACTCGGGAACACTTTTGCCGTAGGCATAGATGCGGTATGTGCTCCAGCGATAGGAGCCCAGCCGGCGCACGATTCCGGCTCTTAAAGGGTTGCGATGAATATAATAAGACAGCTGCAACAGGTAAGCATCGTTTTCAACCAGCATATTTTTAAAGCGGCCCTGGAAAAGATGCCCGCTGCGGTTGTGCCTGGCATTGAACCGGGTGGTGTAAGTGGCCCCGAACCACTGCATGCTTTTAGACAGGTTGGCGCGATTCGTCCGCAGCAATAAATGGTAATGATTGTCCATCAACACGTAGGCAAACAGGTCGACTTCAAAGCGCAGTGACATTTCAGCCAGGGTGTCCAAAAACAGCCGGCGATCCTTATCAGCGGCGACAATCGCCCGCCGTTCGTTGCCCCTGGATAAAACATGGTAAAGCGCGCCTTCATATTCGATTCGCCAAGCCCGTGCCATAAACGCGCATTAACACGAAAGGAATAAACTTGTCAAATTATAATAACTAATAAAGATTTGACCCCTTATTCTGCATTTAGAAATGATCCTTATACACATCCTTATTCCGATCGTTGAACAATATTTCCGCTCTTGTTGATAAACAGTTCTGTTCCATCGGGGTAGAATTTATCTCTTAATTTAACACCTCCTTTTGCAACATCTATTATAAGCCCCGTTTGAAACGTCATCCATTTCTCTAGTACAAACACTTCAGAGCCAGCCTTCAGGGTAGTTCCATTTATTAATTTATAATTTCCAGCAATGACGTTGAGCCCTATAACCGATTGACCATATTGTTTTTTAGCCCAGTCGGGAACATCAGAATATAATTCAACTTTATTTGCGGAATCATCCGCTACCGCACTTGGCACTATAAATACCAAGATCAAAAAAATCATAGCCAAAGCGACTAATACATGCACAGGCAATTTTATACTCATGAGATTTTCCTCCTTTCAAATATAGGTTTTTTAAATAATCCGAGAACCTTTGGCCTGGAAGGAAGTAAACTATAAAGCTGGAAACCTCATTTTTTTCTAACATCAAACTGTCACGGGTGTACCGCTCTCCCACAAAGATACAAATAGAACGGATGTCCCCATTTCCCCACAAATGGTTAATCTGGTCCCTCAAGTACTGGTAATTCGTATTCTAAAGGCTTTCCATAAATCCTACACGAGCGCCATGCGAGGATTAAATAAAGGATAGCGAGCACAACAGAGGATATGAAATACCAGCCGGTGAATGACCACTGTGCCACCAACAAGCCGTAGATTGGGACACCTATCACACCGAACCCACATACGGTGGTTTCAAGATGATATGGGTCGAATGGAATCGCTAAACGTAATTTGGAGCCTTTTGATAGTTTGCGGAATACCAGAATCCAAGCATAAATACCGGCGAAAGTATCCAAATTAAAAAATCTGATATCGGCGGAGATAAGCCGATCGACGCTGAACCAGCGGATGCTGAAACAGTGATCAAGAAACCCATGACAAGAACGCAAGTCCTATCCGCATCATATATCTCTTTTCGAAGTTGCACATATTCCGCACGTCGGTTTTCACTAATTTCGGAAGATGTGTTGAGTCCTGATTGGCTCATGGATAGCCCCCTACCAATTTAGCAGTAGACGCTGTTAGTGATAATTAAAATGAATGTAAAATTGCTACGGAAAGATCGACTCTGCTTTTAAAGTTCGACTTTCAATTCTTTAGTCAACAAATCGAAGACTCCAACAATTAGTGATATCATAAGTATCACAAATTACCCAAAACTGCAGATACTTAGCTGCTATATAAAAAACAAAACCCCACCTCTCACTCAGAGAAACAGGGTTTTGTTGGTCGCGACATAATGCCATCCATTTGGGCTTTTATTTTGACTTATTTTTGTACTTTTTCAGCAGGTCGCAGAGAGCTTTTTTAGATGAGTTCGTTAAACGGGCTTTCGAGGCTTGTAGTCAAATTTTTTCGAGAGCCATGCCATTCAATAAAATATTCATTTATTCAAATCAATGCTTAAAAAGACCATTTTACCCCCAAAATGGAGCTTTTAAGCACAAAAAAT
>JARRJQ010000412.1:0-1799 GCA_037388985.1 Desulfobacterales bacterium | reverse complement strand
GCGATTTGCCCGTCTTTCTAAAAAAAGAAGAGACTATCATGTTTCATCTGAAGATGAGGTTGGAGAATACTCCTCCGTGATCAGAGGCCCAATTGGGCGGAAACCACAGCGGGAAAATGGGAATCCGACCTGTGACGTAAGCCAAAGGCAGGAAATTCGAATCGCGAACGAAGATGATGTCAATTCTCTCGTCGAGTTCTGACCTTATGTTTGACAGGTCATCGAGTTGGCAACAGGTCCAGCCGTTGGGATCGAAGATCTTCAACGGGTTCGTGTCCCAGATGTCCTCGAAGCTTATACCGGGAATGAATGTGCCGGTGATGATTTGATAAGGTGGAATGATGCCACCGACCGACACGTCCTCGTCACTTGAGTTAAAGTCACCGGCCACAATCAGCTTCCTATTAGAGGGCGTGGTGGCAGCCAGCGTCCCCATGAGTTCAACCGCTTGAAGGGACTGCAAGATCCTGCTGTTCGTATTGCCAGGGGGCACCTCCCTAACCTCAAGATGCGTATCCACAACCCGATAGATTTCTCCTCTCACTGTGACATCCACACCGACGAATCCCCGAGGGATGGTTATCGGACCGAGCAGATCGCTTTCGAACTCCACCGCGGCAGTATAGTTGCATCCGTGCCTCGACACAGTAGACGTGAGAGTGGGGGGAAATGGTGGCGACGCCGAATCTGGAGTTGGAACTGGAACCCCACAGAGCCCGCCAGTGTTGAAATACCCAGTTAGATCGGTGACTGCGATGCCTTCTCGGACAAGTATCACATCGCGGTCAGTCACGCTCACCAGGCCCGGTGTGTCCGGAAATCCATCACCATCGGTGTCGAGTGTAATCTCGATGTCTTGTAAATCGAAGTTAACCACTCTCGCTGCTTCGACATAATTCTGGCCTATGGCATCAAGGGCATTGAGCGTTTCAGTCAAATGGTCAAGAAATGGGGAGGGAGGGTCAGCATTGGATCCATTGAGCTTGAAGTCAAAGACCTCCTGAAGGACGAGAACATCCGGTTTGGTAAGCGCGACCTCGGTGGCAAGACGCCGGGCTCTTAATCGAAAGTTGTTAGCTGCAATCTGGGCGAACGCAACATTTGCCGCTGTGATGAATTCGTCATCTGTCCCTGCCGTAATAACCGGTGTCAGGTCCGCGCCGAGATACTGGTTTCGTGTCATCACCCTGATAGTATCACCGCCGGCCATAGCCGGGGCAGAAAATACACCGAGAAGCAACAGCCCTGCCAATGCAAATCCGAATAGACGTTTCATTCTGGCTCTCCTTTCTTAAAGGCACCGCCGGATAAAAGGCAGCGACGCATGCGTAAAAAACCCATGTTTAATATCAGATATTAACTACCAGCTTAAAATTTTGCCTGAAACAATTATGCTGTTCCAAAAAAACAAAACCCCAGATCTCAATTGAGAAATGGGGTCTCTGTATTTCAATCTTTTGTTTAACCCTGTACCTTAAACCCTTAACCATGAACCTTTCTTTTATCATGGCTACCTCTTAGTTGGGGTTAGCGCATTATAGATTCAGAAACTGATTACCAAAAAATTTTTATTAATGTCAAGAGGTTTGGATGAGGCTGATTTTGGAATGGAGCTGTCAAACGCAGAGGATGTTGCGGATTTTTGATAAGTGACTGCGGGCGATGGGGATGCGGGTGTTGACTGGCGGATCGAGACGCAAGTCGTAGTCTTTTGATTTGGGTGGGGTATAGTTGCCGTAGGTAACCAGAATGCCTCCATGGGCCTTTTTGGCAGTTATGATGCCGTAAAGTTCACGCAC
>JARRJQ010000411.1:0-3280 GCA_037388985.1 Desulfobacterales bacterium | reverse complement strand
TGATCGGTGAGGCGGAGTTGGCTGCCGCCATAACCGGCTGGCCGGTAGATGCTGCGGAGCTTTTTATCAGCGGTGAAAGAATCGTCAATCTGGAAAGACTTTTCAACTTAAGACACGGTCGGGTGGAAAATGGACCTGTTGGTAGCCACGTCTCATGTCCTTTCTATAACGTAAGGCCGGTTTGCTGTCTGTATAATAACTCGTTTCGCCTTCCTTGTCGAAGATCCGTCTCAGGTGTGTATAGCTGCGCATCAAGGGGAGGGTTTACTAGAGGCCATCTCAAAAATGTCTTTTGGCCTCCCGCCTTTTTCGGCGGGATTGGTGCCTCGTTTCAAATCCTCGACAACCAACAGGTTGCCTGCGGTTTTAAACTCGGCCCCGCCGCGCGTGTCCCGGCGAAGCCTTTAGGCGAAGACGGAATCTTGAACCAAAATCCTATTTTTGAGATGGCCTCTAGATTTTAGAGAGCTATTGAACAGCCTGCTTGAATCATCTATGCAGCTGAATCCTGATTGTATTGGGGCGAAAAGATTCCAAGCTCCGCCAGTTTCTCGGGAGTCGGATGGCCTTGCCCATCCCAGTTCATGACATCATAAAATTCCCGAATCATTGGTTCCATCCAGGTATGGGGCTTGGAAGGTTCTTCACCGGCATTATAGTCTTTTTCAAAAAACATGTCCGGAAGCCGATCATCAGCTGCGTTGGCACCGTGTCTTAAGTTGAAAAGTCTTTCCAGATTGACGATTCTTTCACCGCTGATAAAAAGCTCCGCAGCATCTACCGGCCAGCCGGTTATGGCGGCAGCCAACTCCGCCTCACCGATCAGATCGTAAGTACAGATAAGACATAATGCGGGTATCTTGCACAGACCGAGACTATCTAAAACCGCACCTATGATCATGGACCTTCTGACCAATTCGGCTTTGCCGGTGATTGATTTGAGATCGGAAGCTTTGGGTGCGCCAAACTCTTTAGTCCCCTCTTCCGGCAACCACTTGTATTCCAGGGTGGCAAAAACATCGTTAAAATCCGCCCCGCGGCTGGCAACCGCGTATCCCAAGGCGGTTCCCATAATGTTGTCGGGGTGATAACCGGCCAATTCGAGACCTTTAACATGCGGAGCATAATGCTCAGCACCACGCCCAATCAATTGACTTGCCCGAAATACGCCTTTTGCAAGTATCTTACCCAATCCCTTACCGGTAGCCATCTGCCGAATCAAAGTTTCCATTGCATCGCCGGTTCCCCAGGTAAGATCCAGACCTCCCGTATCTTCACGTGAGATAATACCCCTGTCGAAAAGATCCATGGCAAAAGCGATCGCATTGCCGGCGGAGATACTGTCGAGTCCAAGCCGGGAACACAGGTTGTCCAAAAAAACCAGAGTGTCAAGATCGCTTAATCCACACTTGGACCCCAAAGAAAGCATGGGCTCAAATTCGGGGCGAACAGCCTGCATTCCCTTAAATTTGCCCTGGGTAAACTCAAGATCGGCTTTGCAATGAACCGGGCAGCGATGACAGCCGCGTCTGCGGATGATGTTCTCTTCTAAATTTTTGCCGTCGATGCGCTCTGCAGCTTCGAAGGTGTTTTGCCTGTAATTGCGGGTTGCCAGAATACCCAACTCATCGGCCCATTTCACATAGCCGGCGCCGCCGTATTTTGAGATGCCCTTATAATGCGGTGAATGCTTTATCTGCCAAATATACCGCTGGATCGCCTCATTCAATTTGTCATTTAAAAGAAACGACACTTTTTGTCTTTGCTTTTTAATCACAATGGCCTTCAGATTTTTTGACCCCATAACGCTACCCATTCCGGTGCGCCCGGCCGCGTGATCCCGTTCGGACATAATGCAGCCAAATAATGCACCGTTTTCACCTCCGGGTCCGATGGTCAAAACCGTGATTTTGTTGCCGTCAAATTTGGCCTTAAGCCGCTTTTGAGTTTCCCAGGTGTCCAGGTCCCATATCGATTTGGCATTGCGGATTTCGATCGAGTCACCATCGATCCACAGATAAACAGGCCTGGCAGCCTTTCCCCTTACGATAACGCTTTGAATCCCGTTCGACCGTAACCGGGAGCCAAAATCGCCTCCGATATTTGAGCTGCCTAAAATCCCGGTGAGCGGAGAGAGTGCATTAATATGGAGTCTGGCAGACGACGGTGCGGCCGACCCGGTAATTAATCCGCAGGAAAGCATGAGAAGATTTTCAGGTCCCAGCGGATCAACGCCAGCAGCCAATTGATCGTATAAAGCGACCATATTAAACCCGCGGCCGCCGAGATATTTTCTGGCCAGATCTTTCGGATATTCAGAAAGCTTCCATGTTTCCGTGGTCAAATCGACATCCAGAATTTGTCCGAACTCGCTCATGGGTCCAAGAAAGCGCCTTTCGATTTCAATATAGAACGCGTTTGACGGGAGGCCCGTATGAAAAGATGTTCTTTAGAGAATTGTACAATCCCTGTCAAGTAAGAATGCACCGGGCATCGCTTAATGTGATTTCGAAATTTGGAGAGGGTTGCTAAACCGACTTTTGCCTAAAATGAGCGTTTCAAATCACTGAAGCTCGCCGACCTGTTTTTCCACCGCATTGAGAATCTTGCCGCTGCGCATCAGCTGCTTGACGGCGGCAATATCGGTTGAAATGATCCGGTCTTTATCCAGATGCGAAACCATCCGCCGGATCGCCTGGTAGGCAGCCAGGGTTCCTTCACCGGGTTTCATATTGGTAAATAAATCCAGCGCCTGCGCAGCACACAAAAGTTCGATTGCAATGACATTTTCGGCATTGCCGACGATATCCCGGCATTTACGGGCGGAAATCGTTCCCATGGAAACGTGATCTTCTTTATTGGCCGAGGTGGGAATCGAATCAATACAGGCCGGATGACAGATCACTTTGTTTTCCGAAACGAGCGCTGCGGCGGTGTATTGCGCAAGCATGAATCCGGAATTAAGACCGCCGTCATCCACCAAAAACGCCGGCAGGCCGCTCAGCTTGGGATTCACCAGGCGCTCAATACGCCGTTCGGAGATATCGGCCAGCTCGGCAACCGCGATACCGAGAAAATCCATCGCCATCGCCACCGGTTGACCATGAAAATTGCCTCCCAAAAGAAACTCTTCAGAATCTGAAAAAATCAGCGGATTATTGGTTGACGAATTCATCTCGGTTTCAATCACATCGCAGCAATAGCGGATGGCGTCCCGCGTGGCCCCATGAACTTGCGGCGAACATCTTAAGGTATAGGCATCCTGGATACGGGAGCAATC
>JARRJQ010000410.1:0-6145 GCA_037388985.1 Desulfobacterales bacterium | reverse complement strand
ATATGCGTCGGCACCTCGGCCGCGCCCTGACGGTTCTCTTCGGGATCGCCCTGGGTGCGGCCGTTTTCACCAGTGTGCGTCTGGCGGTTGACGCTTCTCTGGATTCGTTTGCCAAAAGTATGAATTTGATTGCCGGACGGGCCGATCATGTGTTGACCCGCCCCGGTGGTTATGTGCCGGAAAATCTGATGTCAAAGCTCCTCAATCATCCGGCAATCCAAAATGCATCACCGGTTCTGACCACCTATACCCGCGTGGCGCAGGAAGACGCGGAACCTTTTCTGCTGATCGGATTTGACCCGATATTAGACCGGCCTTTGCGTGACTGGAAAGTGAACCAAAAAGGCAACCCAGAAACACTTGTTTGGCTGGAGCTGTTAAAAGAGCCCTTCACTTTGATATTGGGCAAGTCCCTGGCCGATCAACTCAATTCCGAAACGGGAGATCAGCTGGTCCTTGAGCATGTTCGGCAAAAGGCGAAATTTAAGATTATCGGGACGCTGGAGCCCGAAGGGCTTGCATTGGCTGAAGGGGGCAGAGTCGCCTTAACGGACATAGCAACCTTTCAGGAATTTACGGGCCTTTTCGGTAAAGTTGATCGCATCGATTTAAGATTGAAAACCGACGTCACCTCAAAAGATCTGGATAGTATCCGCAAAATTTTACCTGACAGCATCACACTCAACCCCCCTTCGGTCACCCGCGAAAGCGGACAGGGGATGATTAATGCCTATCAGCTCAATCTTTCTATTTTAAGTTTTGCTTCATTGTTTGTCGGCATGTTCTTGGTCTATAGCCTGGTGGCTTTGAATGCGGCTTCTCGGCGCCAGGAGCTGGCGATTTTGAGATCTACCGGTGCGACTGGCTATCATCTGTTTTTTATCTTTTTAGCCGAAGGTGCTTTGTTTGGAGTTGCCGGCTGGCTGGTAGCCCTTCCCATTGGCAAATTTTTAATCAAATATCTGATTCATGGCGTGAGCCAGACAATTACCACCCTTTTTGTGCGTGTTCAGGTTGAAGCGATCGGGATGGATGCCGGGGAAATGATTTTAAGTTTCGGCGTAACTGTTTTTATATCCATTTTAGCCGCCTATCAGCCCGCACGAGAAGCCATGCAGGTTTCACCCAAAGAGGCGCTGGAGATTTCGCAAAGGGGAATGCGGACCCGCAACTCACCGAAACGGCTGGCTCTGACCGGAGTTGGTTGCATTGTGCTGGTTTGGCCGTTATCACAGCTTCCCGCCGTAGTGGGAATACCTTTGCCCGCCTATTTCTCTATTTTCTTGCTCTTTGTTGGTTTTTCCTTACTGGCCCCATGGATGCTTGAGTACATTGGCCAGGCGCTAACATCGACTTTACACCGGCTGGCGGGTGTACCGGCTTATCTTGCGGGCCGTTACGTTCGTGATGGCGGAGCCCGAACGGCGGTAGCGGTCGGCGCCCTCATTACAGCGGTCGCCCTGTTCACTTCACTGGTCATTATGATATACAGCTTTCGCCAGACAGTGGAATTGTGGACCGGCCAGACGATCCGGGGAGATCTGTTTTTGACCGCCAAAATGGGAGAAATCAATCAATTTCGGTATCCTCTTCCACAAGAGGTGATTGAAAAGTTGCAATCTTTTCAAGACAAAGTGGACATCGTACCCAACCGGCGTTTTTTCCTGACCCTTAACAATTTTCCTTATGAGTTTGAGTTGCTGGATGTGCAGGGGTTCTTGAAATACGGATCATTTATCTGGCTGAAAGGCAATCCGGATAAAATCCTGCCGATGCTAAAGCGTGGTGAAGGCGTGATCGTTTCTGAGGTTTATTCAAATCGCACCGGCTTAACCGTTGGTGATCTGTTTAGGGCACAGGTTGGAGAATCATTTGTCGAACTTCCGATTCTGGGTGTTGTCCGCGATTATCGAACCCGGGGCGGCGTCGTCTTTTACGATTTATTCCAATTTAAAAAACGATATCACGATGTAAACTGGGGTGGGCTTCGGCTTTTTCTAAAAAACCGAGCCCAGGATCTGGATCAGGCCGTTGCAAATCTTCGTAGAGATATCATTGAGCGCTTGGGGGATAAAGTAGATATGCTCAGTGGTAGCCGACTGCGGGGAGCAATCCTTCGAATTTTTGACGAAACATTTGCCGTTACAACCGTCTTGCTTTTAATCGCACTGATGATTGCAGCCTTGGGCATTGCCACGACGCTGACGGTCATGGTTCTGGAGCGATCCCGACAACTTAATACCTTGTTTGCTGTGGGGGCAAGTTTCAGACAGATTCGTTTAATGATTTTCTGGGAAGCCGGTTTTATGGTCGTCATCGGCGAACTGACCGGAGTGATCTGTGGCTTTATTCTATCATATCTGCTGATATACGTGGTTAATCGTCAATCTTTTGGCTGGACCTTTTTATATAGTGTGGATTGGGCATCGCTGGGATTGTCGATTCCGTTGATTATCATGACCGCCCTCGCTGCAGCGTTGCCGGCGGTGAAGATGGTTTTCCGCATGCCCCCGGCGACACTATTGCGAGAGCGATGATTGCGCACCACACCCGGCGCTTGCGGCTGAATCGCCGGCGATGCCTTCAAATGCAAGCAGTGGCTCAAGGCTCAAGGCTCAAGGCTGAATCCCGGAGGCCTTTGCTTTGAGCTTTGACTCTTGAACTTGATTATTCTAAAAATGAAACACTCATCAAAAAAAGTTGTTTTTATGTTTCTGTGTCTATTTATGATGAACACAGGTGCCGGTTATCATGCGATTGCTGAGGATCAAGCCGGTTTTCTTTCTGTAACCGGGCCGTGCAATTTGACTTTCCCCATAGACCACGGGCCTCATCCGGGATATCGTACCGAGTGGTGAAAGGTATCAGCTATCAGAACTGATCTCCAGGGAAGCTTTAGGGATGGCTGGCGCTACTCAAAAGGAAAGCGAGACAACAATTTTCATTAGAAATTGGTCGGCTAAAATCAGAGCCGGCAGCCACATACTCAAAGCGGTTACGGACGACTTTTCCTATGAACTCACATTGCAATCTTTAAAATCTCCGATCTTGCATGGCGCAGGGGGTTACAGTTTGAAAGGCTCGACCCCTGAGCGGGCAAGCTGCTATTATTCGATTACCCGCTTGCTTGCTGAAGGCGCTCTGAACTTAGGTGGCAAAACAATTTCGGTAAAGGGATTGGGCTGGATGGATCATGAATTCAGCACCGCTCCTTTGGAACCCGGGATTATCGGCTGGGATTGGTTCAGTCTGCAGCTTTCGGATAAAAGTGAAATAATGTTGTTTCAGCTTAGAAATGAGAATGGCGGGTTACACCCGGCATCCAGCGGAACATTTATTGATCCATTCGGAAGGTCGCGCTATTTAAGTATAGAGGATTTTAAAATCGAAGTCTTGGACCGATGGAAGAGTCCCAAATCCAGCGCGGTATATCCGGTGCGCTGGCATGTAACTGTTTTCCCCCTGGCGATTCAGTTAACTGTGGCGGCCAATATGTCCGATCAAGAAATGCAAACGCCGGGCAGCACAGGGGTGACTTATTGGGAGGGCAGCGTTGCGGCAAACGGTTCGGTAGCCAACCGAATTGTGCAGGGGCAAGGATATGTGGAACTTACCGGATATGCGCAATCTTTCAGCGCCCCGATGTAAATAGAATTATGAAAATCGGTAAAAATTTGATATAAATTAAGATTAAAGATTTTAGAAATATTGGAAAAACGGAAATCAGCGGATGGATTATAGGGAATTCATTGGGTTTGTGAGTTCGGTTGGGTTGCTGTTGATGGCCTGCGCACCTGATCAACAACTGATCGATCAAAACAAAGTGCTCAACACGGAATTAACGCATGCCCGAATCGAGCTTCAAGAGGTTGAGAAAAATTTAAAAAACCGTGATGCCGAATTGCTCGAATTGCAGCAAACAAATTCCAGCTGCAACAATGAACTGACCGACCTTCAATCAAAGTATACTCACCTTAAAAATATCAATTTAAGGCTTTCTCAGAATGTTGAACTGCTGAGTAACGATCTGGAGAAAAAGAAATCTGTCATCAAACTTCAGAATAAGGTTATTCGCCTGCTGGATGACACTAAAAAGACAATCGAAACCAGCCTGAAAGATGAGATCGCCGCTCAGGAAATTGAATTGGTCGAGTTGGAAGACACCTTAAAGGTTGTTTTTATCGATAAGATTCTTTTTGACTCGGGTAGTATCGATATTAATGAAAAAGGCAAGAAATTACTGCTGGTTGTAGCTGAATCCGTTAGGGATCACAAAGATCAAAAGGTAGTGGTTGAAGGACATACCGACAATCGTCCTTTGGGTCCGACCTTAAAAGAGAGATTTCCAAGTAACTGGGAGCTTTCCACTGCCCGGGCGGCAGCAGTGGTCAGATTTCTTCAAAAAGAAGGCCGATTGCAGCCGGAAAGACTTTCTGCAAGAGGATACAGCTTTTATCAGCCGGTAGCGTCGAACGACACCGAAGAAGGCCGTCACCAGAACAGGCGGATAGAAATCATCCTCGGCCCTTAGAAGTGTCCAGGATGTGCCGCAGTTTTTGAGACAATTCAAGAATATCAAATGGTTTCTGAATAAACCCGCTGCAGCCCTGCGCAATTAATTCTTCTACCTGTTTGTTCAAACTGTAACCACTTACCAGAAGGACTTTGATGTCGGGGTTGATTGTCTTGAGCTCCTCATAGGTTGCCCTGCCGCTTTTTTCCGGCATGATCATATCTAAGGCAACCAGATCAATCGTGCTGCTGTCCAATTTATAAAGATCAATTGCTTCTTTTCCGCCCTTGGCCGTTAAGACGGTATAACCCAATTCCTTCAGCATAAGCTCTTCGACAAGAATAGGACCTTCTTCATCGTCTACAAGAAGAACGCGTTCGGTTCCTCTGACCAACATGGATTCATGCGGTGAGGCCTCCAACTCTTTCGCTTCGGATGCCGGCAAATAGATGTCGAAGGTAGCACCGTGACCTATTTCGCTATATGCGCGGATGATGCCATTATGGTTTTTAATGATCCCATAAGCAGAGGCCAATCCAAGACCGGTTCCTTTGCCGATTTCCTTTGTTGTGAAAAATGGCTCAAAAATTCTTTCCAGTGTTTCTTTATCCATACCGATTCCGTCATCGGTAACCGAAATTTTCACATACTTTCCACCTCTGACGTCAAAAGGCTTGCAATAGGCATCGCTGAGGCTAACCTTTTCTGTTTGAATGTAGAGCTCACCCCCATCTGGCATGGCATGCCAGGCATTCAGATAAAGGTTAATCAGAACTTGTTCAATTTGCCCCTGGTCCACTTCGACCTTCCAGATATCTTCCTGCAGTCGTTTATGGACGGTAATTTCCTTTCTGGTGCGGGTAAACATGCGGGTACTTTTTTCGATTACTTCATTGATGCTTGTCGTTCTCGGCGTGTATTTACCCTTGCGGGCAAATCCAAGGAGTTGTTCGGTAAGGTTGGCTGCGCTCATGACGTTTTCTTCAATTCCCTGGATATATTTTTCATAGGGATTTTCAGTTTCCGGATTCAACCGCATCAAGGATAAATATCCCTGCATCCCCATAAGAATGTTGTTAAAATCATGAGCGATTCCTCCGGCCAGGGTGCCGATGGCTTCCATTTTTTGAGCATGCATCAATTGGGTTTCGAGGTTCTTTTTTTCTTTTTCGGCCTTTAATTTATCTGCTATGTCAGAAAGTTGACAAACGAGCTTTACTTTTCCGCTGGAGTCTTCAAAGCGGTTGGCAACCATTTTAATCGGCCGCTTGGTGCCTGTTTTTTGAATGACGGTGCCAATCAGGCCGGATGAAGCTGTTTCTCCCCTAAAAGTGTTTATAAAAAAATCCTCTACCGGTTTGAAACACTCGTTAGTGAGGTAATTCTTAAAATAGCTGCCCTCGATTTTTTTACGTGAGTAACCTAAAATTTGTGACAGCACCTTATTGGCATAAATAATTTGAAAGCTATCATTGAGGACCATGATTCCATCGCGCGAGTTTTCAACTACCGACCGATAGCGTTCTTCACTCTCACGCAATGCTTTTTGTGCTTCAATACGTTTGCTGACATTGCGGGCGACGTTCAATATCACGTTTTTTCCCCTGTAGGTGATAACCCTGGAATGGATTT
>JARRJQ010000409.1:0-6367 GCA_037388985.1 Desulfobacterales bacterium | reverse complement strand
GTAAACTCAAGGCACAAAATGTCGATGTTATCCGAAAAAATAGTCGTCCGTGGTGCCCGGCAGCACAATTTAAAAAACATTGACGTCGAGCTGCCGCGCAACAAACTAGTAGTCATCACAGGGCTATCCGGATCAGGAAAATCAACACTGGCCTTCGACACGCTTTATGCAGAGGGTCAACGCCGCTATGTTGAATCCCTATCCACCTATGCACGCCAATTTTTAGAACGCCTGGAAAAACCTGATGTTGATCTGATTGAAGGTCTGTCACCGGCAATCGCCATTCAACAAAATACTGCCGGACACAACCCGCGCTCAACAGTCGGAACGGTTACCGAGATATATGATTATTTGCGTTTGCTGTATGCGCGGATCGGCACCGCTTATTGTTACCGCTGCGGCCAGGAAATTTCATCGCAGGCACTGGATCAGATTGTCGACCAGGTGATGGCATTGGAGGAAAATACCAAAGTCATCATCCTATCCCCTTTGGTTGCCGAGCAGAAAGGATCGCACGACAAGCTTTTTAAGCAGCTAAAAAAGAATGGTTTTGCCCGGGTTCGGGTAAACGGTAAAATCATCGATATCGAAGACATCGCCAAACTGGATAAAAATAAGAAGCATACCATCGAAGTCGTCGTCGATCGACTCATTCTTACAAAGACGGTGATGAATCGCCTGGCTGACTCACTGGAGCTGGCTATGTCCCAATCCAATGGATTGGTTACAGTGGACGTCCAGGGGCAAGGTTCGCTGTTGTTTAATGAAAAGGCTGCCTGCAACCGATGTGGAATCAGTTATCCAGAATTTAGCCCGGCCAGCTTTTCTTTTAATTCGCCGCAGGGAGCCTGCGCGCATTGCGATGGGCTGGGGTCTGTAACCGAATTCGATCCATCGTTAATCGTTCCAAACCCGAATCTATCATTGAGAGAAGGCGCAATCGCGCCCTGGGCCAATCGAAACAGTGTTCATTTTATCGAATTTATCGATGCCCTCACCAGGCACTTCGGTGTTGATATATTCACTGCCTATAAAGACCTCCCGGAAAGTTTCAAACAGGTTCTCCTTTACGGTGCGGGTGATCGTCTGATTTCGTTTTATTTTGAACGTGACAATCGCCGCGTCCGTTATCAAAAACCGTTTGAAGGTATCATCCCAAATTTAAAGCGCCGTTACAAGGAAACCGATTCGAGCTGGTCGCGAGAAGAAATCGAAAGGTACATGAATCTTCGACCCTGTAATGAATGCAACGGCGCAAAGCTCAATCTCGCCAGTCGATCGGTCAAGGTGGGCCAGCTTACGATATCGGAATTAACCGCCTTATCGATATCCAAAATCCGCAATTTCTTTTTCGATTTAAAGCTGAAAGGTAAAAAAGAATTTATCGCCCGGCGCATTCTTAAGGAGATCGTCGAGCGGCTGGGTTTTCTTGAAAATGTGGGCCTGGCCTATCTCACGCTGGATCGTTCCGCGCATTCTCTCTCTGGAGGCGAAAGCCAGCGTATCCGTCTGGCCACCCAGATCGGATCGAAATTAACCGGTGTGCTTTATGTATTGGATGAACCGAGTATCGGGCTACATCGCCGAGACAACCAGCGACTGATCGATTCACTTTTACAGATGCGCGACCTGGGCAATACAATATTAGTCGTTGAGCATGATGAGGAAACGATCCGTGCTGCGGATTATGTAATCGATATCGGCCCGGGAGCTGGAATCAATGGCGGCAAGATTATTTTTTCCGGACCACCGTCAGAATTGATCGTCCATGAAACCTCGTTGACCGGCCAGTATTTATCCGGCCGTAAATGCATTGCGGTGCCACCAAGGAGGCGCCTGAATAAAACACCCCATTTGGTATTAAAGGGCGCAGCGGCCAACAACTTAAAAAACATTGATGTGACATTTCCATTGGGTCGCTTCATCTGCATTACCGGTGTTTCGGGCTCTGGTAAATCAACTCTTGTTTTGGATACATTATATAAATCGCTCATGCAAAAACTTTTTCATGCTCGCGTACCGGCAGGAGCACACGACCAGATTTTGGGTATAGAACATATTGATAAAGTAATTCACATCGATCAAAGTCCGATTGGCCGGACACCCCGCTCCAATCCTGGAACCTACACAGGCGCATTTACCCATATCCGGGAGCTTTTTGCGCGCACACCCGAAGCCCGGATACGGGGCTACAAACCGGGCCGCTTCAGTTTCAATGTCAAAGGCGGTCGGTGTGAAGCCTGTCAGGGTGATGGCATCATTAAAATAGAGATGCATTTTTTACCCGATGTATATGTGACCTGTGACGTTTGCCAGGGCCGCCGCTACAATCGTGAAACACTGGAAGCGCGATATAAAGGTAAATCAATTTCAGAAGTACTCGATATGACCGTCAATCAGGCGCTCGATTATTTTGGGAGAATCGGAAAAATACGATCCATCCTTCAAACCTTAGTCGATGTCGGGCTGGGATACATTGAGATCGGCCAGCCAGCCCCAACACTTTCCGGCGGGGAAGCGCAACGGGTGAAACTATCAAGGGAGCTTAGCAAAAAGGGCACCGGTAAAACGATGTACATTCTGGACGAACCGACCACCGGGTTGCATGCCGATGATATTCAAAAACTGCTCGGTGTACTGAACCGGCTTGTCGAATTCGGCAATACGGTGGTTGTCATCGAACACAATCTGGATGTCATTAAAACGGCCGATTATATCATTGACCTGGGACCGGAAGGCGGTGATGAAGGCGGTTATGTTGTCGGATGCGGAACACCTGAAGAAATTGTCAAAGTTAAAAATTCTTATACCGGCAGGTTCTTAGAAAAAGTTTTGCATCAATAAAGGAAGAATCTAAGACTCTATTTCCAGGAAAAAGTCGTAGGCGGCCTCGATTTCACCGGTCAGACCAGAATACCAATCTCCTATATCTTCCATCAGATTCATCATAAATTTAACAACATCCGGATGCATTTTTGATAGATCCAGCCTCAACTCAGGATCATAGTCGTAACTGTTGACGATGAAATTGGCCAAATATATGTTCTGCACAAAATTTGCATTTTTACCTTGCGGCTGACCGCCTCGTAAAAAGAGAGATGTTCATCCTGCAGAGTCGTCCACACCTCTTCAAACAGGTCATGAAAATACTGAGCCAGGATTACCTTGCCGATATCATGCAACAAGCCGCCGACAAAGCAATTATCAGGGGATTCTCTTTTGGAAAGCTGAGCGATATTCTTGCTGGTTACAGCCACAGCCAAAGAGTGTTTCCAGAACTGCGTAATATCAAAGTCCAGCAGTGCAACGCTTTTCGATGAGAAAGTGTTGATGACTGAAAGTGAAACAATGGCGTTGCGAACCGCATTGTAACCCAGGAGGATAATCGCATTGCGCAGATCGCTAATCTTGGATTGAAAACCATAAAAAGCTGAATTCACCAGCTTTAAAATTTTTAATGTAATCGCCTGATCTTTTTCGATGGTTTCACAAACCGTCTTTATTGAGCTGTCCGGGTCCTGCAGATATTTATTTAGTTCGAAGACGATGGTTGGCAAGGTCGGGATTTCTTTAATGCGATCGAGCTTATTTAATATTTGCTGCTGATCCATAACATTTATCCTCCTATCGGTCGGTTCCGGATGAATTCATTTGCCAGCTTCATGTGTGCAGTCAGTCGATGATGATTCAAGTATATAATAATTTTGACAGAATTGAAAGTGGGGGCTAAATTTAATTAACAATTCAAACATTTTACATTATACTATGCTCGGCACCTGCCGGTTTCTCAACCCGGGAACAGCCGCGCACAAAAAACGGGGCTGAATCGTTAATTCGATTCGCCCCGCTTATAAATCTAACGAAGATGAAATGGATCTAATTAGTGCCAATCTTAAAAATTCAAAACGTATAAGATGGCACTAATTCGTTTCCAATTTGAAAATGAGCAATTTTTTCGATGAGTCCCGCCAGTTGGCGGGATTTCACATCTTGATTTCTTAAATGAATGTGTTCAACAATCCGCACAAGCCCGCCCGCCTCGCCTGAGCTCGCGATGGCAGGCAGGGGTTTCCGCCGAGGCGCACATGGCGTACGTCGCCCCGCTAAAGCGGGACAAGCCGGCGGAAAACCCGCGGAGAACGCAGCTCATCGGAAAAAGGGCCATTTACGGATGGAAGCTAATTAGCCGCCATGAGTAAACAATGCGGCAATGGATGCAGCCTGCGGATGGGCAAAAATAAGGATCAACGCAACCACCAGTGCGTAGATACACAAAGATTCGATCAGCGCCAGACCAATGATCATGGTGACGGTTACTTTACCCGAGGATTCCGGATTTCTGGCAATCCCCTCAACAGCCGACCGCAGTCCAATACCCTGAGCAATACCGCAACCAAATGCTGCAATTGCAATTCCAAAACCAGCAGCCGTTGCACAGGCGATAAAAAATTCTAATGCTATTGTTTCCATACTATAGCCTACCTCCTTTTCTGGATATGTTGTTGGGCTTCTTCCTTTATCCCATTAACAGCAAAATTTTGAGTGAGCTAAAATGCCTAAAATGAGGCTAAAATGAGCTAAAATTATAAACTGGTATGAAGTCCATAATTTTAGGCACTTTAGTCATTTTCAATTTTCGACATTTTCTTTAGTGTGCCTCTTCCATGGCTCCCGCAAAATAGATGATCGATAATAAAAAGAATACAAATGCCTGTAAAAGTGCTACGAAAATACCCAGTACCATTATGGGCAATGGTGCGAAGGCGGCACCGGCCAGCGCAAATAATATCCCCAGCACCAGTTCATGACCGGTTATATTGCCGAACAGTCGAATGGAAAGCGACAGGATACGGGCAAGATGCCCGATGAGCTCTATGATCAAGATAAGAGGACTCAGCCACCAGATCGGCCCTAAAAAGTGCTTAATATACTTTGCGCCGTGGAATTTAAATCCGATCACATGAGTAAAGATAACCACCGTAAGGGCACAAGACAGAGTCGTATTGATACTGGCCGTCGGCGGATAAAAGCCGGGGATCAAACCCATCAGGTTGCAGGTGGCAATATAAAGAAAAACGGTGGCAATCAGCGGAAAAAATTTTCTGCCCTCCTCACCGGTAATATCGACCATAAATTCTTCAATCCCTGAAACAATGATTTCAAAAACATTTTGCGCTTTTGAAGGAATCATGTGAATTTTTCGTGCGGCCAGGAAAGCAAAAAATATTAATAAAATCATTACAAACCAGGAGTAAACGACGTGCGGGTAAGCATGCGCAAAATGACCGAAACCGATCAGCTCAAAAAACTTAACGATGAATAGATAGGGATGTTCCATCCTCAGACTGCCTCCTTGAAAATGAGTTTCTTAACTTCGCAGGCGGTTGCAAGAATGATACTGAAAACCACAATGGAGAGGCCGACAACTAGACCGATAGGATGAACAATGTGGCCGGCAATAAGCAGGAAAATGATAAATCCACTAGCTAAAAAGCGCAGATAATATTTGGCCAAGACCAAATTATGAGATGCCAGATGAGGGGGAGTCAGCGCCTTTTTCAGTGTTTTGGCCAGCAGGTGAAAATTGATTGTCACCAGCATTCCTCCGAAAAAAATACCCAGGCCAACCTGGCTTGTAAAAAACGCAAATCCGAGGATACTGGTAACGCCAAATAAAACCCAATTGGATCGTGTGACAAATTTAATGATTCGCAGCTGAATCTCCACTATGCCTTCCCCGTTCAGTCTTTAATCAGCTGATTAGAACTTCCTGGTTTTGCGAATCACAATCGCAATATTGCGGAAGCCACCGATTATCCCCAGCAACAAAAAAATAAGCGTAAACCATGGCGTAGTTTCGAATCGTCGATCCAGAAAAACCCCCACAGCCAGACCGATGAATATCGCCAGAGATACAGACAGGCCTAAGCTGCTGTAATAGGCCAGTTCCCTTAACGCGCGTTTGGTTTCTTTTTTCATAAAATACAGTACCTTCCGTCACTTCCGGAAGGTCAAACCAAGCCCGGTTGGAGATTGTGGACCTAACATAGGATGTTTGGGAAGTCAACGCAAATCTTTAAAATTCTTATTATATGAGAAGCTCTTGGATGTCAAACACCGGCCCGTCTGAACAGGCATGCAAATAGTGATCTGGATGATGGCGACTGGCAACCGCACAACCCAGGCAGGCACCCATACCGCAGGCCATCATAGCTTCAATTGAAACCTGACAGGCAATCTTGTATTTATTAGCAATTCCGGCAATACAGGCCAACATATCTATCGGGCCGCAGGCATAGATGATATCCGGCAGACTTTTGGCTACCGCCATTTCCAGGGGGTCGGTCACCAGACACTGGTCGCCTGA
>JARRJQ010000408.1:0-3290 GCA_037388985.1 Desulfobacterales bacterium | reverse complement strand
CCGTTTTGCAGCATCCCGGCGCGCTCCGCTGAAAGAAATTATTCAGGCGCTTAAGGAAACCTACTGCCGCTCCATCGGTGTGGAGTTCATGCATTTGCAAGACCCTTCAGAGCGCCGTTGGCTGCTGGATCGCATGGAACCGATTCGAAACCGGCCTGATTTGAAGCCGGCTGACAAACAGCGGATTTTGCACGGCCTTTTCCGGGCGGCCCTTTTTGAACAATTTTTGAATAAAAAGTACATCGGCGTCACCCGGTTTTCCCTGGAAGGCGGAGATGCCTTGATCCCGGCACTGGATTTTTTAATTCAATACCTGGCTGAATCCGGTGGCAGAGAAATCATTTTAGGTATGGCGCATCGGGGACGTTTAAATGTCCAGGCCAACATCCTTCAGAGGCCTTATCAAGATATATTCAGCGAGTTTGAAAGCTGTTACAATCCCGAGGAGATCGTCGGTGCCGGAGACGTAAAATACCACAACGGGTATCTGGCCGACCTTAAAACCGCTGATCATCAACGCCTGCGCGTATTATTGATGAACAATCCAAGCCATCTCGAAGCGGTCAATCCGGTGGTGGAAGGATTTACCCGCGCCCGGCAGGACCTCATCGGGGATAACGGCACCACGCAGATTCTGCCGCTTTTAATCCACGGTGATGCCGCTTTTGCCGGTCAGGGGATTGTTGCCGAAACCTTGAACATGTCGCAACTGGATGGATATAAAACCGACGGCACGATTCACCTGGTCATCAACAATCAAATCGGTTATACTACCCTTCCCGAAAATGCGCGTTCCACTAGGTATTCCACCGATATCGCCAAGATGCTGATGGTCCCCATCTTTCACGTGCACGGCGAAGACCCCGAAGCCGTCTTGCATGTTTGCCGGCTGGCTGCTGACTACCGCCAGGAGTTTGGCAAAGATGTGGTAATTGATCTGGTCTGTTACCGCCGATACGGGCATAATGAAGGCGATGAGCCTTATTTTACCCAACCCCGGATGTATGACCGCATCCGCCAGCGGCCTTCTTTGCATCAACTCTATGCGGATCAACTGATATCTGAAGGTATTGTCCGCCGGGACGACCTTGACCAAATGGCTAAAACGATAAACAGCCAGTTGGAAAAAGATTACGATAACATTCACGGCAGCGAATGCCCCTTTCCCGAATCGCGCTTCTATGAAAAATGGGAAGGCATCAGCGCTGATTACACCCACGCGTCAGTCGCTACCGGTGTCAAAAAGGATATTCTCGTTTTGCTGGCCAAAAGATTGAATACGGTTCCGGACGATTTTAACCTGAACCCGAAGCTGCAGCGCCTGCTTAATAAGCGCTTGGAATCCGTTGAACAGGACAACGGCATCGACTGGGCCAATGCCGAGGCGCTGGCTTTCGCATCCATGCTGAAAGAAGGCTTTTCCATCCGCCTTAGCGGCCAGGACAGCGGCCGTGGTACCTTCAGCCAGCGCCACAGCACGCTGGTCGATATCCAGAATGAAAAGCACCACGTCCCATTAAATTCAATTGATACTGATCAGGCCCGTTTTTACGTTTATGACAGTCTCTTATCCGAAGCCGGTGTGCTCGGGTTTGAATACGGATATTCTTTGGCGCGGCCCGACAGCCTGGTTCTGTGGGAGGCTCAGTTTGGTGACTTCGCTAACAATGCTCAGTCAGTAATAGATTTGTTTATTACCAGCGGTGAAAGCAAATGGCAACGACTCAGCGGCATTGTGCTTCTGCTTCCCCATGGCTGGGAAGGACTGGGTCCGGATCATTCCAGTGCCCGCCTGGAGCGATTTTTACAGCTTTGCGCTGGAGATAATATTCAGGTCTGTAATCCGACGACACCGGCTCAGTATTTTCATCTGTTGCGGCGCCAGGTAAAAGTCTCTTTTCGCAAGCCGTTGGTTGTCATGACACCCAAGAGTCTGCTGCGCCATCCCTTGGCCGTTTCCGGGCTTAACGATCTTTCTGACGGAAATTTCCAGGCTGTTTTGGATGATCCTGATGCGCCGCAAGAGCCGAAAACGGTCCTTTTTTGCAGCGGCAAAATCTTTTATGAGCTTTACAAGCGGCGTCTGGATCTGGGAAATACCCATACGGCTATCTGGCGCCTGGAACAGTTCTATCCTGTTCCGGAAGCGCAAATAATAAAGGCGGTTGAAAAATATAGCGGTGCTAAAAATTGGTTTTGGGTTCAAGAAGAGCCGGAAAATATGGGCGGATGGCATTTTATTCGACCTTATCTGGACAGTATCAGCGGAAAATCGTTTGCTTATATCGGGCGCAAGGCCTCGTCCAGCGCAGCCTCTGGTTTTCACAGCATTTATAAACAGGAGCAAGAGGCGATCATAGAGCAGGCAATCGGACCCGCACCTGCTGAAAAAGATAAGACCGCTTCAGGATAAAATAGGTTTCAGGTGTCAGGTGTCAATAGATAAGCGATGAGGACTGAGGACTGAGGACTGAGCAAATAATCATCCTTTACGCCCGGCCAACCTCAGTCCTCAGCATTCAGTCCTCAGTTCTATGTTTGCAGACCTGACACCTGAACACTGACACCCAAGGCTGGTTATCGTAACCAGAAATAAGCGGCGAGAAGACAATGACCGGGTGCCAGGAGCCAGCTGCCAAACGCATGGTGCGAACGGCGGATAATTAGGTTTCTGAATCATCATCGAGTGGATAAGTAAACCCTGACGAATTTGGAGACAACATGATTGTTGAAATCAAAGTTCCCAGTGTTGGCGAATCGGTGACAGAGGCAACGCTCGCCGAATGGTTCAAAAAAGATGGCGATATACTCCAAAAAGATGAGCCGCTTTTTGTGATCGAAACCGATAAAGTCACCTTAGAAGTGGTCGCCGAGGTCGATGGTGTCTTGTCGATCAAAATAAAGGCCGGTGAGACGGTCGCTATCGGCGAAGTGGTCGCCACAATCGATACGGAAGCGGCAGCAGCGAAAAAGAGCAAAGACGTCGGAAAGGAACCTGAAGAAGAAAAGATTTCTGTAAAAGAAACTCCGCCGGAAGAAAAAAAGGAGACACCACCAAAAGAGGTGACTGAAAATGAAAAAGCCGATAAAAAGCCCGAAAAAAAGGAACCGCAAGAAAAGAAAGAAAGGCAGCCGCTACCACCTCAATCGCTGGCGCCTTCCGTGCGCAACCTGATCTCTCAAAACAATATCGATATAAACAAACTAGAAGGCACCGGCCCAGACGGTCGAATTACCCGGGGCGATGTGCTGCTTTACATTGAACGGACCGCCGAAAAAACGGCGGAAAA
>JARRJQ010000407.1:3992-6435 GCA_037388985.1 Desulfobacterales bacterium | reverse complement strand
TTTTTGTTTTATGATTACCCCGATCAGCATTGAGGCAACGGGACGCTCGGTTCAACTGGCCCATACCGACGGAAGTCGCACCCAGCATAGCCGCAAGATTGCGCTGTCGACAACCTTCGCCGACTTGCAAAATACCGAACCCCAAAAAGCTCATGGACTGGGGATGTGGGAATTTCCCTTCACCCTGCCATTGCCGGAAGGATACGATCCCAAAAGGGATTTCTATCCGCCGCACGAGCATGTGAACTATCGCTGGGCTATGGTGGTGGATCTGGATCGCTGCATCGGGTGCAGTGCCTGTGCGGCGGGTTGTTATGCCGAAAACAACCTGGGAGTGGTGGGTGAAAAACATATGATCGAAGGCCGCGAGATGGCCTGGCTCCAGGTGCAGCGCTACCTTGATGCGCAGCGGGGGTTGAAGGTGACTTTTTTGCCGATGCTTTGCCAGCATTGTGATGACGCACCCTGTGAATCGGTCTGCCCGGTGTTTGCGCCCCATCATAATAAAGAAGGCATCAATAACCAGATTTACAACCGCTGTATTGGAACACGATTCTGCTCCCAAAACTGTCCTTACAAGGTCCGGCGTTTCAACTGGTTTGACTGGAAATGGCCGGCACCGCTCAATCTACAGCTGAACCCGGAAGTCACCGTGCGCAGTAAAGGGGTCATGGAAAAATGTTCTTTTTGCATTCAGCGCATCAAAACCGCCCACAACCGGGCGAAAAATGAAAATCGGATGATCCGCGACGGAGAAGTTACCCCGGCCTGTGTGCAAACCTGCCCCACGGATGCACTGATCTTCGGCAATTTGATGGATACAAACAGCCGGGTGAGAAAACTGTGCGAAAACCCGCGCGCTTACCAGGTGATGGGCTATCTGAACACCAAACCGGCTGTCATCTACCTCAAGAAAATTTTACATGAAGCTTAGATATTTTATTAACCGCAGACTCACACAGACAGACACAGACATTTTATTCGGCCGACCAGCCGTCGCTAAAGCTATGGCGCGGCAAGCCCGGCCGAATAAAAACAGTCATTCGCTTCGCGAATAAAAAAATAGCATAAGATAGAGCTTAAATTCTTTGAGCAACACATAACACCGTTTGAGTGTAACTAAAGGTTTATCTGGCCCGAAGGGCCTGTGAGGTAATCTCCGGCCGGTCGGCCGGAGATTTGTCTGCGAGTGTCTCGCGGTTGATTAACGGGAAGAATGGGCTATGCCACAACTCACTTACGCAGAGATCGATCAGACCATACTGGACACCATGCGTCCGGCGCGTAAATATTACTGGGCGGTGGTGGCGGTTCTTTTTTTGGGGGTGCTGATCGGGGCCACCTGCTGGACCTATCAAATTTTTATCGGCATCGGTGCCGGCGGTCAGAATATTCCTGTGGCCTGGGGGACCTATCTGATCAATTTCGTATTCTGGGTGGGCATTGCCCACTCGGGAACGCTGATTTCCGCCATTTTGCATCTTTTCCGGGCCGGATGGCGCAATCCGATCGCCCGGGCGGCCGAGACCATGACAGTATTTGCGGTCTGTATTGCCGGACTTTTTCCGTTTATTCACCTGGGCCGGGTGTGGCAGGTTCATTACATTCTGCCTTATCCCAACCAGCGGACGCTGTGGCCCAATTTCCAGTCTCCGCTCGTCTTCGATGTGATCGCCATCAGCACATATCTGATCGTCAGCAGTCTGTTCTGGTACACCGGCATGGTGCCGGACCTGGCTGCCATCCGGGACAGAGCCAGCGGTTTCCGAAAAAAATTCTTTAAGGTTCTTTCCCTCGGCTGGACCGGAACGAATGACCATTGGCGCCATTACAGCCGCGGCTATTTGTTTTTCGCCGCCCTGGCAACGCCACTGGTGGTGTCGGTACACAGCGTGGTTTCATGGGATTTTGCCCTGGGTATTGCACCCGGATACCACAGCACCATCTTTGCTCCTTACTTTGTTGCCGGAGCCATCCATTCAGGCCTGGCCATGGTACTGACCCTGATGATTCCCCTGCGCAAAATTTTTGGATATCAAAAAATCATCACCCTCAATGTATTGGAAAACGTTGCCAAAACCATTATTTTCACCGGCCTCATCGTGGGATTCGCCTATGTGACCGAATATTTCATGGCCTGGTATAGCCGCAACATCGTGGAAGTGGAAGTATTTCGCTGGCGGGCCCAGGGGTCATATGAAATCGAATTCTGGATCATGGTAGTCTGTAATACCCTCATTCCGCTGCTTTTCTTTTTTAAGAAGGTTAGAAGATCGATCGCATGGCTTTTTGTGATCTCCATTTTGATCAATATCGGCATGTGGTATGAGCGTTTCGTCATTATCATCACCAGCGTGGCGCATGACTATATCCCCCATGCCTGGGGGCTGTATTGGCCCTCCATGATTGAATGGGGGATTCTGCTCGGAAGCTTTTGTCTTTT
>JARRJQ010000407.1:0-3922 GCA_037388985.1 Desulfobacterales bacterium | reverse complement strand
GGCCGCTGGCCGGGGAGGGCAGCATGCCGCATGAACCATGTGTGCTGGGTCTTTTCAGCAGCGAGGATCAAGCCGTTACCGTTATTCGGGAATTAGAAGGCAAACCGTGGAAGCTGCAGCGAGTCCACAGCCCGGTTCCAAGCCACCGGATTGCCGACGCCTTGAAATTAAAAAAGAGCAAAGTGGGCTATTTTACCCTTATGGGCGGTATCTTCGGCTTTCTGTCCGGATTTGCTCTGGCCATTTTCACGGCCACCAAATGGGGCCTGATCATTGGGGGCAAGCCGGTTGTTGCCTTGATTCCCTTTGTCATCGTCGGTTTTGAATTCACTATCCTTTTTTCCGTATTCGGCAATGTCATCGGCTTGCTGGTTTTAGGTGGGCTACCGCGGCTAAAAGAATTGAAAATATATGATCCGCGCTGCACGGGAGATCGTTTCGGCATTCTGGCAACTTATGCAGCCGGCCAGGCAGACGGACTCAAGGACCTGTTTCAGAAAAACGGAGGGGAAGTCAAAGTTTTCAACTAACTGTTTTATTGGTTTCATTCGTTTGGCACAGAGGCAAAACCAATCAAACCAATTCATGGCCGCCTTTTTAGTCGGCCTGGCGGGCGGGCATCCTGAAAGAACCTGGCAAACGTATCTGATTAATTTTCTTTTCTGGTCAGCCATCGCTCAGGGCGCCCTGGTTTTTTCAGCCGTCATGCATATCACCAACGCCCGCTGGAGCGGCCCTTTTGTGGGAGTTGCCGACGCCTTCGCCGCCTTTTTCCCATTTTCTTTTATCCTTTATCTGGTGCTTATTTTAGGAAAATCCCATATTTTCCCCTGGCTGCAACAGGATCTCGGCGGTAAAGAAGTTTGGCTGAATATCCCGTTTTTGCTTACCAGAGACGGTATCGGTCTGCTGCTGCTTTATGGGTTCGGCTTTGGTTATATATATTACGATTTGCAGCTCAGGGTAACCCGGATAGAGACTACCGACAGAATCCGTAAATTTATTTTCAAACGCTGGAACCGCAGGCGACTGGAGCCCCGGCGCATAAAACAAAGAATGAGCGTTTTCGGTGTTCTCTATATTCTGGCGTTTGCCCTGGTCCTGTCGCTGATCGGTTATGACCTGATTATGAGCATGGAGCCTGCCTGGATCTCCACGCTTTTTGGCGCCTATATATTCGTGAAGGCCTTCTATATGGGTCTGGGGGGACTGATTATCGTAGCAGCAATCCTGCATCTGCACCTGGGAAAAGATTCCGCTTTTTTACCTTCTCATTTTCACGACATCGGCAAACTTTTTTTCGCTTTTTGTTTGCTGTGGGCGGATTTTTTCTACGTTCAGCTGGTCGTCATCTGGTATGGCAATATTGCTGAAGAAACCGGCTATGTTATTGAAAGAACCGTGTTTGCTCCCTGGAGGGCACTGGCCTGGACCGTTTTTATCGTTTGTTTTATCGTCCCGTTTATTATTCTGTTAAACAAAAAAATAAAAACGCGGCCGGTCCTCATGATGCTGCTGAGCGCGTTGGTAATTATCGGAATCTGGTTGGAGCATTTGCTGCTTTTAGGTCCGGCCTTAAGCCATGGCGCCACTTCGCTGCCGTTGGCTATATCGGATGGGTTAATTTCATTCGGGTTTTTAGGACTCATGGTTATCGCCTTAAATTTTTTCCTGAAACGGTTTCCGGAACTAGCCCTGATCAAATAGACAAGCCGGCCACGGTAATTGATTCGTATGTTATTTTGGGGTGGAACTACTGCATTGAGAAACAACACCATACTTGCTTTGATAACCGGTGCAGCGTTTATTTTCGTAGCGGCATTTGTCTATTTCTTTTATCTGTCGCCCGAAGCCAGAATCGGACCCCAACAGCCGATCCCCTTCAGCCATAATGTGCACGCCGGGATCAAGCAGATCCAGTGTCAATTCTGTCATCCGTATGTGGCTTACTCGGATTTTCCCGGAATTCCGCCGGTAGAAAAATGTCTGTACTGTCACAAATATATTATTGCCAGACATCCCGAGATTTTAAAGGAACATCGGTATTTTAACACCGAAACCCCCACGCCGTGGGTAAAAGTCAATTACGTGCCCGAACACGTTCTTTTCAATCACCAACGCCATATTAACAACAAAATCGCCTGTCAGGAATGCCACGGTCAGGTGCAGAACCTCCAGCGCCTCCCTCACAAGGACTGGCGCATGGGTGAATGTATCGAGTGTCATCGAAAAAAGAATGCCAATATCGGCTGCTGGCTGGCATGCCATAGTTAATTGGCTTAGCGAATAGCGCATAGGACACAGGGTTTAAGGGCGGACTTTTTTCGCTATACGCTTTACGCTGTGCCGGTGCGGGGCGAAGCGAAAATGGGAGAACCGAATTTGTCAACTGAAGAACAAAACATACCAACAGGCAATGCGACCGCCAGGGCATTTTTGCTGACATCCGCATTTTGGTTTGCCGCGGCAACCACCTTCGGATTGACGGCCGCAACGTATTTGATTGCGCCGGACTTCATGACCAACGTTGAATACCTTCACTTTGGCCGGATGCGACCGATGCATGTCAATGCGGTGCTGTTCGGTTTTGTCACTCCCGGTTTGCTGGCGGCGGCTTTTTACTATATTCCCAGACTTCTGCGCACCGAGCTCTTCAGCCACAAACTGGGCGTTTTCAGCGCCATATTCTGGAATGCAACGGTGGCCGCCGGTATCATTGGAATCGCTGCCGGGCACACCCAGGGAAGGGAATATGCTGAACTGGTCTGGCCCGTGGACATCATGGTGGTGATCAGCTTCGCTATGGTGTTGATCAATTTGCTTATGACCATTCGACGGCGTACAGAGCCGATATTATATGTATCCATCTGGTATGTGACTGCCGCCGTCATTCTGACTGCGCTCACCTATTGCCTGGGCAATGTGATCTGGAAACCCGATACCGGCGCACTGGCCGGCATTCCGGATGCGATCATCCTGTGGTTTTACGGCCACAATATTTTCGGGCTGCTGTTAACCCCCATGGCTCTGGCGGTGGCCTATTACGTGCTGCCGATTGCCACCCGCAGCCCGCTTTACAGCCACACGCTGTCGCTGGTAGGGTTCTGGTCTTTGATCATCGTGTACACCCATATCGGCACCCATCATCTGCTGCAGGTTCCGGTGCCTACCTGGTTGAAAACCATATCGATTGTCGACAGCGTCGCCATGGTGATTCCGGTCATGATCGTGCTGATCAATCTGTGGTATACCGTCAAAGGCAAACTGGGCGAAATCCACGCCGACATCGGGGCCAAATTTGTGTTTACCGGCACCATTTATTATTTCTTTGTTAACATGCAGGGCTCAATGATGGCCCTGCCGCATGTGCAGCGCATCACCCATTTCAACAACTGGGTCGTCGGCCATGCCCATATTGGGGTTCTGGGATTTGCCGGCATAACGGCCCTGGGAGGGCTATATTTTATTTTGCCCAAAATTACGGGCAAACCCCTGTACAGCAAATTTCTGGCCGATGTCCAGTATTGGTTGGTGCTGATCGGCATCACCGGCTTTGCGATTGTGCTGACGACGGTCGGATTGATCCAGGGCAACGCCTGGTATAACGGGGAAACCCTTTACCGGACGCTGCCGGAGATTCAGCCATATTATATGATAAGGGCGTCACTGGGAGTCCTGATTGTGGCCGGCGCCTATCTCGGATTATACAACATGATTCGATCTTTGTATTTCAATCGTGGAGATTCAGCATGAAAATGACCCCGGCTGTCATTATCACCGGCATCGTGGCCCTGTTGGCGGCCATCGCCCTGACGGTGGTTTACTGGCCCTATGCCACCCGTGATACGGCACCTTCGGATATATTTCGTCCCCGCACGGCTGTAGAAAATGCCGGCCGGAAAATTTATCTGCAAAACGGATG
>JARRJQ010000406.1:0-3362 GCA_037388985.1 Desulfobacterales bacterium | reverse complement strand
TTTACCTTTGTTACTGATATTACACAAAAATATTGACATCTCCATTTTCCCGTTTTATAGAGTAAGCCTCATTTGAGATAGAAGGAGAATCTATTAGGCTGATTATGGACAGGAGGTCCAACTTCATTTTCTTTTGGTGCTGCCTGGTTTTTGCGGCATTTATCCTTCTGGAGGTCTTCCCATCTCCCTGCCTTGCAAAAAAAGTAACCCTAGGCTGGGACGCAAACCCGGAGCCCGATCTGGAGGGTTATGTCATTTACCGCAATATCGGATCGCCCGGCCCTCCTTTTAAATACGCCGATGAACTGCAGGAAAATGAGCTGAATAACCCGCTCAACCCGCAGGTTGCGCTTACCGGTCTCAATGAACACAGCCGGTATTACATTGCCGTCACCGCTTATGACACGGAAGGAAATGAAAGTTATTTTTCCGATCAGCTTTGTGTTGAAATCGTGGATTCCTCAATCGAAAGCTGCGGCATTATCCCGAGCAATTACGGCAGCTCAAGTGAAAGCAGCGGCGATGGTCGCAGCGGAGGCGGTGGTGGAGGTGGGTGCTTCATCAGCAGCTCAGCCGGCGGTTCGGGTCATGCGCGGGTTATGGCTGTGATTGTTATAATAATGTTAGTTGTTGGTCGTTTGTTGTCCGTTGTAAAAGCAAAACAACGGACAACCAGCGACGACGGACCACTAACAGAGCTTTTTTGGAATTGGACACAGACCCGCCCGCCTCGCCCGTCCGCCTCGCCTGCTTGGCTGGAGGGCGGGCCTTGCTTGCATGGCGGGCAGGTAAACACAGATGCACACAGATAAAAAATTATCACGAAAGCACGAAAGAAAGGAAACACGAAAAAATTAGTAAATCTATTATGTTAATTTTCTATTTCGTGTTTTTTAACTTTCGTGTTTTCGTGTTTAAAACTAAAATTATATAACTAAATCTGTGTTTATTTGAGAAAATCTGCGTCCTAAAAAATGCTCACAGCTTTCCAGCTTCCCAGCTTTATAGCCTTGTCCCTAATGATAATGCACCTTGATCTCTACCCGCCGATTCAGTTGCCTGCCCTCATAAGTTTTATTGCTTCCCAGCGGGTTGTGCTGCCCTTTTCCGATTGCTTCGATATTTGATGCAGAAACGCCCTGGCCAATCAGATAGTTTTTAACCATATCAGCCCGAAATTCTGACAGCTGTCTGTTATAAACAGGGCTTCCATATGAATCCGTAAAGCCGGTAATCGTAATTTTCAAATCAGGGCGCTGAGAGGTAAATTTGACGATATTGTTCAGCGTTTCGTAAGCTCCTTGAGGAATTTCGTTTGAGTTGTGTTCGAAATATATAATCGAGCTTTGATCGGCGGTGACACCGGCCGACTGCCCCGCCGGTGGTGAACTTACCTGATTTTTCGCCTCGGTGTTTTCTTCATTTTTCATGGTTTTGGCCGCAGATTCCGGGGTTTGCTCTGTTGGCTGATAAGGGATTTCTCCGGTCGAATCTGATTTCGCAGCTTCTTTAACGCTTCCAATTTCAGCCATTAGCGCTTTTGTCTCTTCGCTTAGCAGCCTGCTGTCTTTTCGGGGTGCATAATCTTCGGTATCCCAGCGACGCACATTCTCTCTAGCTGAACCATAAATATGGTACCCAATAAAGACGACAAACAAAAAGATGATGAAAGCAGCCCCGTATGCAAAACTTCTATTCGACACCGGCCGGGGAGCTGTCAAATTTGACGGAACCCTCGCTTCATCCGGAATCGATCGTTTTTGCAAAGGCCTGGCCATGTCCGTTGGAATCTGAAGCTCCTTTCCGCATTTTTTGATTACCTCGGCACCTATCTTTTTTAATCCGGCTGAAAAGCCGGTCAGCATTGCCAGGTCGCAAATAACATTGATCAGCCTCGGGTAGCCGCTGGAGAAATTAAAAACGGCCCGGACGGCATCCGGCCTGAAAATTTCGTCGGTTGCGCCCGCCCGTTTAAGCCGATGTGAAATATAAGCCGCGGTCTCCTTCTGTGACAGCGGTTCAAGCTGATAGGTGACGGTTATCCTCTGCCTGACAGCCCGGCTTCTGTCGCTGCTGAGAATTTGATTGAATTCTTTCTGCCCGACAAAAAATATATTAATCAACTTGCGGTTATCCAGTTCAATGTTCGACAGCAGCCGGATCTGTTCAAGCAGTTTAGGGTTCAGCCGCTGAGCCTCGTCAATGATCAGCAATACGGTTTTATCCAAAGCATATGTCTGAAGCAGAAATTGTTCAAATTGAATCAAAAAATCGGCTTTGCTGGAAAACACCTTATTCATTTTGAATTCTTCGGAAAGGAGGTTGAAAAAATCCATGATTTCCAGATCCGGATCCGGAATGGTGGCAATGACCGCCCTAATTGCGGTTATCCGGATAAGCGCATTGATCAAAAGCGTCTTGCCGGTTCCAACGTCGCCGGTCAGAACCAGAAAGCCTTTGTTCTCCATAACCCCGTATTTGAGAGCGGCAAGGGCTTCTTTGTGTTTTTCACTCATCCAGAGAAATCTGGAATCCGGGCTGATGTTAAATGGTTTTTCTTTTATGTTGTAATGGCTAAGATACATTTTTGTATAGCTCCGTAATTTAACGGTTGAAAAAAGGGAATCATCTTAATAAAAGGAAGGTAACAATGCCGACTGCGTGCCTTGGCTATTTTATTATATAGGGCCTGATTTGAATGTTTTGTGCCTAGAAGCGTTTTTTCGTCACGATCTTCTTGTTCAGTTCTTAAGGGACTTCAGTCCGGATTACCTTCACCCTTTTAGCGCATCTCTGCGGTTACCCATTTCAGCCTTTCTTCATAAGCCTCGATTCTTGCCAGATACTCCATTTTCTTATGCCTGTACAGACGCTCCAGGCGCAAGAGTCTTTGGGTTGTGTTTAAAAGATGATTTTCAATGTTACTCGCTTCTGCTCTAATCTGAGAGGGGCTCCACATTTCTTTTAAAGATATCATCAATCGCAGCCTTTCAAAGTTCGAAATAATTTAATCATCAAACCACTGGAATTTCACCTTCGACTTAACTTCTGATGATAGTAATAGCAAAAACCATGCAAATTTAGCATTTAGCCCAAAAAAATTATATTACTTTAATTACAAATAGTTATAAACCCATCTGCCTGGATAAGCTCAAAGGACATTGTGAAAATCACAGCCATAAATTGGGTAATCCATTTCACATCTGCGAACTCGCTGCTGCATTTATTTAAAATGATGATGTTTGCCGGGATAGTGAACAGGGTTACAAAAAAACCGGATGCATCAAAAAAATCAAGGAGGGTAAAACACTGTTGGCATGACAGATTGAGCTTTTAATAGGACACAGATTTTCACAGATTTT
>JARRJQ010000405.1:0-7596 GCA_037388985.1 Desulfobacterales bacterium | reverse complement strand
GGGATGAAATCCAGTACCTACCTCAAGAAGACTTGAAATTCTTCCTCGAATTGTAGCCACGCCGCTAGTTGGATTTGTTATTCGAGATAGAATTTTTAAGAGAGTCGTCTTGCCTGCTCCGTTTCGTCCTATGATACCCAAAACTTCCCCCATTTTCACATCAAAAGAGACATTATTTAATGCCCAAATGATTCCTTCCGCAACCGCTTCCGAATTGGCTAACAGATCATCAAATTTATACAGAGAGCGATACTTGCGATAATTTTTTAGCGGACTCTTAATGAAGCCAATAGCACCACCTAATAAAGAATCATGCATCTCATCTTTCAAACCTATGCGGTATATTTTACTGAGATTTTCTACTTCTATAGCTAAATCTTTGTTGCCCATCTTTATATTAAATTAATAATTAATAGATATGTAGTATAAGCGTTTAGATGACATCGGCAAAAACCCGTTCCATTCGTTTGAAATAAAATGCGCCGCTAATCAAAAGAATACAACCGGAAATAATACCCGGATAAATGTAAAGCCAAGGGAAGGAAGTTCCGAGTAAGCAGGCCCTAAATCCTTCCATAATACCAACAATGGGATTGAGTGAATAAATGATGCGATATTTCTCCGGTATCGAAGATGCCGAATAGACGATAGGTGCCGTATACATCAGCATTCGAACAACAAAAGGCATAGCATGTTTTACATCCCGGAAGCGGATGGCGAGTGCAGATAGCCACATGCCAATACCAGCAGGAATTGCCATCATTGAAATGACAAACAGTGGCAAAAATACTAGATTCCAAGTAGGAATAACATGGTAATATATAGCTACTACCAATAAAATTACGATAGAAAAACCAAAATCAACAAGTCTGGCTAACACGGGCGTTAGCGGGAAAATCAAGCGGGGAAAATATACCTTCCCCAGCATATTTTGGCCCTGAACAAGGCTTTGACTGGATTGTGCCATGGCCTGGGACATATAGGTCCATGGAACAATCGTAACACTTGAAAAGAGAAAGTATGGTATTCCATCCGATGAAACTTTGGCAACTTTTCCGAATACTATGGTGAAAATGATAATTTGAATAAGGGGTAGAAGTATTGCCCAGGAAAAACCTAGTATCGTTTGAGCATACAATATTTTAATTTCACGCCAAACCATAAAGTAGAAAAGATCGCGATATTCTTTTAGTTCTTTGAGGTCTATGAACTGCCAGCCGGATTTTGGTTTGATGTAAGTTACAGGGAGTTCAGCAGCATCTTCCTTAATCATCTTTAAGCCTTTCAATTAAAATGGATTTGGATGGCCCGCGCCAAATCATCCGGGGTTCCAATATCGATAAAGCTGCCTTTAGTAAAAACAAGTGAGTTCAGATTCAAATTATTATCAATAGCTGCCTGGATTACGTCCCCAACAAAGATTTCCTGGCGATCTATACGATTAGCCATATCTTTTTCAGAATTAGCTTTTTTTAAATGATTTATGACAAATTCATGCATAAAATGGGTGAATACAGATGTCCAAACAGCAAGAATCCAGGTGTATTTTAGGCTCGTTTGTGAAGGTTTGATTTGTATTCCGTGCACGAAACCTTCATCATCCAGTTCCACCATATCTACTTTCTCGGAGTTTTTAGCAGGGAATAATCCCAATACAAGATCAGCCCTGGAATATTGCTGTTTATCCAGAAGTTGCTCATAGGCATCTTTTGGCTTGAAAAGGATGTCCGGAAAGCCAAATACAACTGTCGCATTTTTTATAAAAGGATAGGCCTGGTCAATTGTAAACGGTACACCGAAAGGCAGGTCCATTAAAAGATAGGCAATGTGCATGTCCAGAATACGGCCATCACCAAAATAGGTTGGAATATCCCATTTGCCTTTGCGCAAAATGATAAAAACCTTGGAGACGTTAACCGATTGCATGCGTTCCAGCAGGTAATGCCCGACCGCTTTCGGATTCAGTTGACTCCCTCTTCGCTCTTTGTGAAACCAAACAGGCAGTAGCTCTTTACTGCAGGGCAAGGGCCCTAACCTGCTCGCAGTTCCGGCAGCCGGAACAACGCCGACTAATTCATGTTGATGGTTTGGCCTATGGCGATTGACTGGCATTTTGGGAAGATAATTTAGAAAATTTAACAAAAAAAGGAAGTTTATCGACCAGAAAAGTGCTTATTTTGTTCGTTAACATCATCAATGGTTAGAACCTGATCTTTGGGAATATCACGTTTCAGTTTACATCCCTCGGCTATCCCAATCGCAAGCAAGTTTTGATTGCGGACGATATCGGCATTCTCACACAATCCATAGGTCATGTAATAGCCGATGCCATCCAGTACCTGCCCTGCTTTTAAATCGACTTTTGCTGCAGCAACGACATCGACTCTGGGTGCTCCCATTGGCGTTATCGCGGCATCTCCAAACAACACGGCTCGCGCAACGGTATTGGGGACTTCAAAATGACACAGATGGTAGGGTGTGTAAAAACAATACAGGGGCCCCTCTCCCAGCTTATATAGGTTCAGATAATGCTTTTGCACCGGGTGATCATGGGTGCCCAGCACAAATACACCCGGGCTCGGTTCGGCCCCGACCACATAGTCAACAATACCGCGCTCCGCCATTAATGCGTCCAGTGGGAACTGCTTGACCGCTTCCCGGATATGCGTTCCGGACGGGACACTTGGACCCAGCATACCCCGTCTGGCCACTTGCATGCCGGTGGCATTGGCTACAATTGCCTGTTCAAATGATATTTTGCTGCCGTCGGCAAAGGAAGTGACCATCGAAGGGCTTTGTCCCCATTTGCGGGCAAAGCCTTCCTGGGTCGTCGGGTTACGGTAAGGATCATGCAGTCCCTTGATGTTGCCGCAAAGTACCGGTTTGACCCCCAGGCCCTGCACAAAGCGATAAAGGTTCATAATCACCCCGGGCTGATCACCATCCGCATTGGTGATGACTACACCGGCTTTGTCGGCATAAACTTTAAGAATCGGCCCGATGGTTCCATCCAGCTCCGCATTCATTAAAATGACGTGTTTACCGTGTTCGATGGCTTTGAGTGCGACTTTCGCCCCGAACTCCACTGCCCCGGTCACTTCGATGATTGCATCGATGCCTTGTGCCTCACACATAAGCATGGCCTCTTCGGTAACCGCATACTGCTTCCGGGCAATGCTTTCCTCCAGCTGGGAGCGGTTTTCAACGATATTGAACTGCTCAGTGCCAGCTTCCTGGTAGGCTCTTTTGGCGCCATCCAGATGACGGTTGGAAATGGCAACCAGCTCCATACCCGCTACGTAGTTTTGGATCTGAAGCGCAATCCCGCGCCCCATGAACCCGGCACCGATCATTGCAACACGCACCGGATTGTTTTCTTTTTGTCTTTTTTCTAAAGCACTGTCAACAATGATCAATTAAAAAAGTCTCCATTAATTTACAAATTCCGCACCTGCCTGCTGAATGCCATTAAACATTAGAAACCAGAGATGAAGTCCCACATTTGCGGGGCTTCGCCTGAGTCCGCCTCAGGCGAACGATGGCGGGCAAGGGATTTTCGCAGATTGAGATCGCAAATCTGACTATCTAGTTCAAAGTTTAAGATTCTAAAGCTTAACCTCATAATCAGGCCAGTTTCTATCCTTATCGGAGATCAGCGAAACGTCAAGTGGCCACTGAATATTAAATGCCGGATCATTAAAGCGGATGCCTTTTTCAGAGCCGGGAGTGTAAAACTGGGATACCTGATAGGTAATTTCGGTGTTGTCGGTTAAAGTAATAAATCCATGTGAAAAATCTTCCGGTACAAAAAGCATGCTGTAATTATCAGCGGTTAGTTCCACACCGATCCACTGTTTATAGGTAGGAGAGTCCGGCCGTAAATCAATGATCACGTCATAAATAGCGCCCCGTGTGCAACGAATCAGTTTGCACTCCTGGTGGGGGGCAATTTGATAATGAAGGCCCCGCAGGGTTCCCTTTTTACGGTTGAAGGAAACATTGCTCTGAACCAGCCGCGAGGTTAAACCGTGATCTTCAAATTCTTTCTGGCACCATGACCGCGCAAAAAAACCACGATCATCAGTTAATTTCTCAATTTCAACAACAAATGCACCCTTCAATTTGGTTTCTGTAAATTTCATCGCAGTCTCTGAGGCAAAAGGTTTTATCCCCAAGGAATTTTGGTTTGCTTAACTAATTGAACTAATCGAACCCATTAAACCAATCCAACAACTGGTTAACTATGCCCATTCAAGCGTTTCCGTCAGCAATTTGGCTCCCCTTAGATAGGTCAATACCTTCAGCCGCATAAACCGGGAATTGCGAAAATTCTCATCCGCAAAACCCATGCTTAGCAATCCGTCCCTCAGCTCTCCAACTGTCGATCGTAAATCAACCTGTGGCTGATGAGCGGGCGCCAGCTTTTTAAAAAGGCTGAAATCCACCCGGTAGGATCTTTTGTCCGGCTCGGCATCCTTGTTGATCGAAACCTCAACTTCGGGAATGACTTTTTTCACGGTATCGGCCAAATCCTTTACCTGAAAGTTCCAATGATCGCTACCGACATTTACCGCCAAAAAACTGCCCCCGTCGGCCCTTTTTCTGCTGATAGCCCACTCAATGGCCCGTGCCATATCCTTTGTATTGATCAGGGGTCGCCAGGGCGTTCCGTCGCTTAAGATGCCAATCTTCTTTGATGCCACCGCTCCGGCAACAAAATCATTTAGCACCAGATCCAGTCTCAATCGCTCACTCATGCCGCAGGCCGTGGAAAATCGCAGGCTGGTCACTTTAAAATCGCTATCGGCCAACGGTTCCAGTTCTTTTTCGGTGAAAACCTTTGATTTTGCATAAGCGGTCAGTGGATTTAATGGTGATTTTTCTGTCCTGGGCTGATCTTCTGCAGAACCATACATGCTGCAGCTGGAAGCAAATACAAAAGTTTTTACGCCGGCCATTTTGGCCATTTTCGCCAAATTGATACTCGAGCGATAATTGATATCCAGCGTCACATCTTCAAATTGATTGCCCATGGGATCGTTTGAAATGGCGGCCAGGTGGACAACGGCATCCACATCTTGAACTATAGCGGACGATACCTTTCTGACATCTGCAAAGTATTGAATATCTACTTTACATTCCGGCAAAATAGCGGCATTCGTCAGACAGTTCGCAAAATATCCCATATCGAGCCCGACCAACTGAGCGTCCGGAAAGCAGGATCGTAAATGGCTCACCACACAAGGCCCGATGTAACCCATATTCCCGGTGATCAATATTTTTGCCATATTATTTTTCCAATTGGTTTTTTGAGTAATTTTGTGTAAAAAATATAGCTTTAAAATTTACCATATTTTCCAGGGCGCATCGCCGTTTTGCCAGAGCTGTTCCAGTACGTTTTTATCCCTAAGGGTGTCCATATTCTGCCAGAATCCATGATGCCGGTATGCGGCCAGTTTGCCTTCCTGGGCTAAAGTCTCCATCGGCTCCTTTTCCCACACGGTCGAATCACCTTTGATGTAATTGGGTTTTTCTTTAAAGGTGGGGATCAACGTTTGGCTCTTTGCCAGACTAAAAACTCCGAACCGGCCGGGCGGTTGCACGGCAGTTAAAGTAACCAGCGCTTCTTGCTGCCGGTGAAACGCAATCAGCTTTCGAATATCCAAATCCGTCACACCGTCTCCATAGGTTAAACAAAAGGTCTCATCACCGATATAGTCCCTGATTTTTTTGATTCGTCCACCGGTCATCGTTTGTTCTCCTGTATCAACCAAGGTGATCCGCCAGGGCTCGGTCCCATTTTGGTGAACCTGCATGTTGTTGCGGCGTAAATCAAAGGTGACATCGGACATGTGCAGCGCGTAAGTGGCAAAATATTCTTTGATGACGTATCCTTTGTATCCTAGACAAATAATAAAATCTTCAATGCCGGCAGCCGAGTAAATCTTCATAATATGCCACAAAATGGGCTTGTCTCCAATTTCCACCATCGGCTTTGGTTTGATGCCGGTTTCTTCCGATAGACGCGTTCCGAATCCCCCAGCCAGAATAACAGCTTTCATTTTACCCTCTTTGCATTCTTTTTGACGTGATAAGATGCATTAAAATGCTGCGTCCTAAATCAAATAAAATTTTTATTACGGACATGTAAATCAAAAAATAAATTAGAAAAGAACATATCTTTCAATTTCGGATTTCCAAATCAAGTAGCCGGTTCCGTTCAGATGGAGCCCATCATAGGTAAATCTTTTATCCAATTGATCTTGATCTCCCTTGAACAATGAATATAAATCGATATAGTTCAGCTGAAATTTTGAACTCAAATCTTCCAAAGCATGATTTAATTTTCGGATATCCTCTCCTGTTATTTTTGACTTTGGGTAATATTTGGCAAGCAATTGCTTATTTACCGGCAGGAGGCTTTGAATATAGATTTTCGTTCCAGGCGATTTTTCTAATATCCGTTGAATTATTATTTTATAATTTTCGAAAACATTCTGGTAATCCCTCCCAGAGGCTAAATCGTTTATACCGATCATAATAAATATTTTATCCGGTGATGAAGACAAGACTTCATCTAATCTAAATAAAATGCCATCTGTTCGGTCACCTTCAATCCCTCTATTTTTTATCCTTAAATTTTGAAATAATTCTGACCACTGACACCAGGCGGTTATGCTATCACCTAAAAAAATAATTTCCCGATCAGTGTCTGGCAGTAACTCAAAATGATTCTTTTTATGTTGGTAAAACGGGCTTTGCATAAGAGGGGGGGAAGTTAAACTGAAAGATGGCACTGAATTCGTACTTTTGGTAAAGATTGACTTTGTTCGCTTTATTAAATAGGAGCTGCCCCCCCTTCTATGGATTGCATATGCAAAGAAAAAGATGAAAATCAGGTTCAAGACTAACGACACTAAAAGGGTTCTTTTTAACCAATGCGGGTACTTACTCATATACGACATTCTCTTTCCTGTTACAGGTTTAATTGTGACTGATAGGGAGAATGGATTAACAAGCTGCGCGATTATAAGAAAACAGGAAGGTAAATATAGCTCCGCTTCCTCAGTTACAGCAAGAAGCTTGTTCTGGTGGAGTTAAAAACCGTGTGGCGGTCTGCTGGATAGAAACTACTACTCGATCATAATTGAATAATGGGTTTCGAAACTTATTGAAACAAAAGCAGGTTCTGAATAATAATTCCCCACCACCTATAAGCAGGAATTGTGTCAAACAGACCGCAAATTGCTATCGTTACAAATCTCTTACGGATTGTCCTGGAAGAAAAATTATCTTAACCGCGAAAGACTGACTCAATCGATTTTCCGGTAATAATGCTGTCACCGGTCGATCAATTGATCCGCGCCTGCAAGGGCAAGCCGGGACTCGTAAAATCTGAATTAGGCTTCTCTATTGCCAGATTTCGTTCTAATTAGTGCAAAGCAATATAAGCAAACTCACCGATGCTGCTCGGCCAAAATTTTGAAAGTATTCCCGGACAAGTGATTGATCAAAAGTTCCCCCCTGAACGAATTGATACAGACACCGTTGGATGGTTCCGTGTGGGCTGGGCCTCCTTTTTTCGGCTAATTTAGA
>JARRJQ010000404.1:0-8632 GCA_037388985.1 Desulfobacterales bacterium | reverse complement strand
CAAACGATACCGAACGGGAACAGGAATATTTTCAGATCATCAATTCCGAGGGTTCGCGTCTGTCGCGTCTGATTAACAACGTTCTGGATCTGGCCAAACTGGAGAAAAAGCAGCGGTTGCTTTCGTTGACCGAAGGGACATTGGAGGAAGTTATCGCCGAAGTTAAAGCGGCAATGCAAGCTAAATTGCAACGGGAAGGTTTTACCCTGAAAATTGTCCGTGAGCGCATCCGTCCGTTTAATTATGATCGTGAGGCCATGATCCAGGTGCTCATCAATCTGGTGGAGAACAGCATTAAATTTGGCCAATTAGCGCATAATAAACAGATCACGATTCGGGTTTATCAAGACGCCGGTCGAATAAAGATAGCCGTCTCTGATCACGGCCCCGGGATTCCCCGTCATGCGCTTAAAAAGGTTTTCGACGATTTTTACCGGGTGGATAACGTTCTGACGCGAAAAACGCGGGGTACCGGTATCGGTCTGGCGCTGGTTAAAAAATTGATCAACCTATCGGGCGGGCAGGTCTGGGCCGAGAACAATGCAGGGGATGGCTGCACCATCACGATTTCCCTTCCGGAAAGTTGATTCAAAATCAACCTTTTGCATCCAGAACCTGCCGCACGGTTTTTGAAAGTTCGCGAATAGTAAAGGGTTTCATCAGGAAACCCTTTATACCAAGCTCTTTTGCCCGGGACTCATCGATCTGCTCGCTGTAACCGGTGCAGATGATAACGGGAATCTCTGGACGAATTTGCATCAATTTCTTTGCCAGGCCAGCTCCGGTCATGGCAGGCATAGTCATATCTGAAATAACCAGATCGAATTTGTCCGGTGCAGCCTTAAAGACTTCGATCGCCTCCACGGGCAGAGTTCGTGTTTCGACGCGGTATCCCAGCTTTTTGAGCATATTTTTCGCGAGTTCAATGAGGGACTGCTCATCATCGACGCACAAGATGGTTTCATTGCCGGTCGGTAGTGCTTTTAATTCCTCGGTTTCCGAGATAATCTGTTTTTCGATAACCGGGAAAATAATATCAAAGCATGTGCCCTCGCTGACGGAACTGTCAACGTGGATGCCGCCGGCATGTCCCTTGACAATGCCATGGACTACGGCCAGTCCCATGCCGGTCCCTTTGTCCTGTTCCTTGGTGGTGAAATAGGGATCAAATATGCGTTGCATGGTTGCCGAGTCCATGCCGCAGCCTGTATCGCTTATGCTGAGCTTTACATATGCCCCGGGATTGAGCTCCGGGTATTGAGAGGCCGCCTTGCTGTTCAAATTCACATTATGCAAACTGACCTTCAGGATACCGCCCTTATCCCCCATGGCATGAGCGGAATTGGTGCAGAGGTTCATCATAACCTGATGAATTTGGGTCGGGTCGGCAAAAATGGCATCCAGATGCGGTTCGATGTCCATCTTTATTTCGATGGTTGTTGGCAACGAAGCGCGTAACAGTTTTAATACTTCTTTGATAATGGGCGTTAAAAAAATGATCCTTTTATCCTGTTCGCTTTTGCGGCTGAAAGCCAGTATTTGTTTTACCAAATCCTTGGCGCGGTGCCCTGCTTTCAGGACCTGCTCGATGTTGTAATGCTCCATTGAACCTTTTTGGGTGTCGTATAGAGCCATTTCGGCGTAGCCGATTATCGCGCCAAGAATATTGTTAAAATCATGAGCAATGCCCCCGGCCAGAGTCCCGATGGCTTCCATCTTTTGGGCCTGAATCAGCCGGGTTCTCAATTGTTCACGCTCTTGCTGGGTGGTTTTTAATTCGCTAATATCTCTGGTGATGGTTAGGATGTGCGGCTTATTTCGAAGGATGATCAAAGTTGCCGACATCAGAGCAGTTATCAATCTTCCGTCTTTAAGCCGGAATTGGGCTTCCAAATTTTCGACCCTACCGTTTTCGGCTATGCCCGCGATCAATTTTTCGCGCTCTTTCGGATCGTGCCAGATATCAAGATCGGCCGCTGTTTTTCCAACGACTTCATCGTACGTCCATCCCGTCACCCTTGTAAAAGCACTATTAACGTCGATGCAACGTCCCTCTTCTGCCTGGATAATGGTGACCGGATCCGGAAAGGTCTCGAAAACAATCCGCAAGCGTTCCTCGCTTTGCTGAAGGGCCTGCCGGGTTTTTTTGTTTTCCAATGCATTGGCAAATACCTGACCCACGATCTTCAGCAGAGAATTGGTGTCCCCGGCCCACATTTTTTCTTCTTTAACCGAGTCCAGTCCGATAAATCCCATCACCTTGTTGCTGGAGATTATCGGCACGGCCAGCATCGATTGGATGCCCTGTCGCTCAAATTCCAGCTTTTCTTTGATTGCTTCGGGCGGTAAATCGGAAACGCGGGGGATTAAAGCCATTTCTCCGCGTAAATGCTTCTGCAAAATCCATGGAAAGTTATCAACCGAAGCATTCTGGATACGCTCAATTGCAGGCTCGATTTGATCAGCGCACCATTCATGGGTGCAGGATACGAATTTCTGGTCGTCGGAGAATTGAAAAACATAGCTGCGGTCCGCATCTGCAAAAACGCCTATCTGCCGCAGCGTATGATCAATTTCGTCATCAATTTGAGCAGGATACAGGTTAATGAACCGGCTGGAAACGGCTGTAATCAGTCGCTGGAATTTCAGTCGATGTTGCAGTTCTTCTTCAGTCCGTTTACGATCGGTGATATCGGTGATGATACCCAGAATCGCTCCGACACCCTCAAAGTTAATCAGACGAGTGGTAATGATCGCCTCTATTTTTTCCCCTTTTTTGTTTGAAAGGGAATACTCGTAAGGCTCGACATCTTCGCCGTTCAGGTGGCGCTTAAAATTGGTCCGGATTAATTCAATCGATTCCGGAGCAATCAGGGACATGAAGTCAAATTCGGGGGCGTAAAATTCATCCCGGCTGTAGCCCATGGCCTCAACGCATTTTTTGTTGGCATAAACAACCTGTCCGTCTTTGTTGATGAAAATCATGTTGGGGGACTGCTCGGTAAAGGTCTGGAAATCGTATTCCAACTTTGGGGGAGCAGTACTGACCGTTTTGGCGGCAATCTCTTTTTCGAGTGCCCCTATGCGCCTGAGCAATTCTTCATAAGTCGGCCTTTTCATTAAGCCCCCTCATGTCATTTCCAACAATTACCCTAACCGTTTGCAGATTCAGCGTTCAAAGGTTCAGGATGAGAGCAAATCTAAACCGACTGCGACCCTGAACCTTTAAATATCTGTTTGGCATTTGACGCTTGAAATTTGAAATTTTATGATGTTTATTTGGTATTTGAACGAACGTGTTTTTGAAAGAGCGTATTGCAAGAATATCTAATAATATCTAATATTTTATAACCTATTTTTATATCGCATTAATAGCTTCTTAATTTAAAAACCAGGGCCCGCGGAAGGGTAATCTCAAATCATCGAAAGCTACGGACCGGATTTAAAAGTTAGAGAAAGCAATTGCGCTTGCTTGAGGGGGATGAGAATGCAGAAAATAGGTGTTTTGTTTTTGTGCTTGAGCGTTGTTCTGATCTTTGGAAGTGTGACAATTGTTGGCGGTCAAGAAACAGATACTGAAATGATTGTTCCAATGGGGACTATAGAGATTGGACCACCGGAAGATGTGGAGCCGACCCGGTCTCCGGTTGAGTTTCCGCATTCCCGGCATTTTGCCAATGTTTATTGTAAAACATGTCATCATGACTGGTCAGGCACCGAGGTCATCAAGAACTGCACCTCTGCGGGTTGTCATGATGCAACAGTTTCACCGACCAAGTCCGACCAAAATGATTCAAATCCGGATCAGGCAATTCGGTACTACAAATCAGCCTTCCACCAAATGTGTATCGGATGCCACAAAGAAATAAGAATTCAAAACGAGAAATTGGAGATGTCATTAAAAGAATTGAAAGAAAAATTAATAATCCCCGGCCCCACCAGCTGCATTAAGTGCCACCCGAAAGATTAGTCATGCGCTGATGAAGCAATGACTTTACATCTGGCTATGAATCCCCCGGCAAATTTTTAGTGTAAGCGGTTTTTCCTCAGGCGGGTAAATTTGTCAAGCCGGGTAGTCACTCGGGTTTGTTGACGGCCGCCCTCGAGAAAAAATAGGATCAAATGCAGGGCTTGCTTGTTTAAACCGAGAAAAAAACCGGTGATCTTTGCTGATTCCGGAACCGATATGAATACCGGCTCAACTTGATTCGGCTTTTCTGTTCCGGAATGAATTACCGATCTGAAAAAACGCGTCAAATTTTCATCATTGAAAACGCGATCCGCCAAGGGGCAGATATCTTCATATTTGCTTAAAAGAAAACTTTCGAGTGCTTTTCTGAACACCCGGCGCAGGGTATCGCCTTCGGCGAAACAGCCAATTCCGATATGACTTGCCATATTTCGCATGATCCTGTCCCCCATCATTTCCCGGAACACCGAATCCAAGGAGTTGATCAAATTAATTTTTTAAAATTTCATTCACCAGAAACGCATGATGAATCTCAGGATCCCAGATATTCATAGGCACTGCAGTGCTCATTGAAGTAGACGTCGGCTTCTTCGACCGTATCGAATGTAATCCAATCCCGCCATATGGTTATTTCACCTTGTTTGCGGGTAAGCTCGATGGTCGTGCTTCCATGGTATTCGTAACAATCATGGTAATCCGGACTAAAAATGTGTTTGGTCATTTTTTTATCCCCCTTTTTTTGGTGAAGAAAATTGAAAATATTTTCATTTCGCGTCATACATTAGCATAGGTGTTTGTCAGATCCGGACAAACTGCCGGTAAAAAATTTAAAAAATGTTGCTCTGATTGTTTAATCGCTTGTCTGAAAGCAGGTTTAGCTGATAATTTTTAGGGGTTGAGCCCGTTGCCCGTTAACCCGTTTGCCGGTTAAAGATAAAATCTGACTGCTCCAATTTTTAACCGGCTCAGCGGGCAAAACCGGCAACCGGCCAACCAGATGATGGGGTATTTTTTGAAGACTGACGATAATTTTGAGAACCATTGACAGCGTAGGAGGATAACAATGGCACGCGGAGATCAACTGGCGCGGCAGTGGCGAATTTTACAGAGCTTAATTGCCTCGCGCCGGGGCAAGTCAGCCGCGGATTTGGCCCGCGAGCTTGAATACCACTGGCGAACGGTCTATCGAGATCTCGAGGCTTTGCAGCAGGCCGGCTTTCCAATTTTTACCGACCGGGTAGAGGGCAAAAACCTATGGTCCATGCTTGACAGTGCGCGGCACAGCATTCCGATTCCACTGAATTTGACCGAACTGATGGCGCTTTATTTCAGCCGGGGGATGATGATGGTTTTAAAAAACACGGTTTATTATGAATCCCTGCAATCATTTTTCCAGAAGATAAAAGCCACCCTGCCACCCGCAGCTATCGACTATCTTGAAAAGATTGAGGAAACTTTGGAAGTTGGCTCAAAGCCTTACAAACAGTACAGTCAATTGCGCGATGCCGTTGAGCGGATCACTGAAGCGATCATCCATCGGAAGCTCGTTGAGATTGACTATTTTACGATGAGTCGCAAGAAAAAAACGCGTCGGAAAGTGGCCCCCTATAAAATCTGGTTTTTTGACGGTGCGTTTTATCTGATCGGATACTGCGGGCTGCGAAAGGATATCCGGGTTTTTGCCCTGGACCGGATCCAGGCGTTAAGCCTAACCGAGGAAACCTTTGAGATGCCGGAAGATTTCAGAGTTGAAGATTTCATGCGGACCAGTTTCGGGGTCTTTCACGGTAAACCGCAACAAGTTCGCATCCGATTTGCGCCCGATGTGGCCGGGTATATCAGTGAAAAGACCTGGCATGCGACCCAGAAAATTGTGCCCCAAAAAGACGGCTCTATTGTTTTCGAAGCCCGGGTTGCCGGCACCGACGAGATTAAATTTTGGGTGTTGAGTTGGGGGGCTAAAGCGCAGGTCCTGTCGCCGGCATCGCTGCGGGATGAAATCTTATCAGAAGCCGAGTCGATGCTGCACAATTATCGATCCTGAGGCTTAGAACTTCCTCATTAAATATTTATAATACAGAGGCAAAATCCGAAGCACGAATATCGAAATTCTAAACAAATTCAAAATCCTAAATCCGAATGTTTCAAACTCGATATTTTGGACATTTGAAATTCGAATTTGTTTCGGCTTTCGTGCTTCGGATTTCGAATTTAAAAACACTTTACGAGTCTCAAGTGCTAAACTTCTTTGCAGCTTCCTGCATCAGCTTGGCGATCGGCAGCCCCTGAGTACACATAGTCTCTGCTGCTGAGTAATCCAGGCGGGTTATCTGTTTCTAACTTTTAAGAATTAATGCATGCTCACGCGCCCGCGATTCGTTTTCGGCGGTGACGCGAATGGCGCGTTTGCCGCGTACCGGACATTCGTGCTCACAGACACCGCAGCCAATGCAAAGCTTGGGATCCACGTAGGGTTGCTGGAGTCGAATCTGAAGCGACACGGAATCTTGCGCTTGCGGCGGTTTTGCAAAAGGCAATTTTTGCTCAACCTCCAGACTGCGGGACGAATTGGCGATGATCCGCCGGGGTCGTCGGTCTGGTGACTGCTGAACCATTGACCGGAAACCAGGACATCGGATTCAAATTCAATTTTGGTTGAATCGGCTTTTTTGACGATCAACGGCCATTGAATGACAAGCGTATTGAACTGTTGCCGGGTGAAGATTGCCTTCGGGCTGACGGGACAATTTTCCTGGCAGACGATGCAGGGTCGGTCCATGGACCAGGGCAGGCAGCGTCCGCGGTCGATAAAGGCGGTTCCGATTTTTACGGGGCCCTGTTCAGCATACCGGCCGAGTCCCTGACGTTCATCGAGACTGATGGGCCGGATGGCGGCGGTCGGGCAAAGATTACCGCAGGCAATACAATTATGTTGGCACCCGCTGGTGCCGATTCTAAAATTGAGTGCCGGCGTCCACAGGCCCTCCAGGCCGGCGGCCATGCCGGCCGGATGAATTACATTGGTCGGGCAGATGCGCATGCATTGGCCGCATCTTATGCAGCGCGATAGAAACTGCTCTTCTGGCAGGCTGCCCGGCGGCCGCACCAGGTTGGGATTCCAGTTAGGGCCCGGATTGCCGCCGATCCTTAACATCGGGATGACGGCGACTCCCGACACGGCTGCGACTAATAATTCGCGCCGGGTCAAATCCGGCGCAACCACTTCACCTCCGGTAGACGGTGCGATGTGGTAACCCATTAGACCGTGGCGACAGTCGCTTATACAATTCAAGCAAACAACGCATTCTGCAGTTCGAATCCGGGTGGTGGGCTGGCAGGCGCCCTCACAATTTTTCTCGCACAGCTGACAATCAATACATTCTTCTCGCGTCCTGCCGATTCGCCAGATGGCAAAACGCCCGAGTATCCCGAAAAGCGCCCCCAGGGGGCAGACAAAGCGACAGTAGAAGCGCGGCCGGATCAAGTTCAACAGAACAGACACCAAAAAGACGGCTGCGATCAGGCCGGTGCCGGCATAAAGCCGCGGGCTGCTTGAAATCATCAAGGTAGTGCGATCAACTAAAGGCAGCACGATTAAGTTGATCGAACGGTAAACCAGAGAGATTGGGTCCAGCAGGCCGATTTGAAGCGAAGCGACCGGGCGCGAGTACCCGTGAAATACAAAAGCGGTTAAAATCCAGCCGCCGGCAATCACAAAAACGCCGGCAACGACTTTTTTTACATTAACGGCGGTCCGGCGGCCAACCAGGATGGCAACAGCGGCAAGCCCCACTAGGATAGCTACCGCGAACCCGACTGCGTTGATGCGCGGCAAACGTAAAACATCGATGGCCAGCTCGGCCGCGGCCATACTGAGCAAAAAGACCAGGATCCAATACTTAAGCGACTGAGCCGGATGGTATCGATTGAGCGCGAGTCTGGTCTTAACTGATTTTTTGCGCTTAGCCAGATACCCGATCAATTGATGAATGGATCCAAACGGACACAACCAACCGCAGAAAAATCTTCCCAGAATGATGGTCAATACAACCGTGGCAAGGCCCCAGAGTAGACCGGCATAAAGGGTGCGGGTGGTCAGCAATGTGCTCAGTCCCACCAGCGGGTCCAGATCGATGATCCAGTTGACCGGCCACCCGCGCAGCTGCCACCATTGTTCGCCCAAAGTGGTTACCACGCAAAACCAGATAAATAAAACAAAGAAGAATATCTGACAGATTCGTCGGGTTGTTCGTACTTTCATCTCTTCAACATATTTAAAGGTTCCGCCGGTGGCGGTTCAGGTTTCAGGTGTCAGGGTTTTCGCCAGATTGGAGGGCAATTAGAATCTGGCAATTCTTAACCTCTTTGGTTTCAAATCGCTCAAACCTGCTATCTGCCGCCAAAGAGTCCTGACACCTGACACCTGAAACCATGCAAAGGACCAATTAAGCAAAAAATGGTTTGCCTCACATCGAATATTCGAACCTTTGAACCTTGAATCTTCATCATATCGCCTCCATCACCGGATTCAGCGATTGATAATCGGCAGTTCCCGCCCCGCTGGCTTCTGCTTTTTTAATAAAAGCGAGCTCTTCGATTGTCTTTTCAAGCAAGGTGGCGCCGAAGGCATCGGCGGCCACCTGATCGGTTGCGACGATCATC
>JARRJQ010000403.1:0-5005 GCA_037388985.1 Desulfobacterales bacterium | reverse complement strand
TTCTTTTTTATAAACCTTTTGGTTTTGCCAACACATCGCTTTATTGGAGCTATCATGAGACAGGTGCGCAGGCCGAGGATATCGGAAAAAAATTCAGTTTTGATATAATGCCTTGTCTATCAGGAGATTTTATGGTATGAAAACGCCAATTTGGCCAAGGAATTTATTTCAAGAAGGGAACAATTCGTTTATGTCCGAAAAACATCCTGAGTGCCCGTTATATAATCCGCTAAATTGCAAAGAGTATTATAATCCGAAGCTGTGTGCTTTTGTTAGAAAAGATAAAATCTCCTGATAGACAAGGCATTATATCAAAACTGAATTTTTTTCCGATATCCTCGGCCTGCGCACCCGTCTCATGATAGCTCCAATAAAGCGATGTGTTGGCAAAACCAAAAGGTTTATAAAAAAGAATGCCAAAAATTAAAACGGCCTAAGGTGCCTAAAATTATATAAGATTATCTTATCATTTCTCCAGTTCAGGCATTTTAGATCAATTGAGGCATTTTAGGTTTCTCGCTTCTTTAAGGATTGACAAAAATGACAACAGCAGGGATCGATTCGGTGTCAAAAACACCAAAACCATTATCATCAAAGACGGAAAGATTTTCGGCAAGGGCAAGGTTCTGAGCGGATTTGATCGGCAAAAGGCCGCCGAACAATCGTTGGCGATAGCGTTGAAAGATGCCGCTATGTCTAAAGGGGACATTCAAAAAATATATGGCACCGGCGAAGGGGATTTAGAAGACCTGTTTTAAGCCAGAAGCTAATTGATGACCTTTCTTAAGTTAATAAAATGACTGCGGTCAAATCCGAGGGTCTTAAAAAAGGAGAGCAAATCAGTCGAATCCCACCGAACCGTCGTGTAGACGCTTTCAATGCCCTCGGTCCTGTAAATTTCAAATATTTTTTGGGCCATATTGGCACCGATTCCCTGGCCCATGAATTTTGGATCTACCCCTAACGTGGCAATCCAGGCGCTTTTTGCCTCACCGAATCCAGCAGTGAGAATATAGCTGATCATGAAACCGACTACTTTGCCTTGATGTTCGGTGACGAAACATGCTTCCTCTCCCCTTTTGGCATGTTCTTCAACCACTCTTTTAAAATCCGGTTCAACCGGCCTCCGCGTAATCGCCGCATAGATCCGGCTAATTTCTTCCGCGTCCTCAACTTCTAGCCGTCTTATTATAAAATTATCCACAGTCAAGTTCCTTATCAATGGATATTGCTAATCAGTTCTGATGATTTTTACCCTGTGGCCAACCCAATTCGGCGGTAGATAAACCCTGCCACTGTTTCCGCTGGCTTTGACCCGCTTTTCGATCATTTCCTCACCATATATTTCAAATTTCACTTTGCTATTGGGTGGTCCGGCGACGGAGTTTTTTTCATCGTCTTCTGTGTTTTTATTTGAATTTTTTGCATTCGCCACGTTCGAAAGCCTCTTTTATTTCTTTAATCCCTAAGACTTATTGATTACACTAAAGATCTTGAAAGCATACCCCTTTTGATTTATCCTAAGAAAGCATCCAAGCGGTTGAAATTACTCTCTAAATTTAAAGATTGCTTTCTAATTGATTTCCGACAAGGTTATATCGACGGGCTATAATGCCCAGAGTGCAGGAGCAAAAATATATGAAACGATTATCGCTGAACTGGGAGTGAAAACTTCTGCGGTGAAGAAAATTATTTCGACGGGCTACGGACGCAATAGCGTCGCCTTTGCGCATAAAGCGGTTACCGAGATCACCTGCCATGCGGTTGGTGCCTATTTTCTGAACTCCGCCGTTCGTTCGATTATCGATATCGGTGGTCAGGACAGCAAAGCCATTGTGCTGGATGAAAACGGCGGCGTAAAGGATTTTGCGATGAATGACAAATGTGCTGCAGGTACGGGTCGTTTTCTGGAAGTTATGGCAAGAGCGCTTGAAATTGATATAAATGACTTTGGCACCGTATCATTAAAAGCCGATTCGCCGGCAAAGATCAGCAGTCTGTGCACCGTATTTGCAGAATCTGAGGTCATCTCCCTTATTTCCAAGGGGGAAAAAAGAGAAAATATCATTGCCGGAATCCATGAATCGATTGCCTCTCGGGTAATCGCCATGGCGGGCCGCATCGGTCTATTGGCACCGGTGATGATGACCGGAGGTGTTGCGAAAAATAAAGGGGTGGTCGGCGCTTTGGAGAAAAAAACCGGATTTCGAATTGAGGTGTCGGCAAAAGCCCAGGTAACCGGAGCCATCGGGGCGGCTTTAATCGCCGGTCGCCAATCCTAAAGCGAAGAGGCTAAGGCCGACAAAAAAATTAACACGAAAGCACGAAAGTGCGAAATACCGAAAAGATTTATATAAAATTTCGTGCTTTTTTAATTTTCGTGTTTTCGTGATAAAAAATCGGTCCTGCGGCCTATTTGACGATTCTGCTAATCTCCTTAAATTTTTCACTCTTTGCGTCTTTGAGCAATTCAAACAAAACGGTTTCGGTGCTGGTTAAGCAGGCGCCGACGGATTTGCTTTTCTCGAGGCCGATTAATTTGTTTTCAAGGGTCCGCGAGGCAACCGCATCGGCAATAACCTGTACTTCGAAACCCAGATTAATTAAATCGGCGGCGGTCTGATAGACGCAGACGTGCGATTCGATACCGGCTATGAGCATGTTTTTACGGTTTAGGGTGTTGAGTTCATTTCTGAATTGTTCGCTGCCGCAGCAGCTGAAGCTGAATTTGCTCACCGGCTTTTGATTGGTCAAAAGATCTGCAATTTCAGGCAATGTCGGTCCCAGCCCGGCCGGATTTTGTTCGGTCCACAGAATAGGAACCCTCAATATGCGGACACCCTGAACAAGACGTTTAAGGTTCTCAAGCAGAACTTCCTTGGCATGCATCGCGGGAGTCAATTTTGTCTGGACATCAACGAGTACAAGGGTCGTATCTGTGCTCGTAATCATTTATTTTTCCTTCTTTCAGGGAGCCGGTAAAAAAACGGCAGAGTCTAAATAACTCTGCCAGCAGCTATATTCTAATATGAACGATCAGAAATTACGAGAGTTTCAATTACTCGTCAAAAACAGCCACGCTACGCCACTTGCCCACGCGCATCCATTTGTTCCGGCGCTCTTGGGGGTGTCGGCGTTCTTTGCCTGTTCTTCTTTCCTGGCCGCCGTTCGTGAAATACTTCCGGCTGTTTTTGCGGCGTTTATCTTGATCGGCGCGGCGTTCAACCGGAGCGCGTATCTGCCACCCGGCGGTTTGAAAATCCGATTCGGCTATCGGCTCTTTGCATTTTGTCCGGCCCATATTAGGTTTTCTTCCCCCCCGTCCTGGTTGCTTACCTCATCACCAAAATCCAAAAGCTTTGAATTCAGCTTAAAATATCTTTAGCGATTTCGGCTATAAACAGACATCACCGACTGCGAGCAATCAAGCCTGAAGGCTTTTTGAATCGACGTACTTAATATGCGTTTGAATTAATAAGAAAATTTTAAAGATATGTCAATAAAAAACTGAAACATTTACTTGCGTTGACCGGCAGGTTTTTCGGCGCGGTCTTATATTGATTTCTGTTGCCAAAACCGACTTTTATCTGTTATAGAATCTTTGTTTTATTTCACCTGCCCAATTGATGAGGAGTATTCATTTCGCGAGCAAATCATGCTTGAGTTGTTTTGAGCTGAGCCATCTTTTGTTTTTTGGCGGCTGCTGCAAAAGCCGAAATCACCATCGGCGGCCTGAATTTCGATAAGATTCCGCCGGGGGACTTTTAACTAAAAAAGGAGGAAAGCAAATGAAGCGTTTCAAATTAGGTATGATTGTTGTTTTGGCGCTTGTTCTGACCGCAGGTTTTGCGCTGGGCGGAACGCTGGATGATGTTCGCGCTAGGGGTTATCTGCTTGTCGGGGTAAACGGGGGCGTTTTTGGATTCAGCATGCCGGATGAGAAGGGTGTCTGGAAGGGCCTGGATGTGGATACTGCCAGGGCCATTGCTGCGGCCGTATTCGGCGATGCGGACAAGATTAAATATACGGCGGTTACCGCGGTGCAGCGCTTGCCGGCGCTTCAATCCAAAGAAATTGACGTACTGTGCCGCAACACCACTCAAACCCTGACGCGCGAAACGACAAACGGCTTGAATTTCGCCCATGTCAATTATTATGACGGTCAGGGATTTCTAGTGCCCAAAAAGCTGGGAGTTAAAAGTGCCAAGGAATTGAGCGGTGCGACGGTCTGCGTTTTACCGGGGACCACTACCGAGATGAATGCAGCGGACTTTTTCCGGGCCAACAAGATGCAGTGGAAACCGGTGGTCATCGAACAGACCACCGAACTTTCCAAGGCCTTTTTTGCCGGTCGCTGTGATGTGCTGACCTCGGATGCATCGCAGCTGGCAGCCCATCGATCGGTTGCGCCTAACCCCGACGATTATGTATTGCTGCCCGAGATCATCTCCAAAGAACCCCTGGCACCGGTTGTGCGCCATGGGGACGACCAGTGGTATGATATTGTCAATTGGACGGTGATGGCCCTGATCCAGGCCGAAGAGTTCGGCATTACCTCCAAAAACGTAGATGAGATGCTCAAAAGCACGAATCCGGAAATCCAGCGCTTTCTGGGGGTAACCCCGGGTCTGGGCAAGGCGCTGGGGCTGGACGACAAATGGGTTTATAATATCATCAAACAGGTCGGCAACTACGGCGAGATTTTTGATCGCAACGTGGGTCCCGATACACCGTTGAAACTCGAACGCGGTTTAAATGCGCAATGGTATGACGGCGGCATCATGTACGCTGCGCCATTTAGATAATTGAATAGAAAGGGGCCCCGCTGGTTTCAGGGGGGCACCTTTCTAAAAAGATTGGAGTGGGTCGATGATGATCTCTGTGATTTCGCCCAGACCCATCCAAACGCTCGGGTGACAAAAAAGGTGTCGACTGCAACCGACGGAAAAACGATTCAAGGGGACGGCAGCCTTCCTGGAAAGGTGCCATTCTGGCTCGACCCCAA
>JARRJQ010000402.1:4265-7710 GCA_037388985.1 Desulfobacterales bacterium | reverse complement strand
GCAAACCGCACAAGCCCGCCCGCCTCGCCTGAGCTCGCGATGGCGGGCAGGGGTTTCCGCCGAGGCGTACTTAAAGTACGTTGCAGGCGGAAAACCCGCGGAGAACGCAGCTCATCGGAAAAAGGGCCATTTCCGGATGGAAACTGGTTAGTGGCTGAGACCGATGAGAACGACTCCCGAGCAAATTAAAACCGCACCCAACAATTTTTGAGGGGCGTTTTTTTCCTGGAGCCATCCGATACCGATCAGAGTTGAAAAGACGATACTCACCTCACGTACCGCAGCCACATAACTCACTTTGCTGATCTGCAGCGCAAAAAGAATCATCAGGTAGGTGAACAGAACCAAAAAGCCCACGCAAAGAATTTTTATCTTATTGATCTTCCATTCTTTTTTCAGATCAACGTGCGCATTGACAATCACCCAGGGTGTGAGCAGAAGCAACGCAATGACAAACTGAAGGTAAATGTATACCGGCGGATGGACAATCTGAACACCTATTTTATCCACCAGGGAGTAACCTGCAATGGTACCCCCCGTACAAAGTGCCCAGAGGGAAGCACCGCCCCGAATGGTCATAAAGGGCTCACGAACAGATTGAATGGAAAAAGATCGCAGGTGAATACCAAAAATGCCCACAATAATCAGGATGATGCCCAGAACTCCCAAGGCAGACAGCTGCTCGTTTAAAAGCAACACGGCCAGAATCGGCACCAACATAGGCCCTGAACCCCGTGAAAGCGGATAAACAAGGGATAGGTCACCTCGCTGGTAAGCACCGCTCATAAACCAGAAGTAAATGGCGTGAAAGAAGCCGGTGGCAACCAGGCAACTCCAACCGGCTGACGAAATCGTTACCATTGGCCAGTAATATAAAAACATGGGCAAAAAGATAATCGTGGAAAACAGGATGGCCCACCAGATAAAAGCGATCTTATTCCGGCTTTTCTTTGTCAGGTAATTCCAGAATGAATGCAAAAAGGCAGCAAACAGAACAAGCAATAACGCGGTGCCGGTCATACCATTAGCCGCTCCCGGTGGTGAGTTGAAAGCACACTTTCCGATATCCCGAAATTTCGCTGGAGATATCCAGGGATGTGAGGTGATGATCGAGATCATCCGGCGCAAAGGGCAAATAGCTGAAAATATCTTCTTCCAGCGCTTTTGTTTTTTCCCGCAGCATTTGAATTCTTTGCTGAAGTTCCGGATTTTTGCCGTATCGATCCACGATATAGTTCATGCGCTCATCCAGCGGCACGATTCGATCGTGGAGCACTCGCTTGTCCGCATAATTGATCACCACCGCTTCTGAGAGATTTTGATGTTCCGAGTAGTCATCGAGGCGGACATGTTGCCTGACCAGACTGCCGACTTCAATATACCCCAGATCGGTTAAAAACTGCCCCCCGCTAAGCGCATGATTTTCTGCAGTTTTAAAACTGCGCGTTTTGGTAAGATCATGGAGCAAGGCGGCCGCCTGGACAAGACGGGCATCAAGCGCAATCTCCTTTAAATTAAGGTGCTCCACCAGACACAGGCCTACCCGGCAGACCTGCAAGGAGTGAGCGACGATGTGCTCAGGCATCTGTGCTTCGCACATCAAACGGTAGCATTCATTTTTGGACGGGATATTCATCTCTCAAGCAACCGATCCACCATCTCCGCAAATCCGTAACCCCCCTCCTGCCGTGTCACCCATGCAGGCTTATCGGTTATTTTATCCTTAAATTGTAACACATTGGCCACCCCCACCGAATGCGGGAAAAACCGGAACATAGGGACATCATTGGGAGAATCACCGATGAAAATGATTGTCTCGATGGCATTTTCCAGATTCACTTTAAAGATTTCTTCGAAGAGCATCCGGGTCATGGTTAATTTGTCATATTCGCCGAACCAGCCGTTGACATGAATTGAGCTGATTTTTGCTCGGGCCCCTGCTGCTTCGAAAAGGCGAACAATGCGGTCGACGTCTTCCATGGGCAGCCGGGGTATATCCTCACAATAGTCGATCGCCAGGTCGGCTTCTCGATAAGCCTGATCAGCAGACACGCAGCAGCCGCGAATTCTTTTCAGGATCTCAATTTTGAGTTTTTCCAGCTTCTGACGATCGGCGCTGCGCTGTTTGTCGGATTTAAAATAGCGCCGCTGCATTTTACGCTGGCGGTCATCGTAACGGAAATAAAATGCACCGTTTTCGCCAACCACACCATCCACCGGCCACATGCGGGCAATGTGATCACACCAGCCGGCCGGACGGCCGGTAATCGGTATGATACGAATGTTTGCCTGCTTGAGGCGCTCCATGGCGGTAAACACCACCGCCGGCAGGCGGCCGTTTAAGGTCAGGGTGTCATCAATATCCGAAAGCACGTATCTAATGGCTGTTCTTACAGTTTGAGGAATCTTTTCAATCGGCTTCATGATCTTAATCCCTTTTAAAATATGTCTGACCATAGAGCACTCGGTCGCCAATAGAGGCGGTTATCTATAACATTTTCCAATGAAATATGGTAAAAGAGCAAATTAATTATAACATTGCTGAATAATGCTGTTATTTAAAGACAAATAATATTGCTTAACGCTTGTCAACCACAAATAAGATACGGCATAATAAATAATCACCTGCTGGTCAAAAGTTCTGATTCAAGGTTGTTTAAGCCTAAATTCTAATTCGATAACGAATGCAGGAAAATGCACAACATGCGTGAGAACCTAATCAAAGCCATGCAGAAAGCCATTGAGGAAGTTACGCGCTTGCCTCATAGAAAAGTTCAATTATTTCACCACAATGATTCCGACGGGCTCAGTTCCGGCGCAATTCTCGCAAAGGCTTTCCAGAGAGCCGGATTTGAGATTAACCGCTTCTGTCTGGAAAAACCGTATCCGGCGCTGCTGCAGAAAGTATTTCAACAAGAAGGCGGCCTGATTGTCTTTGCGGATTTTGCCGGCCGGATTGCCCCGCTGCTGTCCGACCTGAACAAAGGGCGAAACTTGACTCTAATCCTGGACCATCATGTCGCCGAGGCATCGACTGATCCCAGGGTGCACAACCTTGATCCGGATCTGTTTGGACTTAAAGGAGATCGGGATATCTCCGGTTCGACGACCTGCTATCTTTTTGCGAAAGCGCTGGACGCAGCCAACAGTGATCTGGCACATATTGCAACCATTGGTGCGGTGGGAGACGAATTTTTTGTAGATGGCTGTTTGGCCGGTGAAAACCGTGAGGCCGCGCTGGAAGCCGTCCAGCAGGGCAAAATCAAAATTCAAAAACATGAAAAGGGAGAACGCTACTTTTTAAATACCTTCGGGGCACCGGTTGCCTGTGATGAAATCGGCGCTTATTTGGATACTCTGGGTGCAGCCGGATTTTATCAACAGGGTCCGGATATGGGAGTCAGGGTCTGCCTTGAAGGAACGACGCCCGAGTCCGACCGCATGC
>JARRJQ010000402.1:0-4235 GCA_037388985.1 Desulfobacterales bacterium | reverse complement strand
AAACAGCCAACATCCAATGGTTTCATGTGGAAAATCGATTTTCACCGATGGGCGTAAAAATGATCGGGGTATTCTGTGATGCGATTAAAAATATGGACTTCATCGATCCCCGCCGCTACCTGGCCGGTTTCCAGATTATTCCCGATAAAATTCCCGGCTTCGGCCCGATAGCCCTTAACGATGTCAAAATCTCGATGCGTGTTTCCGCTCAAATGGAGCACCAAATCCGGACGGGGGAAAAAATGGGGCTCAATATTTTGTTGCCGCAAGCCACGGACAAACTGGGCGGGTTTTCAGATGCCTGCCACACACTGACCGCTGCGACCACGGTAGCCATCGGTAAAGAGGAAGCCTTAATTCAAGAAATGGAACAAATTTTACAGAAGTAAAATTTGATACTCTAGATTGGGTCTTTAGTCCCGGAAACTCGCTTTAAAATGCTTTAATCAGCTTTCTAAATTCGAAGCACGAAACACGAAATCCGAAACAAACTCGAAACCTAAAATCTTCACCCCGTGGAATGCCGCCTTCGGCGGCCCTCCTTTGGAGGATTCCACAGGGCAGGTGTTCAAAACATAAGTTTTGAATTTTAGTCATTCGAAATTTGGATTTGTTTCGGGTTTCGATATTCGAATTTCGTGATTTTCAATTCCTGTATTTAACTGAAAACCAAAATATTATCTAAATTTTGAAACCACTAGGACCATAGGAGGAGGTTGAAATGGGTAAAGGATCAGCTTTTGGGAAGACCATCCTCATTGGGGATGCATTTGTCCTATACGAAGTACCGGCTATTGTCTCCTCGATTCCGTTTATAACCGAGTGTGTCGTCGAACGATTGAATCAGGGAACAGACTGGGTACTGGAGGACAACCGGACGGAAGTTCCAGGATACAAGGGCGGCCAGCTGTGTTTCTCTGGCCCGGGCCCTCAACGATGAATTTAAACTGAATCTCAGCATTGAAGATATTAATCAGATCGGCTGGGAAGGCGAATTTGCCTATCACGGCGTCCCCAGCGGTGTGGATAATACGGCTTCGACTTTCGGCGGGCTAATCCTGTATCATATCAAAAATGAACAAAAGACCTGGAAACGCATTAATCTTAAAAAACCCGTCGAAGTGGTATTGGCCAACAGCGGTGTGACGGCCGACACCTCGAAATTGGACGCGCATGTTGAGGACCAGGAGCAAAAAGAGCCCGATCTGTTTAAAAAGAGGCTGCAAACCGTCACCGAACAGGCATTTAAGATGAAAAAGGCGCTGGAAGACTACGATCTGCAAAAAGTGGGGCAGCTTATGACCGCCAATCACAAAATTCTGATTGACATGGATCTATCTCATGAAAAGTTGATTTACCTGTGCAATCTGGCAATTAAACTCGGTGCCTTAGGTGCCAAGGTGACCGGCGGCGGCCGGGGCGGTTACATGAATGCCCTGACACCGGGCACGCAACTTCAGGAAAAAGTAGCTTCTACCATGGAAGAGGAAGGATTTAAGGTTATTCGCGCAAAGATCGGAGTGAAATAAACCACTTCTAATCAATCGCTTTTGCGGCTGAAATAAAGATTCACCAGAGCAACGAGGGAAGTGCCGACAATCAGTAAAAAAGAAATCGCATTGATGACCGGTGTGCTGCCGTCTCTGACCTGCAGGTATAGATTAATCGGCAATGTGGCCTGGTATCCCACTAAAAACAGGGTGGTGTTAAAATTTTCAAAGGACATCAAAAATGCTACAGCGCCGGCACCGATAAGAGCCGGCCTTAAAAATTTCATGGTAATGTGCCAGATGGCCTCAAAGCGGTTGGCGCCCAGATTCAGGGCGGCCTCTTCCAGCGTGCGATCAAATTTGCGCAAACGTGCGGAAACCACCAGCGTTACCAGAGTGGCAATAAATGAAAACTGACCCAGCACCACCAGCCAGAAGCCGGGACGAAACAAAGCCACGTCAATGTTCCAACTTGCTTCGAAATAGGTCCCCAGGGAATTGCTGAACAAAAGAATGGATATACCTAAAATCACACCCGGGATGACCAGCGGAGCAAGCATCAAAAAATAAAGCCCCTGTTTAAATCGAAAATCTTCCTGTTCAAACAGAAAAGCGCCGCAGGTTCCAACCGCCAGCGACAGCAACGTCACAAAAAAAGCCACCCGGAAACTGACCCAGATACTGTCCAGATTGATTTGATCGTGAAAAATACCGACTCTTTGCGGCAGGTCGGCCGTAAACCACTGCAGCGTGAATCCTTTCCAGGGCAGTGACGGAAACTGGGAATTGTTAAAAGCGAGCACGCAGGTGACAAACAAGGGTGCAAATAAAAAGATAAAATAAAAGATAACGTAGAGTCTGAAGCAGCGGGTATAGGTTTTGGAAGCCGGCAGCGTCCGGATCATTGCACCACCTTCTTTAAATTCTGCCGGGTCAGTTTGAGTCCCAGCCAAACGATGATGGAAGACAGCACCAGCAGCAGGAAGCCGAATGCCGATCCCTGGTTCCAGTTAAAACTGGCGATAAATTGATTATAAATCTGTTCGGTAAACCAGAGCGAGTTTTTACCGCCCATCAAATTCGGCGTCAGGTAATTGCCCAGGGTCAGCATAAACACCACAATAGCGCCTGAAACAATTCCCGGCGTCGCATGCGGAATGATAATTTTAAACAAAATGGTCCACATGTTTGCGCCCAGATCATAGGCAGCTTCGATCAGGCTGTTGTCCAGACTCTCCAGCACCGAGATGATCGGCACCACCATAAAGAGCATGGAAGTGTACACCAGGCCCAGGATCATGGTGGAATCTCGATAGAGCATCTCGACCGGCTGCTTTAAGATCCCCAGTTTAAGCAGAAAATGATTGATCACCCCGCTTTCTCTTAACAGGATCATCCATCCGTAAACCCGGACCAGTTCACTGACCCAGAACGGCAACAGCAGCAAAACCAACAAAAACCCCTGGTACTTCGGGTTCACCACTTTTGTGATAAAAAATGCAAGGGGAAGGGTGATTACAAACGTCAAAAAGGTTACCAGCATAGAATAGATCGCAGTTCTCACAAAGGTAAGCCAGTAGATCGGTTCTTTGAAAAAATACGTTTTTGATTCCGCATGGCAATCAATCCCGGTTCAAGGGTTCCGGGTTCAGAGCTTCAGGGTTTACAAATGCCATCAGACAACAGGCAAACTTTTTGTTAATTCTTCAGCACTTGTTGCTTTTTTCAACCTTTGAATGCTGAACCTTTGAACCTGTCGACTCAGTGCCGGTTCTGTCTCTGGGAAAACAGATGCCGGACTTTTCATCCCAGCCGATTTCAATCTTGTCGTTTTTGCGGATGTAGTCATACTGGCGGGTTTGAGGCAAGGCGACGAGCAATTCCGTATCCGCATTCAGCGGGTGAGCCAGCAACCGACTATTGGCCCCGTCAAAAAGCAGATCTTTAATAATAACCTCAAAACGATTCAAACGCGTTAGACTCGAATCGGGCTGGATCAGCATGGCTTCCGGGCGCAAAAACAGATCGACTTCGGTTCCCGGTTCCAGTACGGCGCGCACCCCGGTGCGAAACAGGTTGCCCTCCGCGGTTTCGATCTCTGCCGTTTTATCATCGCTATTTCGGATCCTTCCGGACCAGGCGTTATTGTCCCCCACAAACTGCGCCACGAAAGGCGTCTCCGGGTGGTTGTATAAGTTCTGGGGGGTGTCGATCTGTTCAAAGACCCCCTGATTCATCACCGCAACCTGGTCGGACATCACCAGGGCCTCGGACTGGTCGTGCGTAATATAGACAAAGGTGGTGCCGACCTTGGCCTGAAGTTTTTTCAACTCGACCTTCATTTGCTCCCGGAGTTTCAGGTCCAGGGCTCCCAGAGGTTCATCTAAAAGCAACACCGCCGGCTCCAGCACGAGACAGCGGGCAATGGCAACGCGCTGTTTCTGACCGCCTGAAAGTTGATCGATTTTTTTGTTGCCGAAGCCGGCCAGATCGACCCGTTCCAGAATCGTTTGAACCTTCTTTTTAATTATCGCTTTGGCTTCCCGGCGTCGGTGCAGGCCAAAGGCAATATTTTCATCGACATTCATCATCGGAAACAGGGCCAGATGCTGAAAGATCAGATTTACCGGCCGTTTGTTCGGTGAAATTCCGTGCATGCTTTTGCCGCGAATTTCAATTGTGCCGGAAGCGGGTTCCGTCAGCCCGGCAATCATCCGCAACAACGTTGTTTTGCCGCAGCCCGAC
>JARRJQ010000401.1:0-8861 GCA_037388985.1 Desulfobacterales bacterium | reverse complement strand
CCGGTAGAGTTTTACTTAAGCCGGCCGCTCAAGGCACCGGTGTCATTGCAGGTGGTGCCGTCAGGGCTGTCCTGGAAGCCGTCGGTGTTCAAAACATTCTTACCAAGTGTATCGGATCACATAATCCTCACAATCTGGTCAGAGCAACGATCGAAGGCCTCAAACGACTCGAGAGTCTTGAACAAGTGGCAAACAGACGAGGAATTTCGGTGGAAAATTTGCAGACACACAAAGCAAAGGCATAACGATTAGGAACATGGAAAGGATATGACAATGGCCGGCAGTTTAAAAGTGACGCTTGTTCGCAGCATGATTGGCAGGCCGGAGAGTCATCGCAGAGTATTGCGCGGAATGGGATTGACCCGTTTAAATAAAACCGTTGAACTAAAAAACACACCTGAAATAAGGGGAATGGTCAATAAGGTTTCGCATCTCGTTAAAACAGAGGAGAAGGTCGATGAAGCTTCATGAATTGTCGCCAGCTTCAAAATCCCGCAAAGTAAAAAGACGTTTGGGTCGCGGCGTAGGAAGCGGTCGTGGCAAAACCGCCGGACGGGGCAGTAAAGGACATAATAGTCGATCCGGAGGCGGCGTCCGGCCCGGTTATGAGGGCGGCCAGATGCCGATTCAGCGGCGTCTCCCTAAACACGGATTTACCAATGTTTTCAAAAAAAGAATTGCCATCATTAATATCAGGGACTTGTCCACATTCAAGAGCGGTAGTTTGGTGGATGAAACAGCGGTGATCAAAGCGGGGCTGATTAAAGGTAAAAGAGACGGCATCAAATTACTGGGGATTGGCCAGATTAATGTTGCGCTCAATGTTAGGCTAAATCACGTCAGCAAAAGTGCTAGAGAAAAAATCACGGCAGCTGGCGGAAGTGTAGAGGTCATCTAATGATCGGCAGCGGGTTCCAAAATGTGTTTAAAATACCGGAGCTGAAAAAGCGCATTGTTTTTACGCTGGCTTTGCTCATCGTATATCGGGTCGGGGTCCATGTCCCGGTCCCGGGCATCGATACGGCGGCGCTTGCATCCTTTTTTGCCAGGGCTGAAGGCACTATATTTGGAATTTTTAATATGTTTTCGGGAGGGGCTTTTCAGCGATTGTCCGTTTTTGCCCTTGGAATCATGCCGTATATCAGTGCTTCAATTATTTTACAGCTCTTAACTGTCGTTATTCCACATCTGGAGCAATTAAAAAAGGAAGGGGAACAGGGACGCAAAAAAATTACACAATATACGCGTTACGGCACAGTTATTTTAAGCATTATTCAGGGATTTGGTATCAGTGTTGGGCTCGAAAGTATGAGTTCACCGGGTGGGGCGCCAGTGGTTATGATGCCGGGATGGGCATTTCGCCTGATGACGGTAGCCGGGAATACCTTTCGTTTGCTGTCAACCGGTGAAATGGGGTTATTTATCGCTTTGATTCTGGCCGCATTTATGGTGCTGGTGGTTGGTTTCATCATTTTTGTTGAACAAGGGCAGCGTCGTATCCCCGTTCAATATGCAAAACGGGTGATCGGCCGAAAGATGTACGGCGGACAGAGTACTCATTTGCCTTTGAAAATAAATACTTCCGGTGTGATTCCGCCGATTTTTGCTTCATCGATCATCATGTTTCCTGCGACAATCGGCAGCTTCATCAACATCCCTTGGATAAAAAGTATTGCTGGGACGATGCGGCCGGGAAATGTATTTTATGAGTTACTTTACGTCGGATTTATATTCTTTTTCTGCTACTTTTACACGGCGGTGACTTTTAATCCGGTTGATGTTGCCGATAATATGAAAAAACAGGGTGGATACATTCCGGGTATACGACCCGGAAAGCGCACAGCAGATTATATTGATAAAGTGTTAACTCGCATTACGCTGGGTGGTGCAATTTATGTGTCTGCTGTTTGTGTGCTGCCATCAATCCTCATTACCCGGTTCAATGTTCCTTTTTATTTTGGCGGAACCGCGCTGCTTATTGTCGTCGGAGTGGCACTCGATACGGTTGCACAAATCGAGTCGCATATGTTAAGCCGACATTACGAAGGGTTTTTAAAACAGGGCACTACTAGGGTTAGAAGCCGGTGAGGGCCGGCATTGTGCTGATGCTCTGAAATCGCAATCGCCGAAACAGGAGTTTTCTGTGGCCAAAGAAGAAGCGATAGTTGTAGAAGGTACTGTTCTGGAAACATTACCAAATGCAATGTTCAAGGTCGAGTTAGAGAACAAACACCAAGTGCTTGCCCATATTTCGGGAAAGATGCGCATGCATTTTATTAGGATTCTTCCTGGAGATAAAGTTACCGTAGAGCTTTCTCCTTACGACTTGACTCGTGGCAGAATAACCTACAGATCAAAATAAAGCTGGGAATTGGCTATCAGCTGTTTTGAGTTGAAAGTTGTTAATAACCGATGCTTTTCCAAAAAATTGGATCTGCATCGAAATTCCAATTTCCAATTTTATAAGGAGCATTATTAATGAAAGTGAGAGCGTCTGTAAAAAAGATGTGCCCTAAATGTAAAATTATTCGTCGCAAAGGGGTTGTACGGGTGATTTGCGAAAATAAGCGGCATAAACAGCGGCAAGGATAAAGGAGGATAGAAATTGGCTAGAATTGCAGGCGTCGACCTACCCAGGAATAAACGGATAGAGATCGGGTTGACCTATATTTATGGGATCGGAAAAACTTCATCGAGACAAATTCTAGCGAAGCTTAATATCGATCCGGATGTAAAGACCGACCAACTGTCGGATGAAGAAGTCAGCAATATTCGCAAGGTGATCGATAGCGAATATAAGGTAGAAGGTGTTTTGCGTAGCGAAGTATCGATGAACATCAAAAGGCTGATGGATCTGGGGTGTTACCGGGGGCTTCGTCATCGCAAATCATTGCCGGTCCGGGGTCAGCGAACCAGTACGAATTCACGGACGCGAAAGGGACACGGGTGTCGTTCACATTCAATCGACATTTAATAATACGATCGTTACGATAACCGATTCTGGCGGTAATGTCTTGGCCTGGTCCAGTGCCGGAGTTCAGGGATTCAAGGGATCGCGAAAAAGCACCCCTTTTGCCGCCCAGATGGCCGCTGAAGATGCTGCCAAAAAGGCACAGGAACATGGTTTGAAAACTGTAGAGGTTTATGTCAAAGGACCCGGACCGGGAAGGGAATCGGCCTTGCGAGCGTTGCAGGCTACCGGATTTAATGTGGTGATGATTAAAGATGTAACCCCGATCCCGCATAATGGTTGCCGACCACCCAAACGACGCAGAGTTTAATTCAGTTAATTAGCTAAATCGCCAAATAGTCAATTCGTTTTAAAGGATGGTATTCTCAATTGCGATTTAACTATTCAACCAATTAACCAGTTGACCAATTAAGAGGGAGGATCATTTGGCAAGATATAGAGATTCTGTGTGCCGGCATTGCCGGCGTGAAAACTTAAAATTGTACCTCAAGGGGGACCGCTGCTATTCAGATAAGTGTGCTTTTGATAGACGCTCAGGGCGGAACGTCTAAAAGGCGTTACCGGTACAAATCTTCTTGTTATGTTGGAGCGGCGGCTAGACAATGTCGTCTATCGCCTGGGTTTTACAAACTCTCGTGCTCAGGGTCGTCATTTTGTTCTTCATAATCATTTTTTGATCAATGGAAAAAAGGTCAACATCCCGTCCCTTCTGGTCAAAGTCGGTGATTCAATTGAAATCAGGGAAGGGAGCAAAAAGATTTCAGCAATTGCGGATTCTCTGGAGGCAGTCGTACGTAGAGGAATACCTCAGTGGTTGGAACTTGAAAAAGAAAATCACAAAGGCGTGGTGAACAGTTTTCCGGTGCGGGAAGATATTACCATGCCGATTCAAGAACAGTTGATTGTCGAGCTTTATTCCAAGTAAAGTTTGCTTTAGATTAAAGGTGGAGCTCGGCAATTCTCGCCTTTAAACGGATCATCCAAAACTTTATTAATTTGGAGACAAGAAAATGTCATCTGATGAAGTGATGTATGTTAACTGGCAGCAAATGATTAAGCCGGAAAAAGTTCAGGTTAGCAGCAATCCGTCCTATGGGAAGTTCGTTTGTGAACCGCTGGAAAGGGGTTATGGAATCACAATCGGAAACTCCCTAAGAAGAATTATATTGTCATCTTTATACGGCGCAGCCATAACCCTGGTTAAAATTGAAAGTGTCATGCATGAGTTCAGCGTTATCCCGGGTGTTCTGGAGGACGTTTCTGAGCTCATTCTCAATCTCAAAGAAGTACGCTTTAAAGTTAACGACACTAAACCGAAGACAGTCCGAATTGAAGCCTCAGGAGAAGGTGAAGTCACAGCTGGCGATATCATTAGTGATGATGGAAAATGTGAAATTCTCAATCCCAAACAGCACATTGCGAGCCTTTCAAGCAAAGGAAAGCTAAAGATGACAATGACCGTTAAATACGGGAAAGGATATTCGCTTGCCGAGGCCAATAAAGATGAAGATGCTCCTGCCGGTACGATAGCAATTGATGCGGTTTTTTCGCCGATTAAGCGGGTGAATTATGTGGTTGGAAACGCAAGAGTCGGTCAGCGCACCGACTACGATAAACTCACGATGGAGGTTTGGACAGACGGAAGCATTCTACCTGAAGATGCTGTGGCATATGCCGCAAAGATTTTAAAAGAGCAAATGACCACATTCATAAACTTTGATGAGGAACTGGAGCCGAAACTGGAGGAAGAAACCAGAGACAGGCAGAGACCGAAGTTTAATGAAAATCTGTACCGAAGCGTCGAAGAGCTTGAGTTGTCGGTTCGCAGTGCGAACTGTTTGAAAAATGCAGATATCAATAAAATATGGCAGCTGGTAAGTAAAACTGAGGCCGAAATGCTCAAAACCAAAAATTTCGGTCGGAAATCATTGAACGAAATTAAAGAAGTGCTGTCCGAAATGGGCCTGTCGCTTGGGATGAAACTTGAAGGATTTACACCACCCCGTGAGGAACGTGAAGAAGGAGAGTAGTCTGGCGTATGAGACATCAAAAAGCTAGCCTGAAACTGAGTCGAACGACGAGCCATCGTATTGCGATGTTCCGGAATATGGTTACGTCTTTATTTAAGCATGAGCGTATTCGAACCACCGAAGTCAAGGCCAAAGAATTGCGACGCTGGGCAGAGCATGTCATCACTTTAGCCAAAAAGGGAAACCTGCATGCCAGAAGGCAAGCCCTTGCGATTATCAGGGAAAAAAGTGTGGTTCATAAATTGTTTGAAGAGGCCCAAGAAAAATACGGCAAAACTGCCGGAGGTTACACACGCATCGTGAAGATAGAAAGGCGGGCAGGCGATGCGGCTCCGATGTCTATGGTTGAATTGATTGTTCCCGGAGAAGGTGGAAAGAAAAAAGCCAAAAAGAAAACCAGTAAAGCCGCAAAAACCGAAACCACGGCGAAATAATCAAAAAGGTGAATCGGTAGACCTCTTTTATTTGCTTTCGCTTGTTTAAACCTTCAATTTTCTGCTTGTTTCCACTTTATTTTTTTAATGTGTTCAGGGTCTCGCGGGCTGCTTCTTTCACCTCAGCGTCGGATTCGCCATTAATTACGGTTTCCAGCCAGGGGATTATTTCCTTTTGCCCCATTGCGCCGAAGACATACATCAGATCCCCTTTTACCCGATTGTCAACTTCGAAAAAGCGCCCCCATAAGGGTTTCAAGGTTTGAAGGGCGAGATCCAGATTTTTTTCAATGAGCTCATCCATGACGACCATTGCACCCAGACGAACCGGCCATTTGGGATGGACTAAAACCTCATAAAAAGCTGGAAAAATTTCTTGCGCTTTAAGCATCATTTCAGCCAGCTCGCTTGCCCGGCCTTCTTTCAGCAGCATTTCTAGAGAAACCGGCCCCAAAGCCTTGGGGTCGCCGCTGACCATGACGTTAATGATTTCGTCTACTTGAAGTGTTCCCGTCCAGCGCAACCGGCCCTCCAAAATCACGGTGGGCACGGATTGAACCCTATTTTTTTCGGCAACCTCAGGGAAATGAATTCCATCAATTACCGTAAGCAGAATGTGGTGATTTAAGATAGGCAAAGGTAGCAGTTGCCGCACCACTTCCGAGCATAATTTACACTGAGCCGAAACGTAAACAACTAAATTTGTTGGTAATGTAATTTTTTTCACTCGAGCATTCAGCGATTCATCAACCTGTGCTTTGTTCGAATCGAGCAGATGCAGCGCTTCAACAAATGGCAGTATTTCCGAACCCGAAGGGACCGCCAGATACCTTAACCCATGATGAAGGCGAATGGCCGGAAGCTCATTTGAACCGCCTTCTTCCTGCTTGATGCGGATTTTGGGTACCAGATGGCTGAGCGTGTCGCAAAATTGCCGAATTGTGCGGCTTTTTTTATGATCGGTTTCTATAACACCAATCTGAATTTCTTTGGCCAACGTTTCATTCAGGGTCAATATCTGCTTTTTTTCAGAGGGGGTCATCTTGTAACGGACTACGGGTTCAGAGGTTCAGGGTTCAAGCAGTGTGGTTTCAGGTTTCAGTGTTCAGGTGTCAGTAAAATAGCTGGAAAGCTAGGGTGCTTGAAGGCTCAAAGGCCTTATTGCTTCCTGGCTTCCCAGCTTCTGGCCAAAAGAGCCATCAGCTATGATCGATCGGCTAAAGGCCTGACACCTGAATACTGAAACCTGAAACCTTTAGTATATAGCATCTTGCAATGCAAGAAATAATTCATAACTTAGCAGTATGTAAAATAATACAGGTGAATGCGAATAAATCAACCCACGCATCGCTTGACTTGGCGTTTTTTATAATGATATAGGTTATAAAAAATGATCGTAACGGCTTTACGCTGTTGATCAACCTTTTGGTGAAAGGAGAATTCGAGATCATGGATCCTGAAAGCCTGTTGAAAGATAAAATTGTATTGACTGTGGACGATGAAACCGATGTTACCGATACCGTTGCTGAAGTTTTGGACATGTGCCTGGTGCGCAAAGCGAATGATTACGACACCGCCCGTCAACTGCTGATGAGTTATACCTTTGATATCGTTATCTTAGATATCATGGGAGTCGATGGTTTTGAACTTTTGAAGACTTCGGTTAAAAGGGGATTTCCCACCGTGATGCTAACGGCCTATGCGTTAACACCTGAAGCGCTGGAAAAATCGATCAAGCTAGGTGCCGTCTCTTTCCTGCCAAAAGAAAAAATGAACAGTCTCCCTGAATTTTTGGCCGATGTGGTACTGAAAGGGGGTCAGCCGGTCTGGGCGAAGTTGTTTGATAAACTCGGAGACTTTTTTAATAAACGCTTTGGACCCGACTGGAAGCAGCGCAATAAATTTTTCGAAGAATTCGAGCAATCCATCAAGCAGAGCAAAGCCACTGAATCCGGGTAGTTTGAAATCTGTTTCAACCTGTCAAAACAGTAGCCTGCCGAATACTTCCTCCGGAGGGCATCAATTTTTGTTTCTGGCCGCAGCCAATCTGTAATTCGATAGGTATTTTTTAAATGGTGAGGATTCCAAATGTCTGAGGCCAAACTGCTGACGCTATCTGAAGCGATTGACCGTTTTGTGCCCGATGGAAGTTCCATTGCCATGGGTCTCGCCCAGGAAACCCTCATCCCGTTTGCTGCGGGGCATGAACTCATCCGTCAAAACAAAAAAGATCTGACTCTAATTGGACCGATCTCAGATATATTATTTGATCAGATCATTGGAGGGACAGGGGTCGCAAAAATCCAGGCAGCCTGGGTAGGCAATGTGATTACCGGATCTTGTTATAATTTTCGTCGGACGGTTGAAACCGGTGAACTGGAAATGGAAGATCACTCTAATTTGACTTTAGCCATGGCCCTGCGCGCTGGCGCCATGGGAGTCTCTTTCATGCCAACGAAAACTGCCCTCGGAAGTGATCTATTTCGGACTAACCGCAGCCTGAAGCTCATGACCTGCCCGTTTAGCGGGGATACCCTAACTGCGGTGGCGGCCATCAACCCGGATGTTGCCATTGTTCATTTACAACGTGCGGATAAATTCGGCAACGCCCATGCCTGGGGCAATCTGGGCATTACGCGTGACGCCTGTATGGCCAGCAAACATATTATCATCACGGCCGAAGAAATTGTAGAGCCGGAAGTCATCCTTCGCGATCCCAATCGGGTCATCACGCCCGGGTTTCGGGTAAGCGCCGTGGTGCATGCACCGTGGGGAGGGCATCCCTCGCCTGTGCCAGGCTATTATAACCGCGATCATCAAGGGTTCATCGATTATCGAGACCGCAGTAAAACGTTAGATGATTTCGGCAAATGGAAAAAGCGCTGGGTTGATGATGTCCACAGCTGGCAGGATTACTTGAATTTAGTGGGGCAGAAACGAATGGCCGATTTATCGATCAAAAACCATGACCTTTCAGAGCCGGTGGATTATGGTTATTAAGAGATGGTGTCAGGTGTCAGTGTTTAGGGGTCAGGCAATTCGCTTATAGCTTGGAGGCTGGAAGGCTGGGAAGCCAGGAGGCCGGAAGCGATGAAGCCTCTGAGCTTTCAAGCATCCAAGCTTTCCAGCCTTCCAGCTATTTTGCTGACACCCGAACACTGACACCTGAACACTGAAACCGACAAGCTTAGAATGAAACCATATATGCTTCTTTTGTAAACAATATCGGTACCGGTTATGTCTTACACACTACCTGAATTAATGGTAACCGCTGCCGCCCGTGAAATCGTCGATGGGGAAGTCGTATTTGTCGGCATGCGTCTGCCGCTGCTTGGTTTTTTGCTTGCCAAAAGCACCCACGCACCCAAGGCCTTGGGCATTTATGAACTGGGAATCATACGCGAATCGCTCGCACCGGAAGCCATT